>UQMU01000026.1 GCA_900542305.1 uncultured Collinsella sp. | reverse complement strand
CATGCGAACCTCCAGTCCGGACCGCTTCACGGTCCAACTTTCTGTCCGCACCCCCTTTTGCCTGGAATTAGGCAAATTTAGACCGTATTTCACCGCAACTCATATTGGGATGGCGGATGCCGACCTATCCCTGGATGACCAATCGGTAACCAATACCCACGTGCGTCTGGATATAGCGCGGATGCGCGGGGTCGGACTCGATCTTCTTGCGCAGCGTGCCCATAAAGACGCGCAGGCTCGCCAGGTCGCTCTTAGTTGCCGTGCCCCAAATCTCGTGCAGGATAAACTGGTGCGTCAGTACCTTGTCGGCGTTATGCGCCAGCAGGCACAGGAGCTTATACTCGATCGGCGTCAGATGCAGTTCCTCGCCATCCATCGTGGCGATGCCGGCATCAAAATCGATATGCAGCTCACCGGTATCGAACGAGCCCTCGGAGACAACGCCGCCCGTCTGCGCATACGAAAGGCGCCTGAGCGTCGTGCGAATGCGCGCGAGCAGTTCCTCGACCGAAAACGGCTTGGTCAGGTAGTCGTCGGCACCGGCATCGAGCGCGCGGATTTTGTCCGCGTCCTCGCTGCGCGCCGAGACCACGATAATCGGCATGCCCGACCATGCGCGCACCGACTCCACCACCTTGACGCCGTCCATATCGGGCAGGCCCAGATCGAGCAGCACAATGCTCGGCGTCTGCGACGAGGCGGCGGCGATAGCGGCATGGGCGGTCTCCACAGCCATATGGCGCAAGCCGTGCGCCTCGAGCGCGGCAACAATAAGATTGCGGACGGCGGGGTCGTCCTCAACGACCAAGATGAGCGGTTTTACGGCAGAGTTCGGCACAGCGCTACTCCTTATCAAACGAAACGTCGGCGGCAGGAAGCTCAATCGTAAAGACCGAGCCGTGCGGGTCCGCCGCGGCAACCTCTATGCTACCGCCATGTGCCAACGCAATGGAACGGCAGAGCGAAAGACCCAGGCCAACGCTGCGGTGGCTGTCGGCCAGACCATGGTTGGCGGTATAGAACGACTCAAAGATCCGCTCGCGATCCTCGGGTGCGATGCCCGGACCATCATCGGCCACCGAGCACGCCACGCGTCCATCGTCGACGCTAATCGAAATCACGATATGCGAACCCGCGGGCGTATAGGTGATGGCGTTGTTCACCAGATTGACCACCAGCTGCACCATCAGGCGCGCATCGACGTTGACGAGCGCCGGCTCATCGCACGCCACCACCTTAAGGTCGTGCTCGCGCACGGCCGGATTTACGTGGCGCAGCGCCTCCTCGACGATATCGTCCATGAGCTCGAGCGTGGTCGACAGGCGCATACCGCCACCCTCGAGCTTGGTGATGGCGAGCAGATTCTCGACGGTGGCGTTGAGCCACAGCGCATCCGAGCGAATGGATAGAAGCAGGCCGCGGCGCGTCTGGGCATCGAGCACCGCGGTGCCGGTCGAGCCCTGGTCGAGCAGCACATCGGCATTACCCGAAATACTGGTGAGCGGCGTGCGCAGGTCGTGCGAGATGGAGCGCAGCAGGTTGGCGCGCAGCTGTTCGTTTTTGGCAAGCACCGCCGCCTCCTCGCGGGCCTCCATGGCGCGGGCGCGATCGAGCGCCAGCTCGCCTTCGCTCACGATGGCATCGGCAAGTGTCCGCTCCTCATGCGTCAGCACGTCGGGCTCGGCAACGATAGCCAGCACGCCCACCACCGAGGCGGGGTCGCCCGAGCGCGCGAAGCCGTCGCCTGTGCGAACCGTCAGGTAGATGCCATAAAACGCCGAGCCGCCATAGGTGGCATCGAGCGGCGTTCCCACATAGGCGGACGCCGAGAGCCGCGGCGGCATCTGCGGCGCCAGTTCGTGCACCGGTGCGGCATCGCCCACGGCCGTGTATGTCGCACGCGGCAGCAGGTCATCGCCCTCGGCGTCGGCGCTGTACCACACGACCGGGCAGCCCGAAAGACGTGCCAGCTGCGTGGCCATGGCGTGAACGATCTGATGCTGATCGGCGCACCGCTGCAGCATGCGGTTGGTCTCGAGCACCATATGCGTGCGGCGGTCGCTGGCGGCAGCCTGTGCCAAGGCGCGGCGCAGGGCCAACGCAATCGAGCTCGACACAAGCGAGACCACGAACATGATGAAGAACATGCCGGGATAGCCGCGGTCGATAAGCGACAGCGAGTAGCGCGGGTCGACAAACAAGAAGTTGTAGAGCGCCACGGCGGCAGCCGAGCTCAGCAAGCAATACAGGCGACTCCAGGTAAAGAATGCGCACAGCTGAACGGCGAACACATAGACGATCATGATGCTCGGCGCGAGACCCGGATGGTCGAGCAGCGCGCCCACAATCGTCGCCGCGACCAGCAGCCCCACCGATACGCAGGCGTCATACAGAGGAGTGCGGCGCGTCAGCGTTGTGCGCCGCCACCAAAAGCTATCGGCAATATCGCCGTCCGTACGGACGTCCATCAGCGTCCCGCCCCTCTCTCAAAAACAAAAACCACCACAAAGGGGACAGGCACCTTTGTGGTGGTTTCCCTTGTGGTGGTTCCAAGTGTATAGCCTTTGCAACCGGCGGTCGCTAGACAAACAGCACGTGCGCGAGCAGGGCACACACGCACACCGCTCCAAATACCAGTGCCACGATCGAAATTACGCGATCGGCCATATCCATGTTGGCACGGTTCGTAAGGAACCGATCTTCGGCGGCGTCGGCGCGTGCCTCACGTACCAGCTCGGCAACCACCTCGCGGCCATCAAGCATCTTTGCATCCATGTTTGCCTCCCCGGTCTCAATCTTGTCCATCGAAAACCAACTCCGTGCAACCCGTCGGCGCCTACGGCCGCTCGTTGGGGGCCAGGCGCTGCATCTTGTTCACGGCCTTGAACTTGGTGAACAGCGGCACGTACTCAAAGCTCACGTTGGAGTTCTCCAGGCCGTACCAACGCGCGGGCGTGCCGGCGGCGCGGCGAATGATGTACTTGAGCGTGATGGCCGTACGCTCGCTGGGCTCCACATCGCTTTCGGGCGCCAGAAGCTTACGGATCAGGACGAACTTGAACGTGCCGATGTTACCCGGATCCTTGTAGACCGAGTAGTCATGCGTCTGCGGCGGCAGCTCGCCGGTGGCAGCCAGGTCCTGAACAACCTGACGCAGGTAGGCATTGACGCGCTGGTTGATCTTGTAGCCCAGGTACAGGTGCACGCGGAACACGTAGTCGGTGCCGAACGTCTCGACCGAATAGGCAAAGGTGTGCGGTTCGTCCATGGTCTCGACATTCACGAACCACCAGGCGCGGGCACGCTTGGGATGCTTGTCCAAGATCGAATAGACGATATCGCGGTCGATGTAGTCGGTATGGGTGTCCTTGGTCAGGTACACGACGTTGTCACTCATGCGCTCGTAACGGTCGTCGTCGCGCAGGCGCTTGAGCTGCGGCAGGTAGCTGCGCAGCGGCAGCAGCGTAAACTGGCGCTGCTCGACCGCCGTGCCGTTGTACCAGCACACCATAATGCCCATGATGAGTGCAGCCATGAGGATGGTGAAATAGCCGCCGTGGAAGAACTTGGTGAGCGAGCTCACGAAGAAGAAGCCTTCGAGCAAAAGGAAGAAGGCCGCGAAGATCCACGGAGCAACCTTGAGCTTGCGCTCCTCGTGCAGGTAGAAGAAGAGCAGTAGCGTGGTGCACATCATAGTCAGCGTAATGGCAAGGCCGTAGGCGGCTTCCATATGCGCCGAGTTCTGGAACAGCAGCACCACGATGACGCAGCCCACAAGCATGACGTTGTTGACCATGGGGATGTAGAGCTGGCCTTTGGTCTCGGCAGGGTAGAAGACCTGCATGTGCGGCATGAGGTCCAGACGGCTGGCCTCGGACACCAGCGAAAACGCGCCGGTGATGAGCGCCTGCGAGGCAATGATGGCCGCGACGGTGGAAAGGCCAACGGCAAACGGGCGCAGGCCCGGGGCGAGCATCTGGTAGAACGGGTTGAGGTCGGCAATGCCCATGAGCTCGGGGTTGGCAGCGTTGTTCATAAGCCAAGCGCCCTGGCCCATATAGGAAAGCAGCAGGCAGCACTTAACGAACGGCCAGGTAGCGTAGATATTGCCGCGGCCGACGTGGCCCATGTCGGAGTAGAGCGCCTCGGCACCGGTGGTGGCGAGGAAGCAGCTGCCCAGAATCATGATGCCCGCGTGGTTGTTGGGGCTCAACAAAAAGGCGATGCCGCGGAGCGGGTTGAGGCACAGCAGCACGGCGGGGTGCTGTAAGACAAAGAACAGACCCGTGCCGCCCAGGAATAGGAACCACAGCGTCATGATGGGGCCAAAGGCGTGACCGATCTTGGCCGTACCGATGCGCTGTACCAAGAAGAGCACGATGATGATGGCGAGCGTAATGGCGACGACGCGGCCCTGGTCATCGCCCAGCACGGCATGAACCGCCGGGATAGTGCGCAGGCCCTCGATGGCCGTGGTAACGGTAACGGCCGGCGTCAGGATGCCGTCGGCGAGCAACGCGGCGCCACCCAGCATGGCGGGGATGATAAGCCACTTGCCGCAGCGCCTGACCAGGCTGTACAGGGCAAAGATGCCGCCCTCACCATGGTTATCGGCGCGCAGCGAGATGAGCACATACTTGATGGTGGTCAGCAACGTGACCGTCCACACGACAAGGGAGAGCGCGCCGAGCACGAACTCCTCCGTCACGCTCCCGATGCCGCCGTTGCCGGCAACGAGCGCCTTGGTTACATACATAGGGCTGGTGCCGATATCGCCGTACACCACGCCCAGCGTGACGAGCATCGCCGAGATGCTCACAGGAATCGCAGCGTGCGAGGCTGCCTCCTTGGCCTTTTGTTCCATAAGCCGGTTTCCTCCCAACTTTAACGTTCGAGGGGATTATAGGTAATCGGCCCATGTTTTAATGCACTGTTTTCCCAGCTAGATAAACATTTATACGGCCTTTAGGCCACCACGGCGATATGGAATGTGCCAAAGGGACTGTCCCTTTGGCACATCGCCGCATTCGTTACTTGCCGAGCCAGTTTTTGAACCACCACTCCATGGAACGGCTCATCTCGGCCATAAAGGGGCTCGTGTGCTTGCGGGTGTAGATATCCACCACGCGCTCGCCCACCTCGCGGGCATGCGGACGGAACATCGCGTCCATCTCGGCCACCTGCGCGTCCATGGTCGCAGCATCGGCGCGGCAGTAGCGCTCCTCGTGCACCAGGTTCACCACGGGATGCGCAATAGCCGGGCGCTCCTTACGGGGCGTGCCGATGATGAGCATCGACAGCGGCATGGTATAGGGCGGCAGATCGAGCAGCTCGGCCACTTCCTCGGCATTCTCGACGATGTCGCCGATATAGCAGCTCCCCAGGCCCAGGGCCTCGGCGGCAACCACGGCGTTTTGGGCGGCGATCACGGCGTCCTGGGCCGCGATGGCAAAGTCGCCCAAACCCGGCGCGCGGCGGGGCGCCTTGCCCGTGCGCTCGACAAACTCGGGCTCAAAGCAGCCCACGTGCTCAAACAGATCGATCCACTTGGCATAATCGACCACAAATATTAGTGCCCAGGGCGCCTTGGCAATCATGGGTTGATGGTCGCACAGGTCGGCCAGGCGGTCCAGCGTAGCCTGCTCGCGGATGCTCACGATGGAATACATCATCATGGCGCCCGCCGACGGTGCGCGACTCGCCGCATGCAAGATCGCCGCCCGCTGCTCGTCGGTCACCGCTACGGGACGGCCGTCGTCATCACGCGCGAAGGCACGCGTGGAGGAACGGTGCTCCAACGTGTCCAGCACCGCATTGCCCGTAGTCTCGACCGGATAGCCGTACGTATCCACAGCCTTGGTGCAAACCTGCTCGTTCATCGCCTCATCCTCGCTAATTCTTTAAGAAGCCTTTACGTTTCCGTGTAATTCCCGTCCATTATCGCGCAGGTCGCCACTCCATTGCGCCACACCGCCACACGTGCGCGTTAATATGGCTGGTTGTTGTGCGCAGCCACCAATTGCAGCGCATATCTTGGTAACAATCGGGTAAACCCCCGCTTTCGTAGGTTTTAGTTTGTGAGGAGTCTCAGCATGTTCGCTGCCGCCATCTCGCTCGTCGGTCTTGCGGCGACCGTCTACCTTGTCTTGCGCGAGGCCAAGGCCATTCGCGCTCAGTCGGGCACCGTTGCCAAAAGCGCTCTTGGGTGGAGCGTCGCCTTCGGCCTGTTCCAGCTCTTTTTGACCATTTGGGGCGCCATTGGCCTCGTCGCCCAAAACGAGCCGCTCGCCTTTGTGATGCTCATCCTAACCAACGCCATCCTCACCGGCTGCGCTTGGGCCAGCATCGCACGCGACCGCATCGCCCCGCGCGTCTTTGCGTTCGCCGCGCCCGACGCCCCCGCCCCCACCGGCAAGCTCGCCCGCCTGCGCGGCGCCTTTGTGGGCAAACCGCTCGTCGCCGCTGTCTTGTGCCTGCTGCTCGCCGGCGTCTTTGCGCTGCTGGGAATGGAAGTCTCGTCCAACCACGACTTTACCTGGGTCTACCCCCTGTGCATCCTGCTCGAGTGGGCCATCATCACCGTGCTCATGACCGGCTTGTTCTTCCTATTCCAGCGCCACGGCGCAGCTCCCGCGGTCCTGGCCTTTGCCCTCTTTGTCCTGGGCATTGCCGAGTTCTTCGTCATCACGTTTAAATCCATGCCCATCCAGCCGGGCGACCTTTCGGCCATCTCCACCGCCGCCGCGGTCGCCGGCAACGGCTACACCTTCTCGATCTCGCTGTTCTGCGTGCTGTCCATGGGCTTTACCGCCATCGCCATGCTGCTGTGCGAGTACGCCGGCCTGGTGGCACCGCACCGTCAGAAGGGTGCCGCCAACGCCAAGCGTATGCTGCTCACCAACCTGCTCGTGGCAGTGCTGTGCCTGGGCGGCGTAACCGCGCATGTCACGCTCATCGACTACTACAACACCCTCGGCATCACCGTCTACACCTGGCGCCCGCTCGAGAGCTACTGGCGCGAGGGCTACCTGCCCGCCTTTATTAGTGCGGCGCAGTCCATCAAGCCGCCCAAACCCGCCGACTACTCCGTCGACGATGCCAAGGCCACGCTCAAAAAGTACGCCAAGGCCTACGACAAGTCCGACGCGGCCAAGAGCGACGAGCGCGCCGCCGCAAAGGAGCAGTTCGACAGCGAGAAGCCCACGGTCATCGCCATCATGAACGAGACCTTCTCGGATCTATCCATCTACCAGAATATGCGCGCCGGCTACGAGGGCCCGCAGTACTTTAAGAGCCTGTCCAACTGCCTCAGCCGCGGCAAGCTCTACGTGAGCGCCTACGGCGGCGGTACCGCCAATACCGAGTTTGAGTTTATGACCGGCAACTCCATGGCCAACCTGGGCTCGGGTGTGTACCCCTACACCATCTACAACATGGAAACGACCGGGAACCTGGCAGAGCAGTTCAAGTCGCTCGGATATTCCACCACAGCCATGCACCCCAACCACGCGACCAACTGGAACCGCGAGAACGTCTACAAGGACTTTGGCTTTGACCAGTTCCTGTCCATCAACGACTTCCAGGGAGCCGACACCCTGCGCGGCATGGTGACCGACCAGGCTACCTACGACAAGATTCTCGAGTTGCTCGACCAGAACGCCGATCCGCAGTTTATCTTCGACGTGACCATGCAGAACCACTCGGGCTACGACACGGGCCTGCTGCCGGTCGACAAGCAGATGCATCTCAACATCGACACAACCGACCTGGACGCCAAGACCGTTGAGGACGGCACGCTGTCCGATGTCGACGAGTACGTCTCGTGCATCGAGCAGTCCGACCAGGCGCTTCGCTACTTCCTCAACGCCCTGAGCAAACTCGATCGCAAGGTGGTCGTGGTGTTCTGGGGCGACCACCAGCCGTTCTTCCCGTCCAAGTTCAACGATAAGTGGTTTACCGGCGAGGACGATACCACGCACCAGGAACGTCTGTGGCAGACCGACTACATCATTTGGGCTAACTACGACGTTGCCGGTTGCGACCAGACGAGCGAGGTCGACGACCTGTCCACCAACTACCTGTCCACCCAGCTTATGCAGCTGATCGGCGCCCCGCTGACCGACTACCAGAAAGCGCACATGACGCTGCGTAAGTCGCTGCCCGCCATCAACTCGGTGGGCTACGAGGACGCCAGCCTGCGCTGGGCGCTCTCCTCCAACGTCACCGGTGACGACGCCGCTGCCGCAGCCGCCACCAAGGCGCGCGAGGATTACGCCAAGATGCAGTACTACGAGATGTTCCGCGACGGCAAGAACGTGTACACCGAGCACTTCCAGACCGAGGCCAACGAGACCGACCCCAACCTGGCACCGGGTACGACCAAGATCAAGTAGCGGCGCGTCTTAACTGGTTCGTCTGCCCGGCGGCACGGAACGTAAGGTTCCCTGCTCGGACAGTCCTGCTCGCACGGAGAGCACATTAAGTGCTCTCCGGCTCGTGCGGAACTCGCGATGAACCTTACATTCCGCGTCGCCGGGCAGACGCCTCGGTGTTGAAGCGCGGCTTGTCATGGGGACATCTGCTGAACATATATAAGTTGAAGGCCACGTCTTGTGGCCTTCAACTTGCGCAGGACTGTAGAGCAGGGAACTTCGTGCCCGCCACCCGGGAGGGCGTTGCATTTAGAAGATGGACCTAGCGCTTATTCCTTTGAGACAAGAACAGCGCGACCATAAAAGCGATAATCGCTAGCGTTAGCAGCGTCAAAAGCAGAGCGAGCGAGTTGTCGCCCGTCGCAGCCAGGCCAAACAGGCCGGGCTTTTTGGGGCCAGCGGGCTGCGCAGGAATTGTTTCGCCATCGTCCTCGGCAGTGATTTCCCAGCGAATGGTCTTGTTTGCGTCGGCAAGCTCATTGCCTACCGACGTCGGGACACTTAGTTGCAAATTGAGCACTGTGCTGCCATCGCTCGTAAACGTTGCGACCTGCGTAGGGTGGGCGAACACGCTGCCCGGCGTTCCTGCCTGGAGCCAGTCTGCGGACGCATCGCTGACCGCTGCCGTTAATGTGATGGGCGACAGCAGGTGTGTCGTCTCGTGATCGACAACGGCGCGCACAAATACGCGCACCTGGGACTTTACGCCTGTGGCGCGAATCTCGATCTGCTGCTCGCGCTCATCGCCCGGCATTAGATCTTTAAAAGCTGGAAACAGGTCGGGCTCCCCCGAGGACATCGTCGCCCCCGAGACCGTCAGCTGGCGCGCATTTCCGTCATACGCAATCGCGGGAGTATCGGCGAACGCACGGGCGGGAACGGCGAGCGCGACCACGCAGAGAATGGCCGCGACCACGCAACGCAAGGAGCGCGCAACGCCTTTGCGAATCGGGAACGCCATACTTACGCACCTCCATGCGGCGGCACCAGCACGCCATCCTTGACCGTGCAACCCCATGCCTCTGTAACCGCATCGTCGGGCGTGGATTGAATTGCCTGGGTCGAAATGTCGACGACCAGGTTCTTACCAGCTGCCTTCCGCTCGGACACGCTCTTGATGAGCACGCCCGTCTTGTCGAGCGGCTTAACAGAAGACGTCCAGTAGTAGAACCCGTCGCTCGCAAGAACCCAAGACGAAGGTCTGTTAGTGGCGGAGGCATCGCCTTTATCGCCCCACTCAATGGTGTAGTCGGTGCCGGCAACCGGCTCATCCCACAGGCGCGCGCCATCCTTATCCTGCCAGTAGATATCCACCGCGACACGCAGGTATGCCGGAGCCGAGCCCGTGTTTTTTACCGAGACATCCCTTTTCACGTTGTCCTTGCGCGTCTCGTCCACCGAAGGCGCCACCGAGCCAAAGCCAAACTCGTTGACCAGCACGCCCGTAACCGAAAGCCACGCAAAGGCGCCGACGACGCCGGCCAAAAGGAGGACGCCGACAAGGAGGGCAACGATCCGCTTGCGCTTAGTCATCCTTGTCCTCCCTCCTCAGCGTGCCGTTTTCCCAAACATTCTTGGCACGCGAGCCGCCATCGACCCATTTGTCCTTCGCGCGCGTGTTGACGCACGTCACCACCGCATCGCCCGCGCTCGAAGCAGACGAAATCGTCAGCTCGGCAGATTTACCGGGCGCCTTGCCCGGCGTGCTCAGCTCGCCCTCGTAGCGCCATGCCCAATTCGTGTCTTCCTCGACGGTATAGATGCCCGCCGGAGCGGCGAACTGCACGCTGCCGACATACCAGGTCTCACCGTTTTCCGGCTGCTGCTTATCGACCTTCACCTCGACCACGCGCGTCTCGGGAGAGGCTCCCTCCGCCGTCTTCGTCACCTTAAAGCGGAACGTCTGTCCCATGGCACTAGCATCGGTAGTCTTTTTAACGATCGTCAGCGCATGAGTCTGGTCAAAGTTGAACACGGCATTGCCGTCGCCTTGGCCGTCTTCACCCGTCTTTTTATACTCCAGACGGTTGGCCAGGTCGAACGAACCATTACTCGAACCCAGGCTGTAGAGCGAGACAAACTTGCCGTTCACAGGCTCTTCCGCCGCAGAAACGCCCTCTGCACCAGGGCCGTAGCTTGCCTGCGTTACCGTAACAGTCAGTTGCGTCCCCATAAACGGCTCGGCAAAGCAGACCTTAAACGGCGCCTTGTCGGCACCGTCATCGACGGTGTTGGCGGCGGCGGGATCGAGCAGCCATTTAAGCTGCGCGGTCATAGTTACGGGGCTCGCGGGATCAGACGTATCGTTGGCAACCACGCGATACGTCACGGGATACAGGTCCATGTCACCCTTGACTGGCTCACTCTTAAACTCATCCCAAGACTTCGCATTGCCATCCGCACCCACATATCGCCACTCCAAGAAGAGCTCACGCTTATCGCCATTGGCAGCAGCCTGTTCATCGAGCAGCGCGACGATCTTGGAGTGGGCGTCCGGATCGTACGCCACGGATTTTTGCTCCATCACAGGATTGCCGTCGTTGTCGTAGACAGGGTTGCCGCTCTCGTCCATTTTGGGAACATCGACCGTGTAGACAAAGCCAGGCTTACCGTCCTGCGCACGCTCGTCGCCCGAGTCGACCGTCGCCGTAAAGATGACCGCCCCGTCGACGCTGTGATAGCGCACCTTATACGGCGTGACCTTGTACACCGCGGTATACGTCGCGCCCTTAAAGGGTTCACTACCCTCGAGGGGATACTTATCGTATTCGGTCATCAGAGTGTATTTACTATCGGATTCATAGTCACGCGACCAGCCGACAAAGTCGTACTTGGTGCCATCCCTGCCGACAACCTCAGCTGTAGCTCTTACTTCCAGCGAAATTTGATCGCCAGAGTCGGTGCGCGAAAGAAAACGCACGGAATCGGGGTTATCCAGATTGGCATCGATATTCGATTGGACAATTACCGCGCTGGCACGGTAGACCGGGTACAGCTCCATGGGGGCGTTAACCACAGTGTTTGTATTCACCATGGGGAGGCCGTCCGACCAAATGACATAACCGTTGCCGGATGCCGGTTTAGTTTCCGTCCAGCCTACGAAGGCATTGTATGCGTTCGTTGCAGCATCGATGTCGCCAACGTTATACGTCGGCAGTGGCATGCCATCCTTAAGGCTGCCGAGCGTATTGCCCTCCTGCGCGAGCTTGCCATCGATATCGGTGTCGTTCAGGTGATACACCACCGCAATGGGCGTGTAGTAGGCCACAAACGTATAGGGTTTACCCGGCTCCACTGTATAGGTATAGGTATTGCCGCCTTCGCCCGTCGGATCGAGCTTCTTTACCGTTCCGTCGGGAAGCTCGATCTCGAGCTTCTTAAGCTGATAGGCGCCACCAGTACCGTCGGCATACACCGTCGTCGTAATGTCGGGGCTCACCGTAGCCACCACGTCACCGTTCTGCTGAGGATCAAGTTTAGGCGTAATGTCGAATCGCGGAACATTGATGCCCGACGTTCCATCAAAGCCCTTGCGGTGCAGGTTGGTGGTGTAGTTAACGTTATATTTTACGTATACGGGATAGGCATCCTGCCACTGGGTAACCTTGGACGCGTCGGTCGCCAAGTATGGCGTCGCCTTCTCCGGATCGCTCGTCACATAGGGGTCGTTGGCGACATCATAGATATATTTCCAGACGGCAGAATCCTTCTTGACCTCGGCGGTCGAAATCCAGCCCAGGAACTTATAGCCCGGCACGGCCATGTCGGCATCGGTCGGGGAAGCTTCGAGGGTCAGGGGGCTCTCATACGATCCTTTCTCACCATCTTCTGGTTTTTCGGCCACTTTAACCGACTTATTAACATGCGGGTAGTAATACGTGAACGTCGGATCCGCCCCGTTCACCTTGGTCTGCAGCAAGTTACTCTCATAGCGCCGCGTGGCAGTCCTCACGACATTATCGCCCTTGTTGTAGAAATTAACGTCCGTGGTAATCATCGCGCGAACGTAGTACTTCTTATCTGTACGCACTATGCTCTCGATGGGATTTTTCACATATGTCCAATATTCACCATCGCGCTCAAGCGTCCAGAAATTCAGGCGATAGCGATCATTCACCAGTTTGGCCTTTACGTTCAGCGAAGCCGAAGTCCAAGTATCGCTTAGAGTTGCAGCGCCTGGAAAATCAGTATCGGCATAGAGGTTTTTTAGAGTATCGGCTCCCGTATCGTTTTTAACGTTGTGCGAGTACGCGTTAAGGGGACTCACGACAAGGGTTTCCTTCGTGAAGCGCGTGCCACACGTTTCGTCATACCTATCCTTTATACCGTGGTCAACATGCTCCGGACCCCAGTGGACGACGTTTTCACGCACGAAGGTACTACCGACGTTTTCCTCAAAGGGCGTTTGATAGCGATTCCAAACGGAACAAAGTAGCTTGCTGTCCGTAAACTCATGGTTGGTATAAGCCCGAACGTAATAATCCACTCGGTACTCAAAGCGGGCGATGTAGGTATGCGGCGCGGTTAAATCGACATCTGCGGGGAGCGTATAGCTGGGATCGCGGCTTACGCGCACCTCGAGCGGAGCATCCTCGGTTCCCTTGTTTTCGTACCAACCCAAGAAGCAATAGCCATCGGGCAGCTTGCCGCCATTGGACAGGGGCGTACCTTCCGTGTTGCACACCTGTACCGTGTAGACGCTGGTGCTGTCCTCGGTAGTCTGGACGTCGACATTGGTTTTGCCCACACCGTCGCGCAGAGTCTTATCGTCGGTTGTGTCCTGCTCATTGCCCTCGAACACCGTTATGATGTTCGACACGTAGTCGCTGTACACCGGGTAGAAGTCGGTAGGACGGACAACCGTGATCTCGCAACCCGCAGGATAAAAAGCTCCCTGATTTTTAAGCTCGGCTAACTGAGTCGAGGTGATGGCGGCATAGCCACCATTCATCCCCGCCTCGCTGCTAGGCTGCGTGGTCCAGCCGATAAATGTCGCGGTAGGCTTCAAGTTGCCGCGATCCGCGGGGGCAGCGGGCGTCAAACCCACGCCATAGCGGTACCAATCAGTTGACTTGCCGTGCGCAGCACCGGTTTTCCAATCAAGCGTCTCGCCCTTAACGTTATAGAACAGCACCTGTGCCTCGTACGAAGCGATAAACAGGTCATTGCCCTCAAAAGCCTTGGCCCCTTTCGCGTTATCGGCAGTATAGGTTGACGTTTCGTCGTGCAACTCGCTCTTCTGGACCTGCTTGCCAGCAGCCACAGCATCGGCATCGGTCTTGCCGTCAAACCAGCTGTTGTCTTGTCCAATTCGATTCACTTGCACATCGGGCTCGCGGAACCAGCCCATAAAACGGTAGCCGCCGTTCTCCCCGCTCAGCCCCTCAGGCTTTGCGGAGGTATCCTGCTTAAACGTTACCGACGTATCGCCCTGGGCCAAGCCCTGGGCCGTTCCCGCCAGCACGGCACTCACGGCAAAGGTATACGGATCAGAGGTCGCCTGATCAATACCGAGTTTGGTTGCCTCGATGGTCGCGATGCCTGCACCGGGAAAATCAATCGTCGCCTTAACGCTCTGGCCATGCACGGGGATATTCAGCTTGTAATCCATCGCCCACTCATTGGTGTGCTGGCCACCCAGGGCATCGTCGTTAGCGGTCGAGCGCATGGTACCGGCACAGAAGTCGTAGTCGTGCTCTTCCCATAGCTCACGCGTGATGTAGCGCTCGTCATCCCACGGACCATAGCTGTCGCCCTTGGTGGTACCGTCGCCGCCAAACGAAGGGATCTTCTTTTTGGCAGGATTGCCCTGGCTATTGCCAGAAAGGCTCACGCTCGGCTTAAAGTAGCACTCGGTGACCGTGGCGTCGCCCTTGTTGGCGCGTGCAGCAATACCGCCCAGGTTCACGTCGTTTTGAATAATGGGGATCACGGCGATGGGGTTGTACTGGCGCGAGCTCAAATCGCCGGCGAAATGGCTGCGAGTGATTTCATTACCGCTCTTAGACAAGATGCGGCCTGCAAGACCGCCCGTCCAAGCGCGCGTTACGGAGACAACGCCCACGTAAGAAGCAGCATAGCTATAGCATTTCGCCGTTGAAAAGCAGTCAATGACTTTAGCGCCTTCTGCCATGCAGCCCACAAAACCCGAGGCGTACACGTTGTTGCCGCCCAGAGCGCCAATGGCCACATCGTATTTATTGGTAACGTCGGTCATGCCCTTCTCGGCAATCGAGCCATCCTCGTTGCGCGTAGGCGTCACGCGGCAATACTCGATGGTCGAGTTCTTAACGTAGCCGGCAAACGCCGCCATATACAGGCCCTCGCCACCGATTGCCTGTACGCCCGAAGTCGTGTTGTTAACGGCGCGGCCACCACGGACCTCGCAGTTGTAGAGGGTGCAACCATCGAGCTCGCCGGCAATCAGGCCCCCCTCAAAACCCGCATTGGTAATCACATTGAGCATGTTGTTGGCACACGTAACGTGCAGGGTGCTCTCCATAACCATAACGTTTTCGAAGTGGGTGTTGATCGCCCTGCCCACGATAATGCCGCCGCGGAAGTCAGCCCAAATGTTGGCATCCTTGACCAAGAAGTTCTTGATGGTGGCGCCATCGGTCTCGGCAAAAAAGCCCGTGTCGCGCTCGGGATCCAAGACCTTATTCTCGTAGTTCAGGCCCTTCACGGTATGGTTTTGACCGTCAAAGACGCCCTTAAAGGGATGTTCTTTGTTGCCAAAGGAGAGGTGCTTGACCGTATCCGCAACAATGGCGTTCATATCATCATCGTTAAGAACGATATCGTTATCGAGATAGACGCGCCACTGCGACGTGTCGCGCTGTCGCGACAGCGCGACACACGCCAGGAAGTCGTTCCTGTTTGTGATATGGAATTCGGTCTTGTCCTCGGGCACATCCTCGGCATACGCTGCCGCCGGCAGCGCTACAACGCAGCAAAGGGCGATTGCCACCACAGCGATCAGCCTGCCGAGCACGCCTCGGTTCATGTTCTTAATCTCCATGGGCTAGTTCGCCTCCGGCCAGCCCACGACGTCGAGCACGTCGAGGACGGTATCGTTTGCCTGCTGGTTTTTGGCCTGCACGGCCTGGACGTCGATATCGAGCCTGTATGAGCCGCCGCGCGCGGCATCGTGGTAGTCGCCCACAAATCGCAGCGAGTCCATGAGGCTCTCCGTCATGGCACCGGAATCGAGCACGCCCCCGCGTCCGGCCAATCCGCGGTAGTAGTACCACCCATCGCCGCCATCGATCCACGGGGACCCCTCGCCCGCGTTCACGTGAAAGGCGACGTTGCCCGAGGCGTCCGCACTCGAACCGTCGGGCGCCACCGACGTCATGCGCAGACGAGCGCGAACGTACTCAGGCTGCGCGCCGGCGTTCTCCACGCGCACAATGCGGCTGATGTCAGAGCCCCCGGCCTTGGTATCAGGATAGTCGCCGCGCTCGTCGGCCTCAAACGGAATCTCCTCGCCCTGCTCGTTTAGGGTGTATTCGCAGACTCGTACCTTCACGCTGCCAAACGATAGGACGTTGTTCGCCGGAACCATATCAACGGTAAAAGCCAGCGTGCCACACAGGCACGCCAGGGCCAACAGCGCCATCGCGGCAAGCGCCAAGGTGCGTTTCTGATTGTCGGAAAGATTGTTGAGCATTACGTTCGCCAATCGTCGATCAAAAGGGGACCGAGATCCCGGCCCGAAAATGGGGATGGGGAGCGGGCTGGGATCTCAGTGGGGGTGGGGCTACTACTGGTTCTTAATGGTATTAGCCCAAGTCTTGGCCTGAGTGACGGCGTTGTCAGCAGCGCTGGTGTTGCCGTCCGTCTGGTCGGCTCCGAAGATGTAGGCGGAAACCTTCATCGTGGGGTTCGTGGCGACCATGGAGCCCTCCAGGGTGCCCGGGAACACAACCTTGCTAAAGAGCTCGCCGGTGTAGACGTCCTCAGTAGCGCTCTTGGCGGGGAGGGCAACAGGTTTGTCATCGGTAGCACCCTTGGCGTACATGAACAGACCGCTCAGGTACTGGCCGTCGGCAGAGGAGGTCACCTGTCCATCAACCGGCTTCCAGTTGTCGTTGAGGGCGAAGTACGGGGTGTTCTTGGCAGCGGTGTCATCCTTGACCATGGCGTTCTTCACGTAGATGAACACGTAGGCGTCGTCTGAGCCCTTCGCGATGCCAACGTTCGGGTTCTTATCGGTGCTGGAGCCAGGAACAATCTTGGAGTTGTCTTTCCACTTGGTCTCGAACAGATAGGCTTTGTCGGTATTATTATCGGTGCCAGGCTTATCGGGCTGGTCGGGATCGGGCTTCTTTTCGGGAATGTTGATGCTGCCCACCGTAAACACGTTGTTCAGCGTCTGCGAGGCTGTCAGCCATGCATAGGTGCCCACGCCGGCAGCCAGCCCCAGCAGCAGCAGGGCGGCAACGATGCCGTAGCGTTTTTTCTTCTTGTTTTCCATCGTTCTCTTCCTTTCGAAAACCGACTTCCCCGGCAACGGCCCTTGCCGCCGCCGACACCTCTCCCTGCTGCTATGAACGCCGCTCTCTCACATGCGCGCGGGTATGCTTGCCCGCAGGCTCGTCGGGAACCATCCGATCGAGCACTATCGACGCCGCGACCAGCAGCGCCAGAACGGCCACCACAACAAGCAAACCGGGCATCGTCGTGCAATATGCGTTAACGAAGCCCAGGTAAGGGACACAAAAAGAAACGACGCCGATCACGCGTGAAAAAGGCGTCTGCTCGGCGTCGTGCATGATGCTTCCATCTGCATTTTTGTTTGCGATTCCCTGCGTGCTGATCGTCTGCGCCACAGGGTCGACCTCGTACACCTGGTGGGTCACTACGGCGCCGTCCGATCGGTAAAAAGTTGCATTGTCGCCCACGGCAATATCCGATGGCTCAACCTGGCGAACAAACACCATGGAGCCGACGGGAAGCTCGGGTTCCATAGAGCCCGAAAGCACTGCATAGGGCGTGTATCCAAATGCGTGGGGGACAAAAGAAACGACGGCAAGAGCCATGGCGAGCGCAATCGACAAGCTACTAAGAAGTGCAATAAAATGTTTAAGTCCGCGAGCCGTCAAAGTGTTTAATCCATCCCCATCAAGGCCATATTCGATCCATTCAAGGGCCCGCCACTTTCCTCAAACGCTACAGGGCCCTTGAAAATGGGATTCGGAAAAGCCAATTTGAAATCTCTTTCATGGCATATACCATACTGTTGACCTTTACTTTTTGCAACACTTGACAGCGAAATGCTCAGAAATCGGTGTGAGCAGTCTTTTATACCCGTACCGGCCTGCCTTGTTCGATACCTGTAACCAACCCCCCTATGCTATTTTTTCACGCTAAGTCTGCTCTGTTGTATAACGCAAATGATGCTAGCCCCCCCCCCAATTAAAATTGCCATTCAATATTTCATTTCATTCCAAGCTTCGCCATTTATCAGAATCTTGGTAAGATTCGGTCACTCCACACCAAAGCTTTCCGAAAACCCGTCCCGCTCTGGGCACATCTGGGCATGGAATCACCAGCTTATTAGGCCTTCTATCAATAAAGGGGCGCCCTCCCGGGCGGCGGGCACGAAGTTCATCGCGAGTTCCGCACGCAAAGAAGGCCACTTAATGTGGCCTTCGTCTTGCGCAGGACTGTAGAGCAGGGAACTTCGTGCCCGCCGCCCGGGAGGGCGTTGCGTTTAGAAGATGGACCTAGCACTCCTTCTTCATGGCGCTGTAGCCAATCAACACGGTCCACACGTACGCGCAGGTCTTGGGGATCATGAGCATGCCGATAGCCGGGACAACCTCGGCCCACAGGACCACGGGAATGTAGAAGCCAAAGCTCAGCACAATGGTGAGCCACATCCAGCGGAAGGCTTCGTCGTTATCTTCCCTGGCACTGCGGTAAAACAGCACGATGACCATAAGGCCCATGATGGCAAACGGGATGTTGCGCAGGATACCCCATGCAAGCGGGGTCTGGTTGGTGAGCCACTGGTTTTGCGGCAGCATGCACAGCGCGACACGCATGACGGCCAGGGCAAAGATCGCCACGGTCGTTCCGACGTGGTTCTTCACCTGGTAGCGCTCGCGCCACACGTAGTAGAGCAGTACGTAGAAGATGGTCATGGTAATCGAGGTAATCCACTTGCCCAGGCCCAGCTGCACGGCATAAGCGTCAAAGCCGGTCGTGCAGAGCGCCAGCGCGCGGGGGACCAGATGGAACGAATCACCGGCGCCCAAAACGACCGCCATCCAGCCAAACAGCTGGAACTGACGGTTGCCCTTGCTGCCGCGAATCATGCGAATGCCGAGGGTAATGACCGTCACCAGATAGACGATGTCGAATAGCGTTTCGAATAAAGCACGCATATATACGTCTCCCTTAATGAATGGTTGCAAACGAACGGTTTTGGTTCTTGGTGCCACGCACCACCTCCTTAACGTGAACGCTGTTCACTTTCTAACCATAAAAATCCCCGCCTTGCGCGGGGCCGTTAGTAGAGGGTTCGGCGCGTAATCTCGAGCGCGGCACTCGGATCGAAATCTTGCCGAATCACGGCAGAGAGCACGAGCGAGAACAGGACCTCGGCAAATTGCTCGGCAGAAAACTGATCGGTAAAGGCGTCCGGGCGTACCCGAGGATCACGCTTGAGCACCACGCAAAGCTGGCCGAGGATATGCTGCCAGGCATGATGCATGCGGCGCTTGCCGTCCGCAGTGTCTTGCTGCATAAAACTCAGCGAGTGATGCGTAAAGAAACCCGGATACTTTTGACAGCCGTACTCCATCTGGCGATACATCCAGCGAACGCATGCGAGCGTGTCGTCTAGGACGGTCTCGTCATCGGGGTGATGGAAAATGTCACCCCAAATGCTTGCCACGGTTGCGCCCGCGAGTGTCAAGAAAAAAGCCTCGAGGATTTCGAGGCTTTCACATTTGTATTGTTTTGCGCGAAGGACCGCGAGCGGCGAAGCTACTCGCCCAGCACGGCCTTCTTGGCGGCTGCAGCCATGTTGTCCAGATCTTCCTTGGTGGGGTGATCCTTTGCGGCGACCCAGTTATCGAGCAGCATCTTAAAGCGGACATTGTCGGGATCTTGCTCAAGCATCGCCTCGTAGCGCTGCTTTACGGCGGGACCCATCTTGCCCTGGCACATAGCCCAGCCTACAAGCTCGGCATCCTCGGCCAGATTTGAGCTCACGCGGTCGATAATCTGCCTAAAGTACTCCTCGCTGGCCCCAAAACCGCAGGTACCAAACAGAAAGACGCGCTTGCCGTGCAAGGCGGAGAGCAACGCCGCGACCGAAGGCGTGCACGCGCCCTTGTCGCACCAAAAACCGACGAGCACCGTGTCGGCCGCGCAGGCGCCCTGCGCCTCGAGCGCAACCTGATCTGCATCCGCATCGTCGCTCAACGCCGCGGCATGGACAAACTCAACACCCGCAGCCTGCAGAGTGCGCTTGATCGCACCCGAAACCATCCTGGTATTACCGCTCTTGCTGTTAACCACCAAAGAGCACGTCATAGTCACGTTGCCTCGTATCCCCCAAAACTAAAGCCACTAATGCAATTTATTAGATGACTATCTTAGTACTAACGTGACAGATGTAAACCACCGTCTGTCGATTGATTAATTTGCCCCACGGGCTTGCTTACTGGGCAAACTGGCTGCGGTAGAGTTCGGCGTAGAAGCCGCCTGCCGCTAGCAGCTCGTCGTGCGTGCCGCGCTCGATAATCTGGCCGTCGCGCATGACCAGAATGCAGTCGGCGTTGCGAATCGTGCTCAGGCGATGCGCCACGACAAAGCTCGTACGGCCGGCCATGAGCTCGTCGAATGCCGCCTGCACCTGCAGCTCGGTACGCGTATCGATGCTCGACGTTGCCTCGTCCAGCAGCAGAATCGCCGGATCGGTGAGCATAACGCGCGCAATGCACAGCAGCTGTTTTTGACCCTGGCTAAACGTGCCGCCGTCCTCGCCGATGACCGTATCGTAGCCGCCTGGCAGCTGCACGATAAACTTGTGCGCATGCGCGCGCTTGGCAGCTTCGATAACCTGCTCGCGCGTGGCGTCGGGACAGCCGTAGGCGATGTTTTCCGCCACCGTGCCCTCGAACAGCCACGTATCCTGCAACACCATGCCAAAGGCATGGCGCAGGCTTGCGCGCGTGTAGTCACGCGAAGACCTGCCATCAACCGTGATGTGGCCGGCATCGATATCGTAAAAGCGCAGCAGCAGGTTGATGAGCGTCGTCTTTCCGCAGCCCGTGGGGCCAACAAGGGCAAAGCGCATGCCGGGCTTGGCCTCGATGCAGATGTCCTGCAGCAGCTTGCGGTCGGACACGTAGCTAAAGTCCACATGCTCAAAGGCGACCTCGCCCTGCGGGGCAGCAAGTTCCACGGCATCCGCCGCATCGGGCTCCTGCTCGCGGGCATCGAGCAGCGCAAACATGCGGCGCGCCGAGGCATACGCCGTCTGGATCTGCGTAATGACGTTGGTGACCTCGTTGAACGGCTTGGTGTACTGGTTGGCATAGGACAGGAAGATCTGCACGCCGCCCACCGTAAGCGCCGCGGGCACGCCCGTGATCACGCCCACGCAGCCGATCACAGCGACCACGGCATAGATGATGTTATTGATAAAGCGCGTGCCGGGGTTGGAGAGCGAACCCATAAACTGTGCGCGCTCGCCCGCGGTGTAAAGCTCGGCATTGAGGGCATCGAAGCGCTGCTGGGCGTTGGGACCGTAGGCAAAGGCGTCGACAAGCTTTTGCTCGCCTACGTACTCCTCGATATGACCACCGAGCTGCCCTTGAATACGCTGCTGTGCCGTAAAGCTTTTGTTGGAGAGCTTGGCGATGGCACCGGCCGCAAAGATGGAGAGCGGCGTGACGAGCACAACCACGAGCGTCATGGTCAGGTTGATGGAGAGCATAAACGCGAGCGTGCCCACGATGGTAATGACGCCGGTAAAGAGCTGCGTGAAGCCCTGCAGCAGGCCGTCGCCCACCTGGTCGACGTCGTTGACCACACGGCTCATAAGGTCGCCGTGGGCATGGCTGTCGATAAAGCTGAGCGGCATGCGGCTGAGCTTGTCGCTTGCCTCCACGCGCATGTCGCGCACCGTCTCGTAGGACAGGCGGTTGACGCAGTAGCCCTGCAGCCACTGGAACGCCGCGGCACCTACCACGACAATTGCCAGCCTGGTGACGAGCGGCAGCAGCGCATCGAAGTCCACCCGCCCGGCAGCGACGATGAGGTCGATACCTTCGCCGATGAGGATGGGCGTGTAGAGCTGCAAGATCACCGAGATGGCTGCGCTCACAAACGACGTCGTAAACGAAATGCGGTGCGGACGCACGTAGCCCATCAGGCGACGGGTCACCGCGCCCACGGGATAGCGCTCGGGATCACCGGGCTGACGCGGGCCATCGCCCAGGTCGTTGAGGTTATCGTTGCCGGACACATTGGCCGTCATCGTGGCGACCGAACCGGAAGAAGTATACGGATTCATTTAGTAGCCCTCCTTTGTGCAGGTGGATGCCGGGGCGGAGTCCGAAGCGGGCGCCGCGCTCCCCTGCTGGCCCTCGAGCTCCTCGCGGCGCAGCTGCGACTGGCAAATCTCGCGGTAGAGTTGGCAGCTTGCGTACAGCTCGTCATGCGTGCCCAGGCCCGCGACCGAGCCGTGGTCGAGCACGCAGATCATGTCGGCATCACGCACGGTCGAGACACGCTGGCTCACGATGACGGTCGTCAGCGGCAGCCCGCCCTCGGCGGCGCCGCGCACGCTGCGCTCGCGGATAGCGTGGCGAAGCGCCGCGTCGGTCTTAAAGTCGAGTGCCGAGGCGGAGTCGTCCATGATCAATATCTGAGGCGAGCCCACCAGGGCGCGCGCGATGGTCAGGCGCTGGCGTTGGCCACCGCTGAAGTTCTTACCGCCCGCCTCGACCGGGGCATCGAGCCCCTGCGGCTTGTTGCGCACGAATTCGCTGGCCTGCGCCATATCGAGCGCCGCCCAGAGCTCATCGTCGGTCGCTGACTCGTCACGCCAGGTCAGGTTGCTGCGGATGGTGCCGCTCACCAGCGACGCGCGCTGCGGGACGGTCGCGACCACATGGCGCAGCTGGTCGAGCGGCCAAGTGCGAACGTCGGCGCCCATCACGCTCACGCTACCGGTGCCTGCATCGTACAGGCGCGGGATGAGCGAGACGAGCGTAGACTTACCGCTACCCGTACCGCCGATAATGCCGAGCGTTTTGCCCAGCGGCAGTTCCAGGGTCACATCGCTCACGGCATTTGCCGCGCCCGCGCCAAACGAAAAGCTCGCATGGTCAAAGCTCAGCGCAGGGACCGGAACAGCGCCACCCGCCAGCTCGCCCGGCTCGGGCAGTGCGACCGGCTGGTTGCCCTCATCGGTAATGCTCGGCACGCAATTGAGCACCTCGTTGATACGCGACGCGCTGGCGCTCGACTTGGTAAAGACCACGACCAGGTTGGCGACATACACGATGGAGGTGAGGGTCTGCGTCATGTAGTTGACGAACGCCATGACCTGACCCTGCGTGAGCTCGCCCACGTTGACCTGGATGCCGCCGACCCACAGGATGGCGCACACGCCCAGGTTCATCACAAGAAACGTGACGGGGTTGAGAATCGACGAGAGCTTGCCCACCGCGATGGCAGTATTGGCCTGGTCATCGGCGGCTTGGGCAAAGCGCTCACGCTCGTGATCTTCACGCACAAACGCACGGACCACGCGAGCGCCCGAAAGGCCTTCGCGGCAGATAAGCGCGATGCGGTCGAGCTTTGCCTGCAGCTGCTTGTAGTACGGAATGCAGCGCGCCATGACAACCCAGAACACCAGGCCGATGGCGGGCGTGCAAATCAAAAAGATGATGCCGAGCTTAAGGTCGATGGCAAGGGCCGCGACCATGGAGCCCGCCGCCAGGAAGGGCCAGCGGATGAGCATGCGCACGCCCAGCGCCACGGCGAGCTGCACCTGGTTGACGTCGTTGGTAATGCGCGTGATGAGCGACGGCGTGCCAAAACGGTCGAGTTCGGCATAGCTCAGCTTGTTGATGTGCTGGTAGAGCGCGCCGCGAATGTCGGTGCCCATGCCCTGCGAGGTGAGCGCCGCCATCTTTTGGCAGACGAGCGTAAACGAGATGCCGATCACAGCCATGGCGCCAAGTACCATACCGTAGTGGACGACGGCGTTCACGTCGTGTGCGCCGATACCCTTATCAATCATCTGGGCAATCACCAGCGGCGTCAGCAGGTCAAAGATCACTTCGATCAGCTTGCACGCAGGACCAATCACCATATAGCGGCGAAACTTACCGCCAAAACGCCTGAGCAGCTCAATCATGTATAGGCGCTCCCTATCATCATCCACATTCAATTCGAACCATGATAGTACCGCCACCCCAAAAGAAGCGTAAACAACTCGTCATTTCTAATGGGATTCGGTTTCCAAAGAAGCGGAAAGGCACGCGCACGCCCAGCCAGTGTCGGGTCGACCGCTTGGTATACTTACATTAGTGCTACCAAGTGAGTCGCCAACCCTTGAAATGAGGTGCCGAGATGAACGACATTCTCGCAAGAAGAGCAAGACGAGCAACTATGGGCATCGCCCTTTCCGTGGCACTTGCCGCGGGAATCGCCCCCGCAACGGCGATCGCGGCAGAAATCAGCTCCCCCACCGATGCAGTCGCCTTGCAGACAGCGGCCGCGAACTCGAGCGAAACCGCGGCCACCGAAAAAGACAAAGCGTATGCGGCCATGCAGGAAGCGCTCAAAAACCTCGAAGCCGCAAAAGAGGCCGCAAGTCCCGAGAAAATCGCGGCAATCGATGCTGACATTGCCGCTTCTCAAGAGCTCCGCGACATGATGTTGGCGGAAGCCGCCAAACGGAGGGAACCCCTTCCCGCCATGCAGGCGGACATCGAGGCAGCCCAAGCCAAATACGATGAGGCCCACAACCGGGTAATCGAGCTTCAGGCAGAATTAAAAGAGGCATACGACAACGGAGATTACGCAACTGCTCAACAGTTGCGTTCGGAGATCATGATGGCAGATTCGCGAGAACGTTCTTGCGAATATGAGCTTGCCCACTACCGAAGCCGCCTCGAAAGTCAGAAAGGACACGTTCAGTATTTCGAGAGTGCGGCGGAGGAAGCCAAAGCCAGCGTCGACGAAAGCATAGCCAAGCGAAATGCGCTCACCGACGATTTGGAAAAGGCACGGGCGGCCTATGACGACGCCTGCAAGGCATACGAAGAGGCAAAAGCCACGGCAGATAAGGCCACCTCGCCCGAGATAACGAAACCCACCGAGACGACGCCTCCCTCCGGCTCGGCGCAACCGGCCGAGACGGCGCAGCCCGCCGGCTCGCCCGCGGCCGGCAAAGACGCCGCACCGAGCTCCGCCAAGCAGGCGAACACGAGCAACGGCAAGCAAGCAACTACGACCGCCGACAAGCTCGCAAACACAGGCGACACAACGCCGAGCGCAATCGCACTAGCAGGGATCGCCGCCGCAGGCCTCGGAATAGCCACCACAGCCACCCGCCGCCTCAAGAACTCAAAATAGCGGCCAACGGTTATTGTCTCCGCCAATCCACAACCCCAGAAACAAAAGAGGCCCGTTTCCCCAACCCAGGGAAACGGGCCTCTTTAACTGCAAAATCCAAGCAACAGCACCGCCGTCTCTTGAACCACGTAGCCATCAATGCCCAGGCAACGCCAGCAAGCAGCACAAAACACGGGATTCAATTCTGCAGCTTGCGCCGTTGAACTCCACGAGCCTGCCCGTGTAGACGAGCCTGTCCACGACAGCCGCCGCCATCTTGTCGTCGCCGAACACGGTCACCCACTTGCTGAACTCTATGTTGGCCGTGACGATCATGCTCTGCCTGCCCTCCGGCACCGACATCACCTGGAACAGCAGCCTCGCGCCCTCGATGTCCAGCGGCACGTAGCCCTGCTCGTCCAGGATGAGGAGTTCGCGGCGGGGGCGACGCTCTCCGGGCTGCTGCCGCGTATCTCGCGGCGTAGAAAGGAGTGAGTACCATGACCAGCGCGAAGAAGATTTACCTCGCCGTGGCGGGCGGGCTTATTGCCGCGGGCATCGTTCTCGCGGGCATCGGCTTTATCGCCTCGGGCCGCGATCAGGCCGTGTTCACGACCCAAATCGACATGCGTGACAACACCATCGTGCTCGGCGGCGTCGAGGTGGACGAACCCGAGGGCATCCCGTTCATCAGCCGGCTCGCCATTCTTGGCGAGATCGACACCTCCGACGTCGCCGACCCCGCCGCGCCCTAGGCGCAACGAGCCCGGGCACTCCGTCCGCTAATTTGATTGAGATGGATCGCTCCTACTATGCGAGCATTGAGGTCGGGCAGCGCAATGTCAGCCTTTCAAATCTCAAGAAGATTACCGACGGCTTTCACATCACCATTTCGAAGCTCATGTGCGGTGTCGAGTAGATGATTCTCATCTGACTTGGCTCGTTCATGTTTAATCTGTCTCGTTAACCGAAATATGCAAATCTAGTTAATCAAATAATTGAAATCTGGTTAAATGAAAACGGTAAATTTGGTTAAACGCGCTGGTAAGCAATGGTGAAAACTATGTCAAAAAAGTACTACGCTAGAATTATCGAAAATGAGCTCGACCAGATGCTTGGGATATTCGGTGCCGTTCTCATCGAAGGACCCAAATGGTGCGGGAAGACAACCACGGCCGGGACCCGTGCGGCGTCCAGGCTCCTCCTCATGGACCCGTCGCGCAACTTCGAGAATCGCTTCCGTGCCGAGACGGACCCGGCGCTTGCCGTTTCTGGCGAGGTGCCGCGGCTGATCGACGAATGGCAGGAGGTTCCGAAACTTTGGGACGCGGCACGGTTTGAGTGCGACAACCGCGGCGGCGAGCCTGGCCAGTTCATATTTACGGGGTCGGCGACACCGCGAGACAATGAGCGGCCGATGCACAGTGGCGCTGGAAGGTTCGCTAAATTGCGCATGGACACCATGACGCTTTTCGAACTTGGGAAATCTAGCGGTGCGGTTAAGCTGTCGGGCATCATTTCTGGCGAAAAGTTCAGGGGCGCCTTCGGATCGATGGGTTCTGCCGAGATCGCCGAGCGCATCGTTTGCGGTGGATGGCCGGCGTCGATTGGGCGTGACGCGCGAATTGCGTCCGCGACGGCAAAACGATATATCGAGATAGTCGCTGAGGAAGACATCCCCCGCGTCGATGGCTCTCGACGAGATCCTGAGAAAGTGAAAGCCGTCATCGCGTCGTTGGCGCGCAACGAATCCACTCTTGCGACGCTCAAGACGCTTGTGGCCGATTTGGGTGGCGACGTATCGAGACAAACAGCGGCATCATACATATCCCTTCTTAGCAGATTGAGTTTCGTCTGCGATATCCCCGCATGGAATCCCGCGATGAGATCTCCGGTGCATCTGAGGGAGGCGCGTAAGCATCATCTTGCCGACCCGTCGCTTGCAGCGGCTGCGCTCGGGGCGACTGTGGAGACGTTGTTGTCAGACTTCAAGACACTTGGGCTGC
The DNA here is from genome assembly GCA_900542305.1 of uncultured Collinsella sp. Taxonomy (GTDB): domain Bacteria; phylum Actinomycetota; class Coriobacteriia; order Coriobacteriales; family Coriobacteriaceae; genus Collinsella. The sequence goes on along the minus strand of UQMU01000026.1, from coordinate 999 downwards.
TTTTCGAATCGTTGGCGCTCCATGATCTATGGGTCTATGCGAGGGCAAACGGAATGGGCCTTTATCACTATCACGATTCCCGCGATCTTGAGGTCGACGCTGTCATAGCGGCTCCAGGTGGGATGTGGATTCCCGTTGAGGTCAAGCTCAGTTCCGCTCAAATCGAAGAGGCATCTGACAATCTTGTTGCCGTCGAAGAGCGGATGGTTGCTGCCGGAAACACCCCGCCGGTTTCTAAAGTAGCGATTATTGGATTTGGTTCACAAGCCTATGTTACCGACCGCGGCGTCCAAGTTGTTCCATTGGACGTTCTCGCACCGTAACGCTGCGGGCGAAGTGAAATCGACGCATCTTTTAGATTTCTTCAATTTGTGCGTAAACCAACAATGCCGTAATTACGCTATGTCGTTAGTGCGAACATCGCATCTTCAGTAGTCGAAGCTCGTTCGCAAACGGACCTCTTTACTTGCAAAAAAGGAGACAGCACCGCCGTCTCATGAACCACGTGGCCACCGCGCTCCCGGCAACGCCAGCAAGCAGCACAAAGCACGGGATTAAATTATTCAGATAAATGCGCCTTTACGGGTGATTTTTGGACGATTTGGCCCGGCCGGCGGCGAGATATTTGGTAGTCGAGCGATCCCGCAGGCGCAGCCGAGGACCAGCGAGACACCAAATGCCTCGCCGCCGGCCGGGCCATGTCGCGGTAACAAAAAGCGCCCGTGCGTTCGATGGATTCGGATGCCCGACAGAGGCTCCTTATGGCTGCTTCCTTCCGGACCTGACCAGATTCGGAACATGTCGTCATCCGAACCCATCGAACGCGCTAGGCGCTCGGTATATCTTACCCGCTCCCGCCCAACAGGGCAAGTGGGGCGAACCCATCGGATGGATCCGCCCCACTCGTGCATATCGCTAGCGGCGCCTGCGGTACAGGGCCGCACCGCCCGCGACGGCCAGCGCGCCGATGCCGGCCATGGCGCCGAGTGCCGTCGCCGG
>UQMU01000025.1 GCA_900542305.1 uncultured Collinsella sp. | reverse complement strand
GGCAGGCTGCGCTCCGAGGCGTCGTTCGCGGCGATATGCGGGGCCTGCCCCATCCCCGCCTCGAGCGGCAAGACCGTGAGGCACAGGCTCAACAGGGGCGGCGACCGGCAGGCGAACAGCGCGCTGCACGAGATCGCGAGGCAGAGGGTCATGCGCGACCCCGAGACCGCCGAGTACGCCGAGAGGGCCAGGGGGCGGGGAAAGAGCGACAGGGAGGTCATGAGGTGCCTCAAGCGCTACGTGGCCAGGGAGGCGTACCGGGCGCTGATGCGCCCGCACGAGATCAGGAGGCCCGAGGACGCCTCGGAGCTCGTGGCGGCCAGGCGCGCGGCGAAGGTCAGCCAGGTGAGGGCGGCGTCCATACTGGGCACCAGCGAGAAGTACATCTCGATGCTGGAGAGGGGCCAAAGGGAGCTCAAGCCCATAAGGAGGGCCTACGAGGCATGGGTCGAGGCCGGACTTCCGCTCGATTGGGACAGGCAGGCCTTCGAGGCCGAGCGCAAAATGGATTCTAAAAAACACCTTGCCAAATAGGAGCGTCAGGACGCAAAGAGGCTCCGCAGCGCGAAGCGCGATGCGGAGCCTCTTTGCATGTCCGAGGACGTTCCGGAGAGAAGCCCCGTCACGCCCCCGGATTCCCGGTGGGAGTTCTAGACCTTGTCGGCCTTAGTACATACCGCCGCCCTGCTGACCAGCGGTAGCAGCAGCGATAGCGTCCTCAAGCTGAGTGTTCTTGGGCACATCGGAGACGGTAGCCTCGGTGATGAGGATCAGGCTGGCGACAGAAGCAGCGTTCTGCAGGGTGACGCGGCTGACCTTGACGGGGTCGAGGACGCCCATCTCGATCATGTCGCCCCACTCGCCGTTGGCAGAGTTGAGACCCTGGCCGGCGGGCAGCTCGGCAACCTTGTCGACCACGACAGCGCCCTCAAAGCCAGCGTTCTTGGCGATGGTAGCGACCGGAGCGGCCAGAGCCTTCTTGACGATGTCGACGCCGATCTTCTCCTCGGGGTCGTCGATCTCGACAGCGTCGAGCGCAGGAGCAGCGTCCATGAAGGCGACGCCACCGCCGGCGACGATGCCCTCCTCGACAGCAGCGCGGGTAGCCTGCAGGGCATCCTCGACGCGGTGCTTGATCTCCTTGAGCTCGGACTCGGTAGCAGCGCCGACCTTGATGACGGCAACGCCACCGGAGAGCTTGGCCAGGCGCTCCTGGAGCTTCTCGCGGTCGAAGTCAGAGGTGGTGTTCTCCATCTCGCCCTTGATCTGAGCGATACGGGCGTCGATGGCCTCCTTGGAGCCAGCACCGCCGACGACGACGGTGTTGTCCTTGGAGATGGTGACGGACTTAGCGGTACCGAGCATATCGGCGGTAATGTCAGCGACCTTCACGCCCAGCTCGTCCAGAGCGGCCTGGCCACCGGTGAGGACGGCGATGTCCTCGAGGATGCGCTTGCGGCGATCGCCGTAGCCCGGAGCCTTGACGGCGCAGACGTTGAGGGCGCCACGGATCTTGTTGAGGACCAGGGTCGGCAGAGCCTCGCCGTCGATGTCCTCAGCGATGATGAGCAGGCCACGGCCGGCGCGCTGGACAGCCTCGAGAACAGGCATGATGTCCTGGACGCTGGAGATCTTCTGGTCGGTGATGAGGATGTACGGATCCTTCATCACGGCCTCCATGCGGTCGTTGTCCGTGACGAAGTAAGCGGAGACATAGCCCTTGTCGAACTGCATGCCCTCGACAGTGTCGATGGTAATGTCGAACGTCTGGGAATCCTCGACGGTGATGACGCCGTCCTTACCCACGACCTCCATGGCCTCGGCGATCTTCTCGCCAACCTCGGGGTCACCAGCGGAGATGGTGCCGACGGAAGCGATCTGCTCCTTGGTCTCGACCGGCTTGGCCTGCTTCTTCATCTCGGCGACGGCGGCGTTGACGGCCTTGTCGATGCCGCGACGGATGGCCAGCGGGTTAGCGCCAGCGGCGACGTTGCGCAGACCGTCGTTGACGATAGCCTGAGCGAGCAGGGTTGCGGTGGTGGTGCCGTCACCCACGGTGTCGTTGGTCTTGGTGGCGACCTCCTTCACCAGCTGAGCGCCCATGTTCTCGATGTTGTCCTCGAGCTCGATCTCCTTAGCGACGGAAACGCCGTCGTTGGTGATGGTCGGGGCACCGAACGTGCGCTGCAGAGCGACGTAACGGCCCTTGGGGCCCATGGTGACGGTAACGGCATCGGCCAGAGTGTTGACGCCCTTTGCGAGCTTGGCGCGGGCATCGGTGTTGAACGTAATGTTCTTTGCCATGGTAGGTAATCCTCCAAAAGAAATGTGACTCGCGTCGCCGCTTCCGAGTCCTATGCGGCAGGCGCGTTCAAAGACGAATCAGAGATTCTGACGAGGCTAGGCCTCGACGACGGCGTAGATGTCGTCGGCGCGCATCAGCAGATACTTTTCGCCGTCGACCTTGACCTCGTTGCCACCAAACTTACCGTAGATGACAACGTCGCCGACCTGAACGTCCATGGGAATGCGCTCGCCCTTGTCGTTGACCTTACCGGCGCCAACGGCAACGATGGTGCCGCGCTGCGGCTTCTCCTGAGCGTTGCTAGCGATGTACAGACCAGAAGCGGTCTTCTGCTCGGCCTCGTCGGGCTTGACCAGGACGCGATCTGCAAGCGGCTTCAAAGACGACATGCTTGTTTCCTCCTTTTTGGGCCGCGCGGTTGAGCCGTGCGGGTTTCCCTACTTCGTTTGCGTACGCGTTGAATGGTACCCACGAATGGCGGGTTATACAACACAGAGTCAAAAAATCTTATTTTTTGGCACTTAGATTTTCTGAATGCCGGGGGATAACTTGGCAGTGGCTCCCGTGTGGCGCCGGAGGGGCGGGGCATAAGGTTTCCTGCTCGGGCAGTCCTGCTCGCACGAAGGCCACATTAAGTGGCCTTCGGCTCGTGCGGAACTCGCGATAAAACTTATGCCCCGCCCCTCCGGCGCCACACGGGAGCTGAGCCAACGTTATCGGGCCCGGCATTCAGAAAAGTCAGTGCAGCAAAATGGCGATGCGGATAGCGACATGGGCATGGTTTTCGCCGCGCGCACGGGTCCCCCAGGGAGCACCGTGCATTTTTGGGAGTATTCAGCAGACCAGGACGATTGCATACGCACCGGACATTCCTTATTGGTCCCAAGGACGCCTTCAGCGGGCGGTTTTGGTCGGTGGGCAGACCCCGTTGGGGCAAATAGGCGTACTTCGCGCCGTACCGGACCACAAAATGTCATCGAGCTTCGCGATACTACCCGACTGCAGCGGCGCCGGCGGGGCTTGCGTTGCTGAATACTCCGTTTTTTGCACGGCCCAGGCGGGGGTACATCAGGACCAGAAAGAACATCCCAGCCTATTTATGCAATCTGTAATGGAAAGTATGCAAAACACCAAGAGACCACATTGCCGATGTCCAAATTAAGCGCGTGGGGGCAGCGGTGCCCCACCCCACGCTCAAATCAAGCAGAGCAGGGACGCTCATAGTGGGTCCCCACCGATATACAAACGCGGCTCGAGCGCCATCCCAAAATAGGCTGCCCGAGCCGCGTTTAACGGTACGGCATGATTATTAGCGCTCGTAAATCAAGTTGCCTGCCAGGTAGGTGGCCTGAACCTTGGTGGCCTGCAGCTCTTGGGGGTCGATGGTGAGCGGGTTTTGGTCCAGGACTACCAGGTCGGCGTATTTGCCGGGCTCTAGGCTGCCGAGGTTTTGCTCGTCACCTGCTGCGTAAGCGCTGCCCAGGGTGTAGTTGCGCAGAGCTGTAGCCGCGTCGACGCGCTCGCTGGGGAGCCAGCCGCCCTCGGGCCAGTGGCTGCGGGGGTCTTGGCGCGTGATGGCCGTGTAGAGCACGTTCATGCTGGTAACGGCCGTGATGGGGCTATCGGTGCCGAAAGCTTGGCGGATGCCGCGTTGCTTATAGGTCGCAAACGGCCACATGATGCGGCGGCGCTCCAGGCCCAGGTCGCGCTCCGGGCCACCCGGGTCGAGCGTGATGTGGCAAGGCTGGCTCGAGGCAATGACGTTGAGCTTGCGCAGACGATCGATGTCCTCGGGCAGCAGATTCTCCAAATGCTCAAGCGTATTATGGCCGTGCGGGGGCAGACCGTATAGCTCTGCCGCCTCCTCAAAGATATCGAGTGCGGCATGGATGGCACCGTCGCCGATAACGTGGATGCGCACGGTGTGGCCACGCTCGGCTGCCGCTAGAACCAACTTGCGCATGCGCTCGACAGGAACCGTCAGACGACCCTGGTCGCCCGGGAAGCGCGGGTTGGTATAGGGCTCAGTGAGGTATGCGGTATGCTCGCTCGACACGCCGTCGAAGAACTGTTTAAAGCCTGGCGCCGAGAGCAGCGCATTGTTCGCGTAGCGGGTCTGGAGTTCTTCCAAGCGCGATTGGTCATCCAGCAGCGTGGGAAACAGATGGGCGCGGATGCCCAGCTTGCCGGCGGCCTGCAGCTTGTCGTAAACATCGTCGCGAATAAAGTCACAGCCCGGCATGGGCATGAGCGACATATCGCAGATCGAGGTGATGCCCTGCTCGGCCATACGCTTCATCTGGTCGGCGTAAGCGCTCGCGATGCGGTCCTCGCCCAGCCACTCAAGACAGCGCGGCAGCAGCTGCATGGCCGCAGCCTCGTGGGCAATACCCGTAAGCTCACCGTTTGAGTCTTTGTCGTAACTGCCACCCGCCGGAGGCTCACTGTCGCGTGTCACGCCAAGGGCTTCGAGTGCGCGGCTGTTGAGCCACAGGGTATGCCCATCGCCCGAATACATAACACAGGGGCGATCGGGGAAGGCGGCGTCGAGGGAAGCCTTGGTAGGGTGCTCGGGCGGATCCCAGCGGTAATCGCGCCAGCCCTGGGTCACGACCCAGGCGTCATCGGGCAAGCCTTGGGAAAACTTGAGCGCATGCTGCACCAGTGCCGCCTCTGACGTGCCCATATCCATGAGCATGTACGGCGAGGAACCGACCGAGGTATGGAAGAAGTGCAGGTGCGCATCATGGAAACCGGGGCAGATGAATTGCTCGCCGTAGTCGACTACCGGCGTGGCAGCAGGTGCGGCGGCAATCACGTCATCGGGCGCGCCGACTGCGACGATGCGATCGCCTGCAATGGCAATCGCCAGCTCGCGGGCGGCATCGATGCCGTCTTGGGCGGTAAAAACGTTCTTGGAGCGGATAATCCGATCGATATGCTGCATGGGCATCCCCATCTCTGGCAGGAAATTCAACACCCCCGAGTGTACTCCCCCACTCTTGTTACAAAACCCCAAGCGGCAAACGGCAACTTTACCAGCTCTAGCGGCAGGTGGCATACTGGAGAGAGCCTGTACGATTTTGCGATCGAGCCAACAAGGAGCAAATCGACCATGACGAAGACCAAGGCACAGCAGATTATGGCGGCAACCGAGGTTCGCGCGGCAGACGACGTCACCGCGGCCATCCAGGATATCGCCGCCGAGTTTGAACCCTACATCATCAAGCAGCGCCGGCACTTCCATAAGCACCCGGAGCTGAGCCTTGCCGAGGAGCGCACGACTTCCGACATCGCCAACCAGCTCGACGCCATGAATATCCCCTACGAGCGTCCGCTCAAGACGGGCCTGGTGGCGACGCTTCGCGGTACCGCGCCGGATGCCTACCGCGAGGACGGCACGCCGCGCCGCCGTATCCTGCTGCGCGCCGATATCGACGCCCTGCCTGTCACCGAGCAGACCGGCGAGGAGTTCGCCAGCGTCAACGAGGGCTGCATGCACGCCTGCGGTCACGACTGCCATATCGCCATGATGCTCGGCACGCTGCAGATTCTGCGCCACATGACCGATGACATCCACGGCGAGATTCGCATCGTTTTCCAGCCCAGCGAGGAAAACGGCCAGGGCGCCAAACTCATGATCGGCACGGGTGTGCTCGACGGCGTCGACGGCGCCTACGCTGCGCACATCTGGAGCGAGGTCGACGCCGGCACCGTAAGCTGCGAGCCCGGCCCACGCATGGCAAACACCGACTGGTTCCGCATCGACGTCCGCGGCACCTCGTGCCATGGCGCCATGCCCCAGCGCGGCCACGACGCCGTTATGGTTGCCGCCGAAATCGTCAACGCCCTGCAGACCATCGTCTCGCGCGAGATTAGCCCCTACGAACCTGCCGTCATCACCGTCGGCGAGCTGCATGGCGGCACCGCGCGCAACGTTATCGCCGGCACGGCGTACCTCGCCGGCACGGTGCGCACCTATGGCGACAAGACGCATGAGGAGATGCCCGAGCTTATGCGCCGCATCGTGGAGCACACCGCGGCTGCTCTGGGCGCCGAGGCCGAGCTCACCGACTACACCATCGCCAACTACAAGGTCGAAAACGATGCCGCCTCGAGCGAGCGCTGCCGCCAAGCTGCGCTCAAGTGCCTGGGTCCCGCGGGCGAGGGCCATTACCGCGGCACGCTTTCGGGCGAGGACTTCTCGGAGTATCTGCGCCGCGTACCGGGCGTGCTCGCCTTTGTTGGCACGCGCAACCCCCAGATTGGCGCCACCTATGCCCAGCACTCCTGCTTCTATAAGATCGACGAGAGCGTGCTCGCCAAGGGCTCCATGGTAGCCGCTCAGTATGCCATCGACTTTTTGGCCGAGCCCACGCAAGAAGAGCTCGACGGCCCCACGATCGCCGCGGTTGCCGAGACCAATCCCGACCTGGCAGCCAAGCTGCGCTCTGCCAAGGCAACTGCCGCCGAGGCCCGCGACGCCGTGCACGACGCCCGCACCGCCCGCCATGCCGCAATCAAGGGCATTCACGATGCCCGTGCCGCCGCTCGCCACGATGAGAAGCACGGCGAGTAGCCGTCACGCCCACCTATAACAACCTGGCTATAGCAAAGCGGGGGCGAACGTTATCTCAACGTTCGCCCCCGCTTATGTGTCGACCGCTTTTCTAGCGCGTCCTCCGTCACGACAAGTAAGAGCGAAGGATGGTGAGCCAGCGTGGGGTTTCGAGGTGAATGATATCAGTGGGGACTCCGGCGGGCGCATGGCCGCCAAAGAGCAGGCCCGCGTCTGCCGGGTTGATAAGGCGCACGATCCATACGGCAACGACCAGCACGCACAGAACAATAACCGCAATGTCGATGCCGCGCTTTAGCTTGCTCGACGTCACCTCCTCGCGCACGAACGCGAGCACAAACGCAATCGGCACCACCCAAAACAGCGGATGGTAGGCAAAAGCCGCCGCAAAATCGAGGCGCAGTGCTGCCAGCCAGGCCCTCGTCATGCCACATCCCGGACAGGGAATGCCCGTCATCAGGCGAAACACGCAGCCGATATCGAGCAGGTAGAGCGCGAGCCAGGCGACAAAGAGCGCGCCGGTGCAAAAAAGGGCGCGGCGAAGGAGCTCTGCCGTGCCCCTATGTCCCTGGGAGCTGTTCACGCCGCCCTTATTGTTAGGCACGAGCGCCAAGGCGAGTGTTGTAAGCCGTTGCCATGGCATTGGTATTATTGATGATGATGTTCATAGCGAAGATGGGACCAAGGCCGCACAGGAGCGCGCCGAAGATCTGCCACAGAAGAACGGTGGTGCCGTTTTCCTGGAACACCAGGCCGTAGCGAGGAGCGTTGGCCTGCAGGCGGTTGCCAATCTTGTAATACCAGTAGTACGCGTAGAAGCCGCAGGTCACAAACGATAGAAGGATGAATTCCGCCAGACCCGGCGTGTAATCGCCGTCATCCTGACACAACGTGTTGACGTCGCGTGCCAAGCAATACAGGAAGTAGAACGAATAGATACCGCAGGTCACAAGAGAGAGCAGCAGCCAGCCGATCAGGCTGCGGTCAGCCTTAATGGGGCCATAGCCCATCGGAGCGGATGCGGACTGTTGGGCGTATTGACCGGTGTACTGCTGCTGAGGCTGGAGCGCGGGCTGAATAGCCTGGGCCGGAGCGGGCTGGGGCTGCGGGGCCGCAGCGGCAGAAGCGGCACCAACGGCGGATCCGCAAACAGGGCAGAATTTGGCATCATCCGAAATGGGAGAACCACAAGTGGGACAGAACATGAGCCTCTCCTTTTCCTAAGGCGTCGCACGCCTTCAAACCTTACACGTCTACGTTCTCAACAATAGCCGCGACGTTGTTGCGCAACATTGACCAATTTCCGAGAAATTTTGCTGCAACCGTTTTCCCAGGCATTTTCTTGCTTTCGCAGTAGAAAAAGGCACCCCGGGCTCAGTTGCCCAGGGCGCCTCGACCGACTATTCGGTTTGATTGTTTTCGGCAGCAGGATTATCGCCCGGCTCATCCGCCGGCGTGGCAACGGCATCCCAATCGGGCTCCGCAGGCGTCGCCTCGGACGCCGGTGCGGGGACAGGGGCAGGCGCGGGTGCCGGGGCAGGTGCAGGCGCGGGTGCCGGGGCAGGCGCAGCACCAGTGGCTGCCGTGGGATTGAATCCCGCAGGAGCAGGCTTCTTCTCACCCGGGAGCACAAAAGTCAAAACGTCGTCCTTGTCCTCATCGGTCCATTCGCTTGCATAACGTGCAGCCCAATAGCCAACGGCACGGTGCTTGAGCATCTTGCCAAAGACCGTAAGGAACACCGTGACGAATGCAATCAGCACCAGGAACAATACGAGCGTGACACCACCGGCGGTAACAATCGCCTCGATACCCGTGGGGCGATAGTAATAGCCGTACGCGCCAATTCCGGCGATGGCACCAAAGACAGCTGTCAAGATCCACGTAATGGCGTTGGAAACCAGGCCCGTCAAAAACTCCGGAAGGAACGAAGCGCAGAACAGCTTGGTCTTGTTGTGCTTAAACGCCGCCCAGACCTTGTCGAGCGAAAACGCGCTCTCGACGCGACCGGTCACCGCAAAGTGCATCACGGCGATGTCGGCGAACATCTTAAAGAAGACACCCAGAATCGCCGAGGCAATTAGCGCCAGGACAAGCAGGCCAAGCGAGCCAAACAGCGCAGCTTCGAGCGCATAAGAGCCGTAATACGAATACGAGCCTGCGGCGCCAATTACCATGCTCTCCACCAGCGAAAGCACTACACCGATAACGGGAATGGCAGCGATAACCTCGAGCACGACCGAAATAACGCTCGAAAAGACTCCGAGACCAAACGACGTGGAACGCATGAGTGGACGGTCCATGCCGTCATCGACCTTAAGCGACAGATCGCGACCCCACTCGATACCAAAGCCGGAACCGCACACGCTCGCAATGCAAGCTGCCAAAAAGCCGATGGCAGCCGCAATGCCGCCAATAACGGGAATAAACAACACGAGCACCGACACAACGCAAATCAGCGCCGGCAAAAACGCGATTTGGCATACACGCTGAAGCACGCCCGGAGTCTTAGTCATATCTTGGAACGCCTGAGCCACACAGCCCTTTGGCGCATTCGCCACGGGCGGCTGCGGAACAAACTGCTGGGGCTGAGGCTGTCCCTGGGGAGCGGGGCCAGCGGCACCGGCATTAGGAGCACCACACACGCCGCAGAACTTGTCGTTATCGCCCATGGGGGCGCCACACTGCGAACAGAACATCGAAATCATCCCTTCGTATCTAGAGCGAATCACCTGGATCGCAAACGATGTCTTTGGCAACATTATCGCCCAATGTGGGGACAAATACCCCAAGATGGCCGATTTGCAACGTAGGCGGCTTTATTCAATGATTCGAAGGGTATATCCGCGCTAGTTCGTGCCGCGGAAGCCCTTGCCCACAATCTCGGAGCTGTCGACGATCGTGATAAAGGCGCCCGGATCGACCTCGCGCGCATAACGGCGCAGCTGCACGGCCTCGCGACGGCTCAGCACGCTCATGATCACCGTCACGCACTTGCCCGAGAAGGCACCGTAGCCGCGACTGATGGTCGCCGTACGGTTAAGATGCTTGACGATAAACTCCTCGACCTTAAGGGGCTCGGAGCAAATGACCGTGCAGACCTTACGAAGGTGAATGCTCTCGATGGCCTTGTCGACCACAAGCGTCTTGGCAAACAGGCCGAGCACGCAATACAGACCGACACGCGGACCATACAAAAAGGCCGCGATGGTCACGATGCCGATATCGACCAGCAGTAGGGCACGGCCAATCTCGAGCGTCGTGCGGCGCTTGAGGATCATGGCAAGAATGTCCGTGCCGCCCGTGGAGGCGCCAATATCAAAGACAATAGCACTGCCCAGCGCCGGCAAGATGACGGCAAAACACAGGTCGAGCCACATATCGCCCGTCATCGAAACATCGGTCGGGATGAACAGCTCAAACAGCGAGACGTAGGCCGAAAGCGCAAACGAGGCAAAAACGCTCCAAAGGATTGCCTTGCGCTCCAAAAAGATAAAGCCCAGGATGACCAGGACCGCGTTGATAATCCACATAAAGACGCCGACGGGCAGAGTCGGGAACAGCGTGGAAAGAATGACCGACACACCCGAGGTGCCGCCGAAGGCAAAGTGATTGGGCGTTTTGAAAGCCACGATGGCAAAGGCCGTGAGGATCAGCCCCAAATTGAGCTCGGCAAAAAAGCGCGGAAAGCCTGGCTCCTGGCTGCGCTTGCGGCCGGCGCGCTCGCCACGTTCGATATCGGTGCGATCAACCACGCGCTCCATCGGCACTACGGGAGGACGATGCACCTCTTCGGCAGCACGCGATGCCGCCTCTGCCGCGGCGGCCTCAATCGCCCATGCCTTGCTTTCTGTTTCGTGCTCGTCAGCCATTACGGCAACCCCTCGTTAACAATTTGGAAACAATGCGCCCATTAGGGTAACGCGGAACGCGAAGATTGCAACCCTTAGTTAGACGAGCGGTATGACTAGATCGAGGCTATATAGAAAACGGTCGACCGCGCTTTTGCTTGCGCGGTCGACCGTTTAGCGTTTTCGCAGGTAAAACCTATCGAAACAAATCTGTCCCTTTTTAGTAGGTTACTCGTGCTGGCTGGTGCGGTGCTCGTACTCCTCGGGGGTGATGACATCCTCGATGCGCAGGTTGACGCCTGCCACCTCAAGGCCGGTCATCGCGGCCAGACGCTCGGTGACGCGCGCCTTAACGTCGTCAAAGATCGCAGGCGCATAGGCGCCATACTCGATGATGACCGAGATGTTGACGACCACGCGGTTGTCGTCGGTGACCTCGACCGTCACGCCCTTGGTCAAGTTCTCGGCACCAAACTGCTCCTGCACAAAATGCATAAGGTTACCCTTCATGCCCAACACGTGCGGCACCTCGCGGGTGGCCATGGCGACGATCTTCTCGATCACGCCGTTGGAATAGGTCAGCGAGTCCTCGGACTCGTCCGCCTCCTCGTCGTCCTCGTCCGCCTCGTCTTCGGACTCGGCCTCGACGAGCGCCTCGTCCTCGAGCGTTACATCCTCCGCCTCGGCGGCGGCCTCGTTCGCCTCGAGCTCGGTATCGGCTACATCGACCTTCGTGTTAAAAGCCATGGTTCCTCCTTATGCCTGCCGCGGATGCGACAGTCGAATACATATTAGCGGCCGCTAAACAGACGGCCGAAGAAGTTGACGATACCGTTCTCGCCGTCGCGAATCTGGCCGATCACGGCGCCAATCAGCACAAAGAATGCGATGACGAGCGTGTCCCACAGGCCCAACGTAAGTACCAGCACAGCGAGGATAAAGCCTGCCACGGCGCCGAGCGTAGTGTTGGGGTGGCGCACGGCATAGCTCCAGATAGCAGCGCCCGTACCTTTGATGAGACCCATAGCCTCGTCAAAATCCGCGGCTGCTGCGTCTTGCAACTCGGTTGCCTCTGCTTTGGAATCAACAGGTTCGCTCGCCGGCGTGGCGCTCTGGTCAATCGTCAGGCGCGGCGTACGAGCGGTCTTATCTTGATTGGTATCACTCACCGGAAACCTCCACGGTCTGGACGGTAGTCTTGGACGGCAAAAAACGGACGCGCGTGGTCGTACCCGGCGTGCCGAGCATGGTGTCGCAAGCTTCCTCGATGCGCTGCTGCATCGCGGTAGCCAGAGATGCCACGTCCTTATCGTCAAGCGCGATAGCCTCGACCTTAAATCGGACGTGCGAATCGTCGGGGCCTTGGACGCGGGCCTCGACATGCTCGACCATCACGCGGTCGTCGCGCTCGGCAGCAGCCCTGGCACACGAAGAAAGCGCCGCAAGGGTAACCTCGATATTGCGCTCCCCCGCCGGATGCACGCAGGACGGCTCGCGACGAGCAAACATCAGGCGGAAAAAGCTTACCAGCACGCCGATCGCCACAACTCCGCCGCATGCCGTCACGACAATGCGCGGCATGGGGTCGCGCATCAGCAGCATAAAGCGATACGTATACGGCCCCCAAAACTGGCAGACAAGCGTACCCAGCGCCACGATGGCGGCGGCAAGATACACAATCGCTAGGGCTCGTTTGAGTACGCGCACGCGGCGCTCCCTTCAAATCTCGGCTCTCGAAATGCAAAACGGTTCGCATCATTATAAAAGAGCCGGGTCCGGTGCTCTACGCACGCGGATCCGGCTCATCTATTCCACGAGGCTTGCATGCTCGCTTCATTATGCCCAGATATGCACGGCTTAACCCGTGCGGGCGCTACTCCTCCTCGAGGGCAGCGATGACCTCGTCGGTCATGTCCATGGTGCTGTAAACATCCTGGACGTCGTCGAGCTCCTCAAGACGGTCGATGAGGCGCTGAACCTTCTTGGCGTCGGTGCCGGAGACCTCGGTCGGGGTGGTCGGGACCATGGTGGTCTCGGAGCCCTTGACCTGGACGCCCTGCTCCTCGAGCGCCTTGGAGACAGCCATAACGTCGTTGGCAGCAGTCCAGACGATCCACTCCTCGCCGGCGTCCTCGTAGTCCTCGCCACCGGCCTCGGCGATGGCCATCATGAACTCATCCTCGTCACCGGCAGCACCGTTGGCGATCATGGTCTCCTTCTTGGCGTTCTCGTCCAGGATCTCCTTGGCGACGACGATCTGGCCCTTACGCTCAAACTGGAAGGCGACGGAGCCGGAGGTGCCCAGGTTGCCACCAGCGTGGGAGAAGGCGGAACGGACATCAGCGGCGGTACGGTTGCGGTTGTCGGTCAGGCAGTCGACGTAGACGGCGACACCGGCGGGACCATAGCCCTCGTACACGATGTTCTCGTAGACGGCGGCATCGGCACCCGAACCAAAAGCCTTGTCGATAGCGGACTTGATCTTGTCCTTAGGCATGGACTGAGCCTTGGCCTTGGCAACGGCAGCGGCGAGGCTGGCGTTGTTCTCGGGCAGCGGGTCGCCGCCGAGACGGGCAGCAACGGTGATGTTGCGGCTCAGCTTGGAGAAGAGGGCGGAACGCTTGGCGTCCTGCGCGCCCTTACGATGCTTGGTTGTGGCCCACTTAGAGTGTCCGGACATACGTGTCTCCTATCGGTTTCGACCTAAAGCCCAGCGCAGATGCTCGGGCAATATAAACAAACGTCGTTATGATATACCTACTGGCCTGCGAGATAAACCCCAAAATGAAGGCGTCGTAATGATGACCCCTTTGGTGCAAAGAAACCTGACCCCCAATGCACCAAGTTAGAACCAGAGGAAGTCGCTGCGGGTGACGGTGGCGCCGATGGCGAAGGGCATGCAGGCGATGACCGGATACAGGTAGCGCATGTAGGTCGATCCGTTACACGGACCAATCAGGCACACGGCAAGCACGCCCAACAGCGGCACCCAGATCGCCAGCGCACGCCATGAATGACGACGCAGCAGGTAGACCACCACGGCGATCATGATCCACACATAGGTGGCCGAGCTCATGGTGAGCGAAATAAACGGGATGCGCTGCACCGCTACACGGTACAGATTGATCAGGTGGTCGCACCAGCGCACAACCTTGCTATCGACCGGATGGAAGTCGAAGTACTTGAGATTATCGGGGCGTGCCATAATCTCGGCACTACGCGCCGTGCTGTAGACCCAGGCATCGCGCGCGCTCGGATAAAAATAACCATAGTAGTTATTGATAAGCGCCGAAATATAGCACTCGGGATCCTTCTTAAACATCTGAGCCCATACCTCAAAATAGGCATCGATGTCCTCCTGCGAGGCGTACTCGTTAAAGCAGTTCTTGACGGCATCGGACTTGTCGGGGTTGTAGCGGCGGCCCAGGTTCTCGTACTTGAGTACGCGATCGATCACGGCACGCTCTTCGTCGGTCACCGAACCGTCGCAAGGAGCCTCCACGATGGTGCCGTCCTCCTTAACCGTGGGGTTGACGCCCGAGTTGAGGCCGTCGTGCTTTTGGACGAAACGAGCCGTCTGCTGGAACGGAATCGAGAGGATTTCGCGCTTGGAACCAGGCGTGATATCGTGCGCCGGCATAAAGACCTTGGTGAAGTACATATTAGAGGCAAGGCAGAGCGCGAGCACCGCAAGAACGCCAACCCAGCGGAAACGCGGGATGGCGCCCGAAGGCGCAGCACCAGTCTGCTTGGCTGCACGACGAGCCACATGCACGTCCCATACGCAAAACGCCGCCGCGATTACGCATGCCGCCAGGGGAAACACCAGGCCGCCGTTGCGCAGAAACGTGGAACCCATGGCGCCCAGAGCGAGCAGCAGCCAGTCGTGACGCGCAAAGAGCACGGGCCTCTGTTCGCCCGCACGCTCGGCATTGGCATCGCGACGGGGCAGGCCGCATGCCACGAGCTTCACGGTCTGCACCAACAGCACCAAAAACGCGTCGGCAAACAGCACATCTTTGGTAAGCAGGGCCGCGTAGTTGGAGAACATGGGCATAAACACAAAGAACAGCAAGATTACGCCGCGGACCGGCAGGCTCACGTCCAGCTTGCGCAGCGACGAGATGGAATAGGCCATGCAGGCGGCCGTAATGACGAACTGAGCGCAGGTGTAGATGGCAAGACCTGCGTTGGCGCTGTTAAACAGTGAAAGCCCCAACTGGACGCACGAACCGATGATAGCCGTATGCACCACGGGGTGATGTCCGTTGAGCAACACATTGGGATTGAGCAGACGCAAGTAGTCACTCGTGCCGTTGGGGTAGTTGAACCACTGGCGAATCTGCGCACCCGTATCTCCCATAAAAAGGCCGGGCAGCGAAGCGATGAGCGTGGGCGCCCAGGCGATCATAAGCACCAGGAAGGGCCCGGCAAAGGGATGGACCGAGAGCACGGCGTGAGCCACACGCCATACGCGGCCAAAGTGCGCTTCGGAAAACGGAATGCGCCGAGAGCTCAGCCAATCTAGACACTCAAAGGCAAGGTAGAAGGCAACGACCGCCAAGAGCATCCAGCCCGCGCCGCCAATCCAGGCGCAGATGATGCGGGCTTTGTCGCCAAGGACAATCTCGGCCGAGTCGGTGAGATCGTAGCTGCGGCCGAACACCATGCAGATGGCGAAGAACAGCGACGGCAGAACGATCGATGGGCGCCAGGTGTCGCCACGGCCAAAGAACACGTAGCGAAACGGTAGCGTGAGCAGGCAGGCAAGTGCAAGCAGCATGACCGCGTCGGTATGGCCGGCAAACGAGAGGAGCACCTCGTAGCACACGTACAGCATGCCCGAGGCTTTGGGGTCAATCGCCAAGACTGCGTTGCTCGACACCGGGGCGGGATCGATGGAAAACGCCGTGGTCGCCAACAGCGCGAGCAAAAATGCGATGAGCGTCTGCTTGGCGGGATAGCGCTTAAACCAGACGATGCGGGCAGCGTCGCGCGCAGCCGTTGTGGAGAGATCGGAATCCTTCACAGTCCAAAGAGCCTTTCTAGAAACCTGCCAAAAAGGGACAGGTTTATTTTGGCAGGTTTTATCTGGGGAAACGTTACGGTTCTGTCATCGTTGCCCAGCGAACCACCACAAAGGTGCCTGTCCCCTTTGTGGTGGTTTTGGTGGTTAGGCGTCGAGGTAGATGCGCTGGGGCTGGTTGCGGCGACGAGCAAAGATGATGAGCGCCAGTCCCGCGATTACGAGCGGAAGACTCAGCAGCTGACCCATGGTGATGACGCCGCCCAGCAGATAGCCCAGCTGCGCATCGGGCACACGCACAAACTCAATCAAAAAGCGAACGATGCCGTACCCCATCACGAACACGCCCATAAACGTACCCTGGGGCAGTAGCGGCTTTTTGCGGCTGAGCACCTGCAAAATACAGAAGAGTACGACGCCCTCAAGAAACGCCTCGTAGAGCTGGGAGGGATGGCGCGGCATATCGCCCGCAGTGCCGCCAAAGACCACGCCCCAGGGCAGATCGGTCGGCTTACCCCACAGCTCGCCGTTGACGAAATTGGCGCAACGTCCCAGGCACAGCGCCAGCGGAGCACCGATCACAGCAAGGTCGGCGATGGTCCAGGCGTCGAGCTTATACATGCGGCATACAATGATGCCGCCCAAGATGCCGCCCACCAGGCCACCGTGGAAGCTCATGCCGCCCTCGTTGGTGGCAAAGATCTCGAGCGGGTGGGCCAAATAGTAGCCATCACCGTAAAAGACGACGTAAAACAGGCGCGCGCCGATAATAAGGCCAAAGACCGCACCGACCACGACGCTCGTCAGGTCATCGATCGTGATGTCGAAGCCCCAACGACGCTGCGTGCGGTACATAACGACCGCCGTGAGCAGGGCGCCGACCACATAGGCCAGACCGTACCAGTAGATCGTGATGGGGCCCGCCGAGATCGCAACGGGGTCAAGCATATGGTAGAGGTCGTTGAGCATATCGATCCCCCTGCTCCCTACATACAAATGCGGCCGCGGGCCTTGCGCTCGCAGCCGCATATTTGGACGTAACGTCTATGCGGAGCGTACCGTCCGCAGCTTTCGCATCTTAGAACGGCGCGTACTCGTCGTACAGGTCCTCGGCCTCGCCGGAAGCATTGACCTGCTCGACGCGGGTAACGCCGGGCACGTGCTCCTTCAGGATGCGCTCGATACCCATGGAAAGGGTCAGCGAGCTCATGGGGCAGCCGGCGCAAGCGCCCTGCAGTTCCAGCTTAACGACGCCCTCGTCGTCGACGCCCACATACTCCATATCGCCGCCGTCGGCCTGCAGGTTGGGGCGAATCTCTTCAAGAACCTTCTTAAGCAGCTCTTCGTTAACAGCCACAGGGGCTCCTTTCTCACAATAACGCGGGCACGCCCGCGGACAGAAGCTATGTTACTACAGCCATGTACCCGCTCACGAGCCGTCCATGCGCGCAGACGCGACTTTCACGAGTAGTCAATTTGGGACGGGGCTCTTTGAGCTGCGTTCGTCGCCAGATAGCGACAACGCATATTACTGCTGAGCTTGTCCCCCGGTACCAATCTGGACATCGACGATGACCTGGCGGTAGCTGATGCCGCAGGAGTCGAGAATGCGGCGGCTGATACGGCCGTCATCGGTGTCGGCATACTTATTGTCCAGGTAGACGACCTCGCCCACACCCACCTGTGCCAGGATCTTGGCGCAGTCGTGGCACGGGAACAGCGTGACGTAGACCGTGGAACCCTCAAGGTCTTTGAGCGAGCCGCGATAGTTGAGCACGGCGTTGGCCTCGGCATGGACTACGTAGTTATGCTTGTCCTGCAGCGGGTCATCGCTCGTGCCCCACGGGAAAAAGTCGTCGTTGAGCGCCGAGGGCGTACCGTTGTAGCCCACCGAAAGGATGCGGTGGTTGGTGCTGGCGATGCACGCGCCCACCTGCGTGTTGGGGTCCTTACTGCGGCGCTGCGCGGCGATGGCCACGCTCATAAAGAACTCATCCCAGCTAATAACGTCGCGGCGCTTGCCCGACGCGGTTTGATGAAGATCGTCCGACATGGCAGACACCTCCGAAATCGCAATAGTTTGACCCATTGTAGCAGGTGGAAGGTGGAGACGTTTTTGTCCCATTGCCCCCATCGCTACGCGCGGCGGGGCTTTTGGTTGATGTGGTAGAGCTCGGCGAGGCCCCGCAGCGTCAGCGCATCGTCGACCGTCAGGCTATGGCCGACCAGCGCCGCAAGCGCCTCGGCATCGTCGCCGGTAATGACGATGGGCACATCGCCCTCCCCCGCGGCCTTGGTCGCACGCATCTCGGCGAGCACCATGTCGAGCATGCCGTCGATGCGTGCCACCTCGCCCAGAACCACGCCCGAGCGCATGGCCTCACGCGTGTTACGGCCGATGACGTGTGTCGGCGCCGAGGGCTCAACTTGAGGCAGGCGCGCCGCAGCGGCCGAGAGCGAACGGGCGCCGAGCGCCAGCCCCGGCGCGATAACGCCGCCGACAAAGGTGCCGTGTGCGTCGATGACCTCGATATTGGTCGTCGTGCCCAGGTCGATCACAATGCACGGCGAGCCGTAGACGGCGCGGGCAGCCACGGCGTCGGCGATGCGGTCGGGACCGATCTCGGCCGGGTCATCGTAGTGCACGGGCATGCCGGTCTTAAGTCCCGGCCCCACCGTGAGCACGCGCCCCGTGCAGGTACGGGAAAGTGCCGCCTTCCACGGGCGCTCGAGCGCCGGGACCACGCAGCTCAGCACAGCAGCCGTGGACACAAGCGCGCCCGGCATGCCCGCATCGGCCGCCAGTGCGGCCATGACCTGCACGAGACGCATGCGCGCCTCGTCTGCCGTGATGCTCGACGGCGTGGTGATCTCGCACGTCGCAAGCGGACATTCCTGCGCCGCGGCCGAATCCTCTGCAAACAGGCCAAAGCGAATGAACGTGTTGCCCACGTCGACCGTCAATATATATGCGCACCCATTAAGCATCGTCGGCGCTCCTTTCGTCTGCCCAGCAGTATATCGCCTACCTAAACCAGTCATCCCAAAATGACTAGCTTGCGGCTATACTGGTGCGCGGTCGTTTGCGAGCTCACGCGGCGGCCCTTGGTAACCCGACTTCCCGCGCCGTATCCGTAACGGCGCTCCCGGGGGAAGCGGATATACGCAAAGGAGTTTTATATGAGCAATCCCTCGAACCGCGCTTCGATGCGCGGGCAACTCACGCTGCGCGGCGTCGTCATCGGCGTCCTTGGCTGCGTGATCATCACGGCAAGCTCGGCCTACACCGCCCTCAAGATGGGCGCCCTCCCCTGGCCGATCATTTTCGCTGCCGTCATTTCGCTGTTCTTCCTGAAGCTCATGGGCAACGCCAGCCTCAACGAGGCCAACGTCACCCACACCATCATGTCCGCAGGCGCCATGGTCGCTGGCGGTCTGGCGTTTACCATCCCGGGCGCCTGGATGCTGGGCTATGCCGACCAGATCAGTTGGCTCGACATGTTTATCGTGGCACTCGCCGGCACTATCCTAGGCCTGCTGGCCACGGCACTCATCCACCGTCACTTTATCGTGGACGCCGCGCTTGAGTTCCCCACCGGCAACGCCGCAGCTCAGACCCTGCGCGCGACCGAGGCCGGCGGCAAGACCGGCAAGCAGCTCTTTGGCTCCATGGCCATCGCCGGCATCTACAGCGTGCTGCGCGACGCTCTGGGCATTGTGCCCAGCATGCTGTGCACGCTCAATATCCCCGGCGTGACCTTTGGCATCTACAACTCGCCCATGTTGCTGTCCATCGGCTTTTTGGTGGGCTTCGCCCCCGTCGCGTTCTGGTTTGCCGGCGCGCTGCTGGGCAATTTTGGCATCATCGTCGGCGGCACCGCTGCCGGTCTGTTTGACGTTATGACCGCACAGGGCATCGTCAAGTCCCTGGGTATGGGCCTCATGATGGGCTTTGGCGTCGCCGTCGTCCTCAAGGACATCCTTCCGCAGGCCGCCGGTATCGTCCGCGGCCTCGCCGCCGACAGCTCCACCGACACCGACGAGCAGTCGCTCATCTCGGGCTCCCTTAAACTCGACGCCGGTATCATCGGCCTGGGCGCTGCCGCCATCGCCGTGATCATCGCCATCGTGCTCGACCTTGGCCCCGTTCCGGCCGTCATCGTCACGCTGTTCACCTTTGTCACCACCATCATGAGCGCGCAGAGCTGCGGCCAGACGGGCATCGACCCCATGGAGATCTTTGGCCTCATCGTCATGCTCATCGTTGCCGCCTTCGCGCAGCTCGCTCAGGTCAAGCTGTTCTTTATCGCCGGCATCGTGGCCGTGGCGTGCGGCCTTGCGGGCGACGTCATGAACGACTTCAAGGCCGGCGCCGTGCTGGGCACCAACCCGCGCGCGCAGTGGGTCGGCCAGGCCATTGGCGGCATCGTGGGCGCCCTGGTCGCCGCCGCCGTCATGGTCGCGCTCGTCACCGCCTATGGTCCGGACGCCTTTGGCCCCGACAAGAGTTTTGTGGCCGCACAGGCAAGCGTGGTCGCCACCATGGTCTCGGGCATCCCGAGCGTGCCGTGGTTTGCGGGCGGCTTTATCGCCGGCATCGTCATGTACTGGCTCGGCATTCCGGCCATGATGATCGGCCTGGGCGTATACCTGCCGTTCTACATGTCGCTCACGGCCTTCCTGGGCTCCTGCGTCAAGCTCGCCTACGACAAGTGGGCAGCCCACCGCGATGCCAACGCCGGTCTTTCGGACGAGGAGAAGACCGCCAAGGATGCCGCCTTCCAGGAGCAGGGCCTGGTTGTCGCCAGCGGCCTGCTCGGTGGCGAGTCCATCGTCGGCGTTATCCTGGCGTTTGTCTCTGTTGGCCTGAGCCTGCTGGGCTAAGCTGAGCAGCTGTTCGCTCGTACTTTAGCGACAGCCCGGTCGCAATCATATTGCCTACGGCTTGCCCGGTCGGTAGCTTTTGCGGCTACCGGCCGGGCTTTTTGATGCCAATACGAAGAAAGGCCGGCGCGCTGCGTATCACAGCACGCCGGCCTTATCGGTTGAGCTATCGAGTCGGTCTCGCAATTAACCGCAGCTCATGCGAGACCAGTACTCAAAATACTACATCTGCTTGCGACGACGATCGCCCAGCGTCACGCCCGCAGCCACGAGCGTAATGCCGCCGATGACGAAGACCTCGCCCGCAAGCGCGGAGGTGTCACCCGTCTGGGCGAGCGCACCATCCGCGGCCTGCTTCTTGGCAGCGGGGGCCTTTGCGGCGGCCTGCGCAACCTGGGGCTTGGCCTGCGGCTCGGCCTTGGGATGATACTTGTCGTACTCGGCCTGTGCGGCTGCCAGGGCATCCTTGGCGTCGTTAAGCTCTGCCAGCGCGGCGGCATAGGCGTCGTTGGCATCGGACAGCTTGGCATCGGCGTCGGCCTCGGCCTGCTTCAGACCCTTCTCGGCGTCGACGGCGGCCTTGTAGCGAGCATAAGCAGCGTCGAGCTTGGGCAGCTGATTTTGTGCCGTCCAACCCGCGTTGAATACCGTTACGCCAGCGACAAGGGAAGCCTCAGGATTGACATGATCAAGATCGGCCTGAAGGGCCTTGTCAGTCGCAAGCTCAGTCTTAGCAGCGTCGATGGCCTGCTCGGCGTCCGTGACCGCCTGGTTGGCGGCAGCGAGCTGCTTTTGGGCATCGGCGACGCCGGTAACGGCGGCATCATGGGCTGCCTTGGCGTCGTCGAGCGTCTTCTGAGCAACAGCATAGCGCTTGAATGAGGCATTCGCGGCATTGAGGGCCGTCTGGGCAGACGTGACCCCCTGCTGTGCGGCGGCAAGCGCCTGCTCCTTGTTGGTGACAGCTTGTTGCGCGTTCGAGAAGGCCGTTGCCGCGGCTGTCGCTACGGCCTCGGCATCGTTAACGCCAGCCTGGGCAGTGACGTCGGCCACCTTTGCCTTGCCATACGCCTCGTTAGCCTGATTGGACTCTGTCCTAGCGGCATCGAGCTTGGCGGTAAGGTCCTTGACCGAAGCGGTAGCGTCGCCATACGCCTTTTTGGCCTTATCGGACTTTGCCTTGGCGGCGTCGTAGCCGCTCTGAGCATTCAGTTTACGAGTCGAAGCCTTAGATGCGTTCGTCTGGCAATCGGTGACCGTCGCGTTGGCCTTGTCGAGAGCAGTCTGAGCAGCGGTGGCTTCGCTCTTGGCGGCTTCGAGCTTCTGATTAAGCGCGTCAATGTCAATGCCAGAGCCATCAAACTCGCTCTTGGCGGCGTCATAGGCACCCTTGGCGGTTGCAGTGGCAGCCTGAGCGCTCTCATACTCGCCCTTGGCGGTGTTCACGTTCGTACCGGCAGCCTTAAAGGCCTCTTGAGCGTCAAACTGCTTGTTGAGCGCATCGTTATAGGCGCCGCTAGCAGTTCCAAACTTCTTCTGCGCATCGGCGAGCTTGCCCTGAAGCTCCTTGAGCTGCTGCTTTTGTGCCTGCGTACCGCCGGCGCTGTAAGCGGAGTCAATGTAGTCGTTCACGAGCTTCTTGAACTTGGAGACAGTGAAATCAGCCTGAGTGTCATCAGCGCTGTAATCGAATACGGTTACCTCGGAATCGGTGTTCTTACCGCTACCGGTCGCGATGCCGATTGCCGTCATATCGGAATCGATGATATTGAGATAGTGCCCACACTCATGGTAGATGCTGTTGTAGTTCTGGTAGAAGTAATAGGAATCATATCGGTGGCTACCGAATTCGTCGCCATACTGCTCTACATACTTGTCGAAGATCTCCTTCTCCTGAGTATAGAGCCCGGTATAGGGCCAGCCGAGCGTGTCGACAGTCTCGCCTCCCATGTAGACGCCGCCGCCACCTGCGAGATTCTCAGCATTATCGAAATAGTGATCCGAGTGTCCCCAAATATTCGATGAATAGGATGCGTTGAGCGCTGCCGCAGCCGTCATACGGAGGCTGACGCTGAGCTCGGACTGACCGTTTGCCTTGCGGATGTTGTTCTGAGTATCGAGATACGTCAGCGCATTGCGCAGCTGCTCGAGGGAGAGCGGATTGGTATCGCGAGACATATCCTGGTCAACATAGCTGTCATACCAGCTAGCCTTGTCATATCGCTGGTTCGTGTTGGGCGCGCCGGTGAGCATAGACGATGCAGCGCTGGCATTGGCCTTCTGCTGGGCAGTAAAATCGCTGCTGTTGCTAATGTAGGCCATAAAACCGAGCATGCCATTATTGATGATGTCTTGATCGACAGTCATGTTGGACTTGAGCTCGGCAATCTGCTGCTCAAGCTTGTCCACCTCTGCGCTAGCGGCATCGCTGGCAGCCTCCGCAGCGTCTGCGGCATCGCATGCCGCCTTGTACTCGGCTCGTTTGTCGTCCCTATCCTTTACGGCCTGATCGTAGACAGCCTTCTTGTCTGCCTCGGTCTGCTGGGCTTGATTGTACGCGGCCTTAGCGGTGTTGTACTTGTTCGTCAGGTCGCCGAGTTTGCCGCTGGCTTCGTCGTATGCGGTCTGCGCGGACGAAACGGCAGCGTTGGCGGCGTTGACCTTCTCCTGCGCGGCGCTGGCAGCAGCCTGGGCGGTCTGCAGATTCGCCTGTGCGGTCATATCGGCAGTCGTCGCAGCATCGAGTTCCGTTTGCGCGGCCTTGAGCTCACCAGCGGCGGCGACCTTGGCAGCCTCGAGCGCGTTCAGATCGACGCCCGTGCCCGAGGTCGCGGCATCGAGCGCCGCCTGGGCGTCTTTCAGCTTAGCCTGGGCATTGTCGCGCGCGGTGGTCGCAGCGGCAAGGGTAGCGGCAGTCTCCTTCTTCTTGGCCTGGGCAGTCGCCAGAGCAGACTCGGCATCACTCTTTGCCTGCTCAGCATTGGCGGCGGCGGTCTCAGCTGCCGCAAGCTCACCCTCGGCCGTCTTCACATCGGCATTCGCCGCATCGAGCTTGGCCTGCGCGTCCTCGACAGCCTTCTTGGCGGCCTCGTACTTATCCATATCCATAGCCTCGAGCTTGGCCTGGGCGTCATCGAGGGCTTTCTTGGCGTCGTCGCGCTTTTTCTCGGCATCCTTAAGCGCCTGGGTCTTGTCCTCGACGCTCTTGTTGGCCTGATCGAGCTGATCGTTCAGGTCGCCCAGCTTCTTCTGCTGCTGCTCGGCCTTGTCGACGGCCGCCTTAAGCTCGTCGATCTTCTCATGCAGCGCGGCGACTTCCGCCGCGTTCTGCTCGGCCGCGTTATCGGTCACGGCCTGCGAAGCCTGGTCTTTTTGCTGCTGAGCCTGCTTTTGCACCTGACCCGCGGCGTCGGCCTTCTTTTGAGCCGCATCGTAGGCCGCCTTGGCAGCCTCAAACTGCTTTGCCGACTCCTCGGCCAGCTGCTCCGCCGTCTTCGCAACTGCCTGGTTGCCGGCGACGACGGTGCTCTCGATGGGGCTTTCGCCCTTCACGGCATCGGCGCTGTCACCGGCCGGCGCGGCGATTGCCACCAGCGGCGACATGAGCGGCTGGGCGATAAGGCCAGCCGTCAAAACGGTCGCGACGGCGCGGTTGGCGACACCCCTCACGTTGACGGTCTTACTCGGAGACGAAAGATGCTTTGGACTGTACTTTGCCATGTTGTGCTCCCTTCGACACAACGCTATCTGCGTTACCGCGAGTCTAGGGCCGCATTTCCAGGTCTTTGTTGCGCAACAATGCGGCAAAGCGGGCAAGTCGGTTGTTCAACAGCTTTCGTCACAGTTCCGTCACATATGCAGTTGAGATTGATTCATTTTGCGAGGCGTTGCTAAATGCAGGCAAAGCCGTTTGGACGCCCCATCCCGCGCCCAGGAATCCGTTCCACTTGCCACGGTGTAGAGTAATAGCAGCAAGCGCAATGCGGCCCGTGCTAGAACGAGGTGGACATGGAACTCGACAAACAACAGCTCAAGCGATTGCGCGAGCGCCATCATCGGCGCCACGGCATCCGTCCTGCCCATAGCGAGGCCCTGGAGAACGCCGGCCGTTTCCTTAAGCAGGCATTCAACATTCGCGAGGGCCGCGCGCCCTATCACGTGATTCGCAAGCGTTTTGTAAACGGGGCGCGCCTGACCGGCTCTCACCTGTGTATCCTCATCATCGCCATGCTCATCGCGAGCATCGGCCTCGATATCGACTCGGACATTGCCATCGTGGGCGCCATGCTCATCTGCCCGCTCATGGGCTCGGTTCTTGCCATGGCATACGGTATTGCCACGCTCGACCGCGAGATTGCCGTCGAGGCCGTCGCCGGCCTCGCGCTGCAGATGGTCTTTTGCCTGGTCACGTCCACGCTGTACTTTAAGCTCTCGCCCCTTGGCACCACCACGGCCGCCATCATCGACAACTCGACACCCACTGTATGGGACCTTGCCGTCGCGCTTGCAGGCGGCTTTGCGGGCGGGCTGGGTAACTCGCGCGATCAGGAACCCGCCACGCTCATCGCCGGCGTGGCCGTGGCGACCGCGCTCATGCCGCCCCTGTGCGCGGCGGGCTATGGTATTGCCATCGCGAGCGGATCGCTGTTCTTCTCGGCCCTCTACGAGTTTGGCATCAACGTCGTCTTTATCGCGCTGGCGGCCGAAGCCGTGCTGCTTATCTTGCGCGTGCCGCTCAAGCGCGACCTGAACGGAGACGGCGTCGTAACGGCCGAGGAAAACGCCGAGGTCGACGAGCTATCGCGCAAGGTGCGCCGCCGCATCATCGTGGGTACGGTGATCTTTGCCATCCCCTGCATCGTTATGACCGCGGGGTCTATTGGCTCAGCGCAGGCCGGCGTGCAGGACGGCTATGGCGTCACCGAGACCACGCGTGAGCTCGCCGCGGTGCTGCCGGGCTTTAAGGGCTACACCGTCGCCGCCGAGACCTCGGCGACCGAGGGCGAGGAGGAAGGCCTCGTCGAGCGCGAGGTTGTCGCCCATGTGACGACAAGCGAAGCGCTCGGGGCGCACGACCGTCACGTCGCCCGCAAGCTCATCGACCTCAACGTGCCCGAACTCGATCGCGTGGAGTTCGATGTCAAGTGATGCCGGCGCGGGATGAATGCTCGCACGGACGCAAGCTACGACGAGGCGCAGACGCGATACGGACACGAGCAAATAGCGGGGTGCAGTTCACACCCGCGCCCCGCTCGCCGTTTTATTGCCATGAATCAACTGTCCGGATCGACCTCGCCAGACTCCACCATAAACGTAGGCTTGGTGCTCACCAGATAAAATCGGGTCACTTTGCTATCTCTAAATAGATAGAGCTGGCCCTGCTCGCGTCGGCGTGACATATACGCCACGTGGACCGTACCAAATTCTTCGCCGTTTTCCTTCTTTAATAACAGGATGTTGGGGTCATCCGTACGCTTAAACTGCCCGTCAACACTGCTTCCGTCTTTGTTGACCAGTTGCCATCGACAGCCATCCTCCTCATGAAAGGCCAGGATTTCCAGACTCGTTTTGTCATCCCGATAGAAACCATCAATGGCAAACCCTTCGGAAGCGCATTCCTGCATATAGGACGTTTCTCGACTTATAGAAAACAGCCCTGTAGCGCCCAGGAGCACAGCCAGGCAGACCACTGCAAGGGTTATCGAAATAGCACGGCGACCCATGCTAGCCCAACCGATAGTTGTTTAACGGAGCGCGAAACATACCTGGAACCTCAGATATCAGGGGGAACGTCGCCAGCAGGCTGGTGACAACTATATGTTTCTGACATCAAACCATATGGCTGCCACTCGCGGAGGGGACATCGGCGAACGGCGTATTGGACTCCCCCGCCGTAACGGCGAGCCGCTCTTCTTCCTCGCCCCTGAGAGCCGGGGTCTCAGCCGTGAACGTCGAGGTTCGACTGGTGCCGTCTTGTACGATACAGGTGAGGGTTAGCGTGTTTTTGTGGTTGGGAATGAGACCGATGACCTTGAGCTCGTGATCCGTCGCCGGCGTATCGCCACCGTGGGACGTGCGGAAAAGGCGGCGACTTTGGACGTATCGTCGGTTTTTCCACGACTGCGTCGGCATCATAATGGTACCGGTCTCGCCCACCGCCTGAAGCAGGGCCTCGATCACCGACTGCGAGCCGCCGCACACATACCCAAGCGCGCTGAGCGAGCAATGGACCATAACAGTCTGTCCCACGCGCATACCGACGGCAGAAAGCGCGTCGAGGATATTCTGCTTCAGCACGATTTTCCGGTCCATTGCCGCCCCTTTCTATTTCTAAGCTCGTCTTCTCACTATTGACAGCCGAAAATGATCCGTTTTCCTCCGTCCCCGAGGGATCATTTTTTAGTACTTGAAGAAGCCCTCGCCCGAGCTTTCGCCCAGTTTGCCTTCGTCGAGCATCTGCTTGAGAACGGATGCCATGGCCTTAAAGTTGTAAGGCATCATCATCTTTTTGAGCAGCGGGCTCACCAGGCCCGGGACCTTCTGATACTGCATAACGATGTTGTAGGCCGTCTGGATGCCCACCGTGTCGAACACGCGAAACGGACCCTTGGGGGCACCGGTGCCACGCGTCCATGCGAGGTCGATGCTCTTGGGATCGCTCACACCCGAGACGTACAGGTCCAGGCCCGAAAGCAGCCACGGCACCAACATGGAATTGAGCAGGTAACCGTTCTTTTCCTTGTTGACGGGCAGGGCAAGCATACGGATATCGCTAGCAAAGTCGACGAGCTCATCGAAATAGCGCTTGTCGGTCTGGTCCTGAGCCATGACCTCGGTCATGTTGTTCTTCCAGATGGAATTGGCAAAGTGCAGCGACAAGTACTTCTCGGGGCGGCCGATGTACTTGGCAAAGGTACTCGGCAGCAGCGTGGAGGAGTTGGTCACGACGACGGTCTTTTGCGGGAGGACCGGGGCGAGCTTCTTGTAGAAGTCAATCTTTGCCTGGGTGTCCTCGGCCATAGATTCGATGACCAGGTCGGCGTCGGCCACTGCCTTGGCAAGATCGAGCTCCAGCTTGAGTGTGGTGTAGGCACGCTCGACGGCAGCGAGCGCCGCCTCCTTGTCGAAGGGCTGACCGCTATCGGCAATACCGGCGCACCACTCGCCCGTGCCGTCCGCCATGCCCTCGATAGCAGCGATGTACTCCTCGCGCACATGATCGATCTTGGGCTGGGTGCGGCCGATACTGCCCTCGCTGCGCAGCCAAATCGTTACATCAAAGCCGCAGTAGGCAGCCTGAAAGGCAATCTGGCTTCCCAACACGCCGCCGCCGGCAACACAAACGGTCTTGTAGCTCATGGAACGGTCCTCTCTTACGTAATTCCATAAATGTGTATTTATTCAACCGTAAGGATGGCGCGCGCTGGGGATAGGTTCTATAAACGGACGGTAATTTGCGGCGAGCGGCAACATCTGTTCATTATCTCAGGGTTCCGAGGGCGATTTTTTGTGCCACCGAGACGTCGTTTGCGGAAGTATGCGGCAAATTCCGGAACACTTGAGCACACCCCGGTTTTCCGCCAATAAAACCGACGCTCCTATAAGTTGTCAAGAGGCGGTTTGCGGGAGCGCTCCCTTCAATTCGCACAGGAGTTCGTAATACCTCCTCTCCAGTTTCGTCGACCGCCGTCTCCCATGTTCCAGGTGACCGAGTGAGGCCGCGGACATGCCGAGCCCCGCGGCGGCCTGCTTCTGGGTCACCCGCATCGCCTTGCGCATCTTCGCGAGCTCGGGGCCTTCCGGCGCGGCGCCGTCGGGGTTCGGGTCCATGAGCACGCGGTACACCTCCCGCGCTATGTAGCGCTTCAGGCAGCGGATCGCCTCCCTCCGGGACTTCCCCTCGGAGGTTCGCTTCGCCACGTACCTCTTCGTCCTCTCGTCGTATGCCATGCGCTTGATCGCGATCTCGTAGAGCGCCCAGTTCGCCTGCCGGTTGCCGCCGCGGTTGAGCCTGTGCCGCTCCGTCTTCCCGCTCGACGCGGGGATCGGGGAGACGCCGCACAGCATCGAGAACGCCGCCTCGCCCTTCAGCCTGCCGGGGTTGTCGCCGGCGGCCACGACCAGGGCGGCGGCGGTCGTCGTGCCGCAGCCCTCGATGCCGAGCAGCGCGGGCGCGTTCGCCTCCAGCAGCGCGCGGATGCGCTCGTCGAGGGACTCGACCTGGCTGCGGGCCTCCTTCCAGACCGCCGCGACGGACCGCAGCGAGGCCAGCACGCTCTCCTCGAGCGCGTCGCCCGCCTTCCTCCCGCGCGCGAGCAGCGGCATGAGGTCCTTCGGCCGCTC
>UQMU01000024.1 GCA_900542305.1 uncultured Collinsella sp. | reverse complement strand
CGCGCGCCTCGGCAAGCAGCTGCTCCCACAGGACAGCGTCGTGCAGCTGCCAGCCCTCAAAGCCCCAGCGCTCGCGTGCGGCGCCCGGGGCGCGGTCGGTCAGAATGTTCACGGCCTCCAGCAGCAGACCGCCGCCGGCGCACGAGGCATCGATTAGCGTGGGAAGGGCTTCGTTTTCGTAATCGTCGGCCGTCAGCTCGCGCTCGCATAGTGCGGTCCAGCCGACCTGCGCCAGCACCAGGGCGGCGTAGTCGGGGCGCAACACATGTGCGCCCTCGCCGGCACGAGTCGCAGCGGGCGGCAGACGCTTGAACAGCGGGTCGCCCGAAAGGTCCAGGCTGATGCTCGCGCGGCGCTGACGCAGCGAAAGCAACAGGTGAACATCGGGGTCGGCGGCATCGACGTCGGCGCGACGGCCCGTGGTCTCGGCCAGACGGTCGCACAGCGCGTCTTTGGCGCGCAGGGCCGAGAAGCGCGTGTTGCGCAGCTGCTCGGTCACGCCGCGGGCGGTGATGGCGATGGTGGCGCCGGGGCGGATGATGGTCTCCCAGGCGATGTCGTAAACGCTATCGTACAGTTCATCGGCATCCTGCGCCTCAAAGCGCCCGAGTACCACGAACACACGGCTCGCCAGGCGCGACCACAGACAGGCGCGGTAGCCTTCTTCGAGCTCGCCCTCAAATGTAGCGCGGCCCTTCAGCCGGCGAACATGCGAAAGCCCGAGGCGTTTAAGCTCATCGGCGAGTGCGGACTCAAAGCCCTCGGGGCAGCTTGCGTAAAATTCCATGGGTGACCTCTCTGGTTGCGTCGCTCCATTATATGATGGATGCTTCGTTTACTCTCGCCCCTGAAAGGAACCCATATGATTGATGCGTGCCCCGATTCCGCCGTGCTCTTTTTTGACGTGGACGGCACGCTGACGTCGTTCGATCCCGACAACATGACCGACAAGGACTTTTCGGCGGTTCACCCCTCGCAGGCGGTCGTTGAGGCGTTTCATCGTCTGCGCGACGCGGGACACCAGGCATTTATCTGCACGGGTCGTCCCTTGTGGCTGATTGCCGATGGTCTGCGTGCTTTGGAGCCTGCGGGTGTCGTTGCCATGGCGGGAGCGACACTCGAGGTCGAGGGCCGCGTGGTACACGAGGACTGCTTTGACGAGGACATTGTCGAGGAGCTTGCACGCCGTATGGCCGCGGCAGGGATTGAGGCCTTTTTCGAGACCAACGTGGCTACTTTTGCCTTGGAACCCGCGGGCGTTGAGCAGTCGTCTCTGATCGGCACTTCTGTGGTGCACAGCGCCGAGGAAATGCGCGTCGACGGCAGTCTGCGCGTGGGCAAGGTATGCCTCAATGTGCCCAGTTTGGCTCGCGTAGCCAACGATGACGGCTTTATCGATCGCGAGTTTGAGCTGTGCAACACCGGTGGCCAGAATCGCGAGCTGAGCCCCAAGGGCATCGACAAGGGCGTGGGCGTGGCGCGAGCGCTGGAATACCTGGGTCGCACCGGCAACGCGCGCACCTTTGGCTTTGGTGATTCCGGCAACGACCTGGGCATGCTCGCTGCGGTCGAGACGGCTGTCGCCATGGGCAACGCCATGCCTGAGGTCAAGGCGGTCGCCGACTACGTGACCGACGATGTCGCACACGACGGCACCGTCACAGCGATGCAGCATTTCGGCCTCATCTAATGAATCCCGCGTTCTGACGTTTGCTCAAACTGCGACTCTTCGCTTTTGCATGCTCAATCGATTTATCAATCCAAACACTGAGGTGTTTATACCGTTCGCCGAGAAGATAAAAAACCGCAGCTCACGCCTTGATAAACGTAGGTAAAGTGTTTAGCAGTTTAACGCCCATGTGCAAGCGAAAGGAATCAGGCAGATGGCAATCAAGGTGTTCGCTGACGGTGCAAACCTCGAGGGCATGCTCGACATGTACGAGAACGGCAACGTTCAGGGTTTCACGACCAACCCGTCCCTTATGAAGAAGGGCGGCGTGACGGATTACCGCGCGTTTGCCAAGGAGGTCCTGACCCACATCACCGATGTGTCCGTCTCGTTTGAGGTCTTTGCCGATGACGTCGAGACCATGGAGGTCGAGGCGCGCGAGATCGCTACCTGGGCCGAGAACGTCTACGTCAAGATTCCGTGCGTGACCACCAAGGGCGAGTCCACCGCCGAGCTGGTGCGCAAGCTGTCGGCCGACGGCATCAAGGTCAACGTCACCACCATCTTTACGCCTAAGCAGGTTGACGAGATGGTCGAGGCCGTTGACACCGAGACGCCGTCCATCATCTCGCTCTTTGCCGGCCGCATCGCCGACACCGGCGTCGACCCCATTCCGTTTATGACGGAGTCGGTCAAGAAGGCCGCCATCAAGCCCAACTGTGAGGTCCTGTGGGCGTCCACGCGCGAGCTCATCAACATTTACCAGGCCGAGGCCTGCGGTTGCCAGATCATCACGGTGCCCAACGGCATCCTGGCCAAGCGCAAGAACATCGGCCGTGACCCGTACGAGGTCTCGCTCGACACCGTCCGCGGCTTTGCCAAGGATATCGCGGCGCTCGGTTTCCATATCCTGCCGTAACGCGAACACTGGCTACGCCGCGGGTTGTTCGCCCCGGCTTTTCCTTTCCCTACCGCTCACGCGCTTCGCGGGGGTCGCGCTAGGCAAAGGAAAGGCCGGGGCTGCCGGCACGAGCTTGCCAGCAAGTTGGCGCTTGGCTTCCATATCCTGCCGTGGGCAAAGGTACCCCCGCCTGCGCCGTGCAAAATTGAGAGTATTCAGCAAGGTAAAGGCTTTTACCAGTTAACCGAAGCACGGAACAGCCCCCGTTTTGGCTCTGATGATGCTAAAACGGGGGCCGTTTTTGACTTTATTGCCTCTGAGGGGCGTTCGGGGCGGCGGAAATTGCAGAATACTCGCGATTTTGCACGTCGCGAGAGGGGGGACCCTTGCTTTAGGTGGTTTACTTCCCCTGCACCATGGTGAGCGAGATCTTCTTGCGGTCGCGATCGACCTTTTCCACCCACACCTTTACCGTGTCGCCGACGCGCACCACGTCGCTCGGGTGCTTGACGAAGCGGTTGGCCAGCTTGGAGATGTGCACGAGGCCGTCCTGGTGCACACCCACGTCGACGAAGGCGCCAAAGTCGACGACGTTGCGCACCGTGCCCTTGAGTTCCATGCCGGGCTCCAGGTCGTCGATGGAAAGTGCCGAGCGGCTAAAGGCCACCTCGGGCGCGTCGTCGCGCGGGTCGCGGCCGGGCTTCTTGAGCTCGTTGACAATGTCGATGAGCGTCAGGGTGCCGCAGTCCAGGTCGCTTGCCAGCGCCGAGATGCTGCCCAGGCGGCGCTCGATGTCGGGCACGCCGCCGCGGCTGAGCTCGCTTGCTTTAACGCCGGCGCGTTCCAAGACGGACGTGGCCACCTCGTAGCTTTCGGGGTGGACGCTCGTTGCGTCGAGCGGGTTCTTACCGCCGCTAATTCGCAAAAAGCCTGCAGCGTTGAGATATGCCTTGGGTCCCAGCTTGGGGACCTTCTTGAGCTGGCGGCGATCGGTGAAGGCGCCGTTTTCCTCGCGGAAAGCCACGATGTTCTTGGCCACGCTCGGCGTGATGCCCGAAACGTATCCCAGCAGGCTCGCGCTCGCGGTGTTGACGTCGACGCCCACGCGGTTGACGACGTCCTCCACCACGTGGCCCAGGGTGCGCGAGAGCTCGGCCTGGTCAAGGTCGTGCTGGTACTGGCCCACGCCGATGGACTGGGGCGGAATCTTGACGAGCTCTGCCAGTGGGTCCTGCAGGCGGCGGCCCAGGCTCATGGCGCCGCGCACGGTGACGTCCAGGTCGGGATACTCCTGGCTCGCGAGCTCGGAGGCGGAGTACACCGACGCGCCGGCCTCGTTAACAATGGTGTATCGCAGCCCAGGCGCCTGCTCGGCAATGAACTCCGAGACGACTTCCTCGGTCTCGCGGCTGGCGGTGCCGTTGCCGATGACGATGGTGTTGACGCCGTCCTTTTTGACGAGGCGGGCGAGCTCGCGCTTGGTGCCGGCGACGTCGTGGCGCGGCTTGGTGGGGTAGACCACGCCGTGGTCGAGTAGCTTGCCGGTCTCGTCCATGACGGCGACCTTGCAGCCGGTGCGGTAGCCCGGATCGAGCGCGAGCACGCGGGCGCCGCGCACAGGGCGCGCCGAGAGCAGGCCCTCGAGATTCTTGGCAAAGACGTTGATGGCCTCGGTCTGAGCGCGAACGGTGAGTTTGGCGCGGGCCTCGCGCTCCAGCGAGGGGGCCATGAGGCGCTTGTAACCGTCAGCGATGGCGGCATCGAAGATGGGCGCGAAGACGCCCTGGCGTCGGGGCCAACGGCTGCTGAGGCGCGCTGTGGCGGCAGCGCCGTCGACGTTCACGCGCACGCGGAGCTTGCCCTCGCGCTCGCCGCGGTCGATAGCCAGCACGCGGTGGTTGGGTATACGGCGCAGCGGCTCATCATAGTTGTAGTAGGGCTCGTAGGGAGTCTTTTCGGCGGGGTCGGTGGCCTCGACGACGATGTCGGCGGTGTTTTGCGTAAAGGCGCGCAGGTCGGCGACGTTCTCGGGGTCTTCGGCCACCGTCTCAGCCACGATGTCCGCCGCGCCGGCGAGCGCCTTCTCGGGCGTGTCGAAGCCGGCTTCCTCGTTGACGTAGGCCGCGGCGGTGTCGAGCGCGCTGCCCTTGGCCGAGGCCTGCATGATGATCATGTTGGCAAGCGGCTCCAGGCCTGCCTCGCGGGCCTTCTGTGCGCGGGTCATGCGCTTTTTGCGGTAGGGCTTGTAGAGGTCCTCGACACGCTGGAGCTGCGTGGCCTCTCGAATCTGCTGCTCGAGTTCGGGCGTGAGTTTGCCCTGGGCGTCGATGAGCAGAACGACGTCCTCTTTACGCTGCTCAAGATTGCGCAGGTAGGACAGGCGCTCGTCGAGTGCGCGCAGGGCGACGTCGTCCATGCCGCCCGTGGCTTCCTTGCGGTAGCGCGAGATAAAGGGGATGGTGTTGCCCTCGTCGATGAGCTTGACGGCCGCCTCGACGTTGGCGGCCTTAAGGTTGAGCTCGCGGGCGAGCTGGGCGATAAGATCCATGAAACTCCTTGCGGTAAAGGTGCGTTTGCAGCACAGAGCTACCAAGGATACCACCCGTCCCAAAAGACTGTTTTGGGCCGTGCCACGAAAATGACCTATCTACTACGTTTAACCCGTATGGGTCGACCATCCCCCGGTTTTCCGAAAATACGCAAGCCGTCTACCTGCGGTTTTTACTTCGCGAAATTTGGCACGGTTGAGGGCGATCGGTTAAACGTAGTAGATAGGCGCATTTCGTGGCGAACGAATCAGGCCGAGGTGCAAAATGGCCCCTCGCCCCAGAAAAATCGTCGGAAAGGTAGCAAAATGCCCCGCGGGCAGGAGGCTGCTCGCGGGGCAAAGAAGAGGGGCTTGTTGGTGGCGGACCGAAGGGTTCGGCATGGGGCTTCTGCCGCGGTCTGCCCTAAGGCGTTACAGCTCGACGAGCTGGCCGGTCTCGGCGGCCTCCTTGATGGCGTTGAGAAGCGTGAGCGTCTTGACGTTATCGGCGGGCGTCACGACGGGCTCGACCTCGCGGCGGACAACCTTCACAAAGTGCTTGAGCTGCATCTTGTGCGGCAGCGCGGGGTCGACTGCCGGAATCTCCATCTGCAGCGGCTTGTGCCAGTTGGAGGCGCCGTCGTAGGAGAACTGGTGCAGGCGGGGCAGCGAAAGGGCGCCCTTAGTTCCGCCGATAAAGTAGGCGTCGGCGTCGAAGGGACGGTACTGCGGGTCCTCGCGAGCGGTGGCCTCCCAGTTCCAGGGGCTGGCGGTGGCGTCGGAGATGGTCATGCTCGCAAGCGCGCCATCGGCAAAACGGACGTTGACCACGGCGGAGTCCTCGGTCTCAAAACCGCGGGCGGCGCTGGACTGCATGCCCTGGACGGCAACGGGCTCGCCCAGCAGGTAACGGAGCAGGTCGACGTCGTGCACCAGGTTGACCAGGATCGGGCCGGCACCCTTCTTGCGGCGCCACTCGACGTCGAAGTACTCGTCGTTCTTATAGATCATGTAGTGGAAGCTCGACACGGTGAGCTTGCCCAGCTCGCCGGACTCGATGATCTCCTTGGCCTTGTTGACGAAGGGGTTGTGGCGACGGTGCTGACCCACGAGCACGGGCACGCCGGCGGTCTCGGCCTCGGCGGCAAAGGCCTGGGCATCCTCGAGGTCGTTGGAGATCGGCTTCTCGACCAGCGGCACAATATTGCGCTTCACGGCCTCGCGGGCAACGCCCAGGTGCAGGTCGTTGGGGGTGGCGATGATGACGGCCTCGGGCTTGACCTCGTCCATCATCTGGGCGGGATCGGTGAAGAACGGCACGCCGGCGGCCTCGGCCGTGGCGCGGGCGCCCTCAAAGGCGTCGGCGATGGCGACGAGCTCGGCCTCGGGCTCCTCGGTGACGAAGCGGATGTGGTTGCGACCCATGGCGCCGGCGCCGATAACGGCAATGCGGACGGGGTTGAGCTCAGACATTTCGACTCCTTAATACTGTTGGCGATGGAATGCGACAAAGGGACAGTCCCTTTGTCACATTGGCAATTACTAAGCGGACTTCTTCTTGCTGTCGGAGACCATCATGTAGACGGTGAGCACGACGGCGATGGCGGCGATCACGATGGCGCCGTAGAAGGACTGCTGGTAGGCGGCGCTGCCAGCCTCGGCGTGATACAGCACGGCGGTGATGGGCTGGCTGATCCAGGTGGAAGCGGCATAGCCCAAAAACATGATGCCGTAGTTGACGCCGATGTTGCTGGTGCCAAAGGCGCCACCGGTGAGCGGCGGGTAGATGACGAGCAGGGCGCCAAAGCTAAAGCCGAGCAGGGCGAGCGCCACAAAGAACATGGCCTGCGTAAAGCTCATCGACATGATGACGAGCGCGACGATGGTGACGACAAGGCTGATGAGCAGCGACTTATAGGCGCCGAGCTTGTCGATGATCTGACCAAAGGACAGACGGCCGACCAGGTTGGCGCAGGTGTTGACGGAGACGACCACGCCGCCGAGGGCGACGGCCGCGGCGCTCGTGGGGTCGGCGAAGAGCTGGACGGCGGCGATGGAGGCAACCTTGCCCACGAGCAGGGTGCCCGCGGTGGCGGCGAAGGCGAAGGTGATGATGAGGACCCAGAAACGCGGGGTCTTGACCATCTCGCCCGGGGTGAGGTCGCCGAAGGTGCCGGCATGTGCGCCACCCTTGGGGGCCTCGAAGCCCTCGGGCAGCCAACCGGCCTCGGGGGCCTTCAGGAACAGGGCGGAGGCGGCGATCATCACAAAGAAGATGACGCCGAGCGCCTTAAGGGCGCCAAAGATGCCCAGGCTCGGGATGAGCAGCGAGGCGAGCACCGGGGACAGCACGGCGGGGCCGGCGGTCGAAGCGGCCAGGGTGATGCCGGAGGCGAGGCCCTTCTTGTCGATGAACCACTTTTGGCCGGTGGTGAGCGCCGGGTTGTAGCCCAGGCCGTTGCCGATGGCGGCGACGAGCGAGAACCACAGGTAGAACTGCCACGGCTCGGTGACGGTGCCGGACATGAACCAGCCCAGGCCGTAGCACACGGCGGCGGCGATAACGACGTTGCGCGGGCCGATCTTATCGGAGATGCGGCCGGCGAAGATGCCCGTCACGGCCATGATGGTCTGAAAGACCGGGAAGGCCCAGGTGAGGGCGCTCGACCACTCGGGGTAGACGGCGAGCAGGTTCTTGCTCACGACGGAATACAGCGCGATGGAGCTGATGAAGAACATGGTGACGCACGCGGCGGAAAGCACGACGGCGCGACCCTTGTTGGAGTTGGTGGAAGCCATTGGACTCTTTCTG
Source organism: uncultured Collinsella sp. (assembly GCA_900542305.1). Taxonomy (GTDB): domain Bacteria; phylum Actinomycetota; class Coriobacteriia; order Coriobacteriales; family Coriobacteriaceae; genus Collinsella. Next base: position 22,212 of record UQMU01000024.1, on the reverse strand, counting down.
ATCGATACGGGGGAGGAGCGGGCGTGTCCGCGGGACCTCCCTGTCAGGTTGGTTTACTGGTCAGTCGGCTTGGCGACGCCGGACTCATCGGACCAGAGCTCGACACCCTTGTTCTTAAGGTAGTTGTCGGCATAGGCGCGACGGCCGCCGGGCTTGGCGGTGAGGTCGCCCATCATGTTGGAGAAGCCGCCGTCAACCTTGATGGCGTCGCCGGTGGTGAAGTCCGAGCGCGTGGACGCCAGGAACATGACGGCGTTGGCGATATCGCTGGCCTCGCCGATGCGGCGCGTGGCGATCAGACGGCTGCGGCTCTTTTCGACCTCGGGGTCGGCGTAGAAGTTGGCCGACATCGGGGTCTTAACGAAGCAGGGTTCGACGCAGTTGGAGCGGACGCCGTAGGGGCCCCACTCGGCGGCGAGCATCTTGGACATCATGTTGACGCCGGCCTTGGTGGAGCTGTACACGCCCGAGAACGTCTCGGGGGAGTGGCTGGCAACGGTCGAGATGTGCACCAGGCGGCCCTGGCCGGCCTTGATCATCTCGCGACCAAAGCGCTGCGAGGTGATGAAGTAACCGGTGAGGTTGACGTTGAGCACCTGCTCCCAGTCGCTCAGCGGCAGGTCCTCCATGGCGGCGAAGCGCAGGATGCCGGCGGTGTTGACGAGGACGTCGACGCGGCCGAAGTCGGTGATGGTGGCGTCGACGGCGGCCTGAACCTCGGCCTCATCGGTGGCGTTCATCTTGTAACCCTCGGCGTGGATGCCAAACTCGGCGGCGAGGTCGGCGGCTGCGGCCTTGACCTTTTCCTCGTCCAGGTCGAGCAGGACGACGTTGGCGCCGTTGCGGGCGAACTCGCGGCAAATCTCGACGCCCATACCGCCGAGCGCGCCAGTCACGGCGCAGACATCGCCCTCGAGCTTAAGCCAATTGCTCATAGGAACTTCCCTTCTTGTGCCTCCCGGTGGGTCGCTTCCATTAACCGACCCACGTGGTTTTCGCTGGTTATCGTATGCTTTGCATTTGCGCAGGTGAATTGCATATTTGTTAGAATGGCGTTAACCGTAGGTTTATACTGTGCGATGCAGTTTTTCTCAATCGAGCGCGTGACCTGCCAAAACGACCCCCTGTGGCGCCATGCGTTCACAGGCGCGAAAACGGGAGATTGACGTGTACGATCGACGACTCGAGGCCATATCGGCCGCCGCGGAGCTGGGAAGCTTCTCACGTGCGGCGGCAAAATTGCGCGTGTCGACCCCGGCGCTCGTCAAACAGGTGTCGGGTTTCGAGGCCGAGTTTGGCATCACGTTGTTCGAGCGCTCGCATTCGGGTGTTAAGGTGACGCCGGCGGGCGCTCTGCTGGTGGACGACGCGCGCTCGATCATGCGGCAGTCCGAGGACGCGCTGCGCCGCGCCCGACGCGCGGCGGGCGATGGCGGTGCTGTGCGTCTGGGTGTGTCGATGATGTGCCCGGGGCGCCAAACGCTGTCGATGTGGTCGGGCGTACACGAGCTGGAACCGTCGCTGCGATTTGAGATCGTGCCGGTAAGCGACCTCTATGACGAGCGCGAGACCGTCATGCGCAGCCTCGGTCGTGAGGTCGATGTGGTGCAGTCGAGTTTTTCGACCCCGCGCTGGGGTGACGCCTGCCAAAAGCTCCGCATTGTCAACGTGCCGTTTTATATCGACCTGCCGCGCACGAGCCCGCTGGCGCGCAAGACGCGCATCACGGTCGCCGACTTGGAGGGCATGCGTCTGCGCGTACTGCGTCACGGCAACGATGCCATGGACAGCCTGCGCATCGACCTGTTGGCCGACGGCGGCGTGGACGTGATCGACGTGGATAGCTTCGACTTTGCGCTCTTTAACGAGGCGGAGGAAAAGGGTGACGCGGTGCTCACCTGCGGAGCGTGGTCGGGCGTGCACCCTGCCTTTGTGGGCGTGCCGTTCCTGTGCGGCCGCGAGGTGCCAGTCTTTCTGCACTACCCGCTCGAGCCCACCCTCCAAGTCCAAAAATTCGTCAACGCCATGGCCCAACTCCTTAACTAGCTAATTTAGGACGGGGCTTTTTAGCTACTTTCGCCGCACTACCAGCACAATGCGAAAAATGATGCGAAAAATGACTGCAAATCGGTCACGCATGATTTTGCTTTTGCCCTGGGCTGGTTGTAGAATCAAAAAGCTTAAACGAACTACTTGTGCAGTTTGCGCGAAAGCTCGGGCTGCGGCTGGGGGGGATGCGCCCGTGCAGGGTCCTTTCGGTCATATTGCGTCGATGCGCCGCACCTTTATGATGTTGGCAGCGGCCTTATGCGTGTTCGTTATGGCCGGGGGGGGTTGCCCTCGCGCGCGTACGGTGACGATGGCAACCTTATAACAAACCCAAACTTTCTTAACCAAGCTACTGGCTGGTCGACGACCTCTCCGAATGAGAGAATCGGCGAGACGATGAAGCTCGAGCTTTCCACGCAGCTCCTCAAGCCCCAAACGAACACCAAACAAGCTAACGGCAATCACTTTGCGCTTGCGTGGAATTTTAGGCCACAGGGCACCAATCTTTATTTTGAACCTGGATCAACCTACACCACCTTTTCCACCCAGAGCGGCGCCACGTACGAGTGGGGCCTAAACCATCGCGCCGCAACCGACCACGACGTGCTGATGCTCACGATGGGTCCTCAACAGGAGAATCTGTCGATTAACAGCGCAGGCCAAGACCAGCTTATGCAGCTGCGGGCTTGGCTTAAGGCGCAGGTCAAGATGCCCCAGGGAAATACCGTTGAGCAGTACACCGTTTACAGCGATCCCTTTGCTGCAAACGGCGGATTTGCTGGTAACAGTGCTGATGGATCCCACTTTTCGTTTGAACAGAGCGACGGTCGCATCGCGCTTTCTGTGTGGCTCGTAAGCTCTAACGGACAGGGTTGGTTCTCCTTTGGCACCAACAGCACGCATTATTATCGAAATCTTCCCGAGGAAGACGATGAGTTTGCCTATCAGGCTGACTATACCGCAGCGTCCGACAAAACGATGCTTGCGCTGACTTGCTACGATTCAAATCTTACGGGGGAGAACGAACAATACCGGGAGTGGTTTGGTAATCTGGTCAACGACGTTCACGTGGAAAAGCAGGGCACACGCGACATCTATAGCGACTTTGCCAAGGTGTATTGGGAAAATTCGTCCGAGACCATGACAACGCTCACAAACTATGCGTTCTCGACCTCGAATCTTAAGAACGAGAATACGAACATTGCTAACGGCAGCTTTGAAGAGGATATACATCTAGGGAACCAGAGGCCCAGCAAGTTTACGTTGTGCTCGCCCCATTGGCGCACGACCGAGACGGACCATCGTATCGAGATCGTTGCCAAGAACGACTACTATATCGACCCAGTTGGGCATTCTGTTACGTTTACGCCCTCCGATGGTGACTATGCAGCCGAGCTCAACGCACACGAGGCGAGTTCGCTCTACCAATATGTGACGACCGAGCCGGGAAAACAGTACGAGTGGGGGCTCGACCACCGCGGCCGCTCGGGTCGAGACGCCATGGCCCTTATCATCGGTCCGCGACAAGAAAACGAGCCGTACAAGGACAATCAAAAGGCACTCGATCAGTACCAGCAAATTGTTCAATGGATTCAAATGAGCGTCGACAACTATGTCGGCTTGGATGTGGTCAATTTTTCCCAATCGGGCTGCAGCAAAAAGATCATCCTGTATTCAACCAAGTTTGACAAAGTGGGCGGATTTGCCAATGCGTCCAGCGGAAGCGCGTTCTCATGGACGGCCGATGCGGAGCATACCGAAAAATGGTGCGTATGGATCATGGCGTCCGAAAACGACGCGTGGGCTTCCTACGGTTCCAACGCGCTCGAGCAGAGCAAAAAGGTTGACTACGACTATACCTACACCATTCCGGATGGCCAAAACCAGAGCGTCTTTGCTTTTGTGGCCTACAACACGGCCAACGGGAGCAATTCGACCGGCAACTTCCTCGACAATATCTCGTTTAGGGAGTTCTATCGCATCGAGACATACACGACGCCCAACGGAAGCGGAACGTATTTTTATAACGCCAATACCAAGACGGCGGACTTTACCTATGCCAAAAACTACGTAGGTAAACAGGAGAAGAACTCCTACTTTATGGTCGATGCCAAACGCGATGACGGGGCAGTCTTTATCGGTGCTTTTGTCAACGGCGAGTTCTATTCCGCAGACGACGACGCACATTGGACCAGATTGGAAGATGGTACCTATCGCTTTGAGGTCGACAAGGTCACAAAGCACTACAAAGTGCACCTCGTGTTTTCCAAGGCAGGCGTTCAATACGATGTGAACGGCGGCAAAGCGTATCACTACGATCCGTACAATGAGTCCACGGGCGATTTCGTACAGCTTTCTGGCGCTGGAGCGAGCTATACCTCCCATGCTGCCGTTGGACAAAACGACGACTGGAAGTTTATGGGCTGGGAGTACGCGGGCTCGGGAAAAGCCGTTCGCTTCGATGCCAAACACACGGTGACCCATACAGCTCCCGAGGGCACCACGGATTCCAGCACTCTTACCATTAAGGGCAAGAAGGTCAATCCGGATACCGGTGCTGTGGGCGATGCGGTAACCGTCGAAAACATTCCCGAGAGCCAGGGCGCGACGTTCGTGGCGCAATGGAAGTATCGTCAGGCCTTTGTTGCCCAGCTTAAAAATGCCGATGGCACGTGGAGCAACGTAACGACGGGCGGCACGGTCAGCTCCAAGCTTAAGGGGGCAAAGGGCTCCATCGATGCCGGGGATGGCTCGGGCAAGGACGAGGACGCGTACAAAAAATCGGGCGTTGCCTACTTTGTGGATGACGGCACGTTTGTGGAGGCGGTGGCCGCTCCCAAGGAGGGCTATCACTTTGAGGGTTGGTACGACCTATCGAATCCGGACGCCCCGGAGCTGCTGTCGTCTTCACCCACCTATACGCACAACGTAAAAGATCGCCATACGGGATGCGTATACGCACGATTCACCCCGCGCACCTACACACTCAAGGTTTCCAAGAGCGTTACGGGCAATATGGGCGACAAGCGTGCCTACTTTAAGATGACGGCGACCTTTACGGGCCTCAAGGCTGGTCAGACCTACGCCATCGAGTATTCGGATGCGTCTGCCCAAGGCAGCCATGCGCTCGTGGCGCGACCGAATGATCGGGCCGAGACCGTGGAAAACAAGACGGCCTTTACGGCCGATGGCCAGGGCAAGGCGACCGTGCCGTTTGCCGTTAAGGACGGCCTGACCGTTTCGATTAAGGCGCTGGATTACAACGCGGTCTATACCGTGAGCGAAGACGATTATTCGTCGTTGGGGTACCACGCCGAGCTTACGGGTGCGAGCGGCACGCTCAACGGTCCGCGTGTGACCGTTGCCGTTGAAGCTAAGGCCACCAATTCCCGACAGGTCGCGGTGCCTACGGGTATTACGCGCAACCCCATCTATGCCCTGGCGATTTTGGCCGCCGGCGTGCTGTTGGCTACGGGCATGGTTGCGCTGCGTTTACGCCGCGGCTCCAAGAGGGGCGGGCGCCTATGAGAAGACATGGCGCCAGCAATGCTGGTGATGGGCCAGCCGCACGAGCGGCCCCGCAGGGAAGACCCCGGGGCTCGCGGTATTCGGCCGCGTCGAACGTGAGGTTGGGCGCCCATGCGGCGCCAGATCTGGGAGAAGCGGACGACCGGCGCGATATCGTGGGCTTTCTGGCGCGCCTGGCATTTTTTGTCGTGACGCTCTGGCTGCTCTTTGGTGTGGTCTTGGGCGTGGGCGCAGTCACGACTGGCGAGATGGCCCCCCGCATCTGTTCGGGTGACGTCATGCTCTACTGGAGGCTCAGCCAGAGCTTTAACGAGGGTGACGTGGTGGTATACACCGCGGATGGCGAAGAGCGCCTGGGTCGCGTGGTTGCCCGCCCCGGTGATGAGGTCACAATTACCGAGTCGGGCGAGCTCATGGTTAACGGGGCTGTTGTGGTGGAAAGCGATATCACCACGCCGACGCCGCGCTATGAGTCTGCTGTGGACTATCCCGTGCATCTGGGAACGGATGAGCTCTTTGTGCTGGCAGATTTGCGCGAGGGCGGGCACGACAGTCGCCTGTATGGACCGATTGCCCGTTCGCAGATCAAAGGCAACGTGATCAGCGTGCTGCGCAGGTCGAACCTGTAGGCACGAAGCCTGGTTTTATTAAGGGCATGTGCCCGAGAGGAAGGATACAACATGAAAACTGGAAAGAGGCGACTGGCGGCGTTTGCAGTTGTGGCCGCCACGATGCTGCTGGCTTTGGTGGGAGTTGCTGCGCCGGCGTGGGCGGAGGGGCAATCCACTAATCCGCAGTTGTCGGTAACTGAAGGGAGGGTCACGATCACCTCGAAGCTCACCATGGATAAGTACGCCGTGGAGCCGAATGCGGACTTTAAATATACGATTGCGCCGGCGGAGGCGAGCGAGCTTACGAACACGGGTATGCCCGCTACTGCTGGAGTGGAAGGGGCCGTTTCGCTTTCGCCGTCTTCCGTAAATTATTCTGCCGAAGGTCTTTCTAGCGAAGATAATGCCGACGGCGTTACTAAGACAATAACCGCCCAAATGAGCGTCAGCCTTGTTACCTCAAGGTTCGCGGCTCCGGGCATCTATCGATACAAAATTACGCAGACGCCGCCAGAGCTGGATGGCCTCAACGTTGTGTACAAGGAACTGTTCCTGGATGTTTACGTAGAAAATGGCAACTCAGGTTTAGTTGCTAAGGGCTGCACTCTTAGCACAGCGGCGGGATCGGGCAGCAAGATCTCAGGCTTTGAGAACAAATATGTCACCCATAAGCTGACCATCACAAAGGTCGTAGCCGGTAACCAGGGCGATAAAAATAAGGACTTTGAGTTTACCGTCACGATTAAAGGCGCTGACGGGGAGACTTATAAGTACGGCACTGTGAAAAACGGTGTTACTACCATGAACAAAACTACAACCAAGTCGGGAGTTACGTTTACCGAGACGCTTAAGCATGGGGAATCCGTCATCGTTTACGGTCTCTCATCGGAGGATAAATTCGCCGTAACTGAGGCGGATTATCATGGCGACGGTTATAAGACGTCGTACAAGATTGGTGATGGCACCAATTCGACAGAAGGTAGCTCTATTGCCGAGGAAGCTATCGGTGCTTACGACACCACGGTGATCTTTACCAACACCAAGGATGCTACCGTTCCCACCGATGTTATTCGGACGGTCGCTCCCTATGTGGCAATCGTCGCATTTGCTGCCGTGATGGGCGTGGTCTTCTTCCGTCCTCGTCGTAATCGCCGTTAGACAGCAAGGATTGCAGCCGATGGAGCTTAAACGCATGGCTCGGCTGGCGAGGGCCGGCGACCGCGTGCTTACGTGGTTTGCTGGCTTTCTCGTGCTGCTCATGCTGCTGTACGGGGGCTATTCGCTGTGGGACACAAACAACGTTATGAACGGTGGGTTCATCAGCGACGAGCTGCTACGCTACAAACCCACCGGGGCCAACGATTGCGCACGCCTGCAGGAACTGATGGCCAAAAATCCCGACGTGGTCGGATGGGTCACCATCGATGGCACCAACATCGACTATCCCTTTGTTCAGGGAAAAGATAACCAGGAATACCTCAACAAAAACGTGTTGGGGGAGTCCGCGGTTTCGGGAGCGGTGTTTTTGGATACGCGCAACAGTCGCGCGATGACCGATTCCTACAATCTGCTCTATGCGCACCACATGGATAACGGCGCGATGTTTGGCGATGTCGACCGGTTTTTAGACAGGGGCTTCTTTGACCTGCACCGCACGGGCACGCTCTACACGAAGGATGGGGCGTTCCGCCTGCGCATTGTTGCCGTGTGCTCGTTTGCTGCGAGTGATGGCATTATCTTTGGGCCGGGAAATCTGGACCAGGCCTCGATGCAGACGCTGCTCACGCATGTCTCGCAGACGGCGGTGCACGAGAACATGGATGACGTTGGCCCCGATGCACGCATCATCGCGCTTTCTACCTGCAGCGATAAAACAAATGGGCGCCGAGCGCTCCTAGCCGAAATCTTGTAGCTCATTTAGGATGGGCTTTTCTAGCTACCTTTGCCGTCCTACCTGCGCAATGATTTTTCTGGGACGGGGATTTTTAGCTACGGCGTTCCGTTAGCTTGACCAGTCCCCCCACCACCTCCCAAATCATCCTTACAAAACGAGGCCCTGGCCAACCGGCCAGGGCCTCACTAACTTTTATTCCGTTCTAAACGACGGGCTGATTGCGCGCAGGAGGACCCCCAGGCGGGCCGGGGTGTAACCTCCGCGCGCAGTTTCGCAGCGAAGCGAGAATGTTTGAGCACGGAGGTTACACCCCGGCCCGCCTGGGGGTCCTCCGTGAAACAAACCTACCTACTCGAGCTCAAACGCACCGGTGTACAGCTGGTAGTAGTACCCATGCTTAGCGATCAGCTCGTCGTGGTTGCCGCGCTCGATGATGCGGCCGTGGTCCAGGCAGATGATCGCGTCGGAGTTGCGCACGGTGGACAGGCGGTGTGCGATGACAAACGTCGTGCGGCCCTCCATGAGCTTATCCATGCCAGCCTGCACGATGGCCTCGGTGCGGGTGTCGATGGAGCTCGTGGCCTCGTCCAGAATCATTGCCGGCGGATCGGCGACGGCGGCGCGTGCGATCGAAATCAGCTGGCGCTGGCCCTGCGACAGCTGCGCGCCGTTGCCGGTGAGCATCGTGTCGTAGCCGTCGGGCAGGCGGGTGATAAAGTCGTCGGCGCCCGCGAGCTTGGCTGCCGCGATGCACTCCTCGTCGGTGGCGTCCAGGTTGCCGTAGCGGATGTTATCCATCACGGTGCCGGTGAACAGGTTCACGTCCTGCAGTACCACGCCCAGCGAGCGGCGCAGATCGGCCTTGCGGATCTTGTTGACGTTGATGCCGTCGTAGCGAATCTTGCCGTCGGCGATGTCATAGAAGCGGTTGATGAGGTTGGTGATGGTCGTCTTGCCGGCACCGGTGGCGCCGACAAACGCGACCTTCTGGCCCGGCTTGGCAAACACGGACACGCCGTGCAACACCTCGTGGTCGGGCGTGTAGCCAAAGTCGACGTTGTCCATGACCAGGTCGCCGCGCAGCGGTACGTACTCGATCTCGCCGGTTGCACGGTGCGGGTGTTTCCACGCCCACATGCCGGTGTGGTGGTCGGCCTCCTCGAGCTGCCAGGTATCGGGGTTCACCTGCGCGTTGACGAGCGTCACGTAGCCTTCGTCGGTCTCGGGCTTCTCGTCGATGAGCTCAAAGATGCGGTCGGCGCCGGCGAGGCCCATGACCACGGCGTTGATCTGCTGCGAGATCTGGCCGATCTGTCCGCAGAACTGCTTGGTCATGTTGAGGAACGGCACCACGACGGCGATGGACAGCGCCATACCCGAGATGCTCAGGTTGGGCACGCCCAGCGCCAGGAAAATGCCGCCGGCAAGGGCCACCAGCACGTAGAGCAGATTGCCCAGGTTCATAAGGATGGGCATGAGGATGTTGGCGTACATGTTGGCCTTCTGCGAGACCTCGAAGAGCTTTTCGTTGCGCTCGTCAAAATCGGCCTCGGCGGCAGACTCGTGGCAGAATGCCTTGACGACCTTCTGGCCGTTCATGACTTCCTCGATATGACCCTCGACCACGCCGAGCTCGGTCTGCTGCGCAATGAAGAAGCGCGCGGAGTTGGAGCCGAGCAGCTTGGTCATAAAGGTCATAAAGGCGACGCCTGCCACAATGACCAGGCACATCCAAACGCTGTAGTACAGCATGATAAAGAACACCGTGACGATGACGATGGTCGTCATGAGCAGGTTGGGCAGCGACTGGCTGATCATCTGGCGCAGCGTGTCGATGTCGTTGGTGTAGTGGCTCATGATGTCGCCGCGCTGGTGCGTGTCGAAGTAGCGAATCGGCAGGTCCTGCATGCGGTTGAACATCTTCTCGCGCAGCTTCTCGAGCGAGCCCTGCGTGACGATGGCCATGGCGCGGTTCCAGAAGAGCGAAGACAGGATGCCGACGCCGTAGATGCAGGCGAGGGTGGTCACGAGCTGTGCGATCTTGGGCTGTGCGGCTTCCCAATCGCCCGACTGCCACGATTCGCTAATAATCTGCAGAGCGCTCTGAAGGAAGGTCGCGCCGATGGAGTTGATGATGGCGCAGAGCACCACGCCGACGACGACGAGGGGCAAAAGCACGGGGTAGAAGCCAAAGAGCGTCTTGATGAGGCGCGACATGGTGCCACCCTTGCGGTTGAGCGCGCGCTCGGCGGTCGTTGCCTTACTCATGTGCCTCGCCTCCTTCCTGGGTCTGAGCTTGCGGTGCGGATGCCTCGGTGTCGGCCTCGACGGCCCCTTCGCCCTCGGCAGACATCTTGTTTTGCGAGGTAAAGGTCTCGCGGTAGATCTCGCTCGTCTTGAGCAGCTCGTCATGGTTGCCGATCTGCGCGATACGGCCACCCTCCATGACGATGATGCGGTCTGCGTCCTGCACGGAGCTGATGCGCTGGGCGATGATGAGCTTGGTCGTGTTGGGCAGATAGCTTGCCAACCCTGCGCGAATCTTGGCGTCGGTCTTGGTGTCGACAGCGCTGGTGGAGTCGTCCAGGATTAAGATCTTGGGGCGACGCAGCAGGGCACGCGCAATGCACAGGCGCTGCTTCTGACCGCCGGAAACATTGGAGCCGCCCTGTTCGATCCAGGTGTCATAGCCCTTGGGGAAGCCATCGACAAACTCGTCGGCGCAGGCCAGATGTGCCGCCTCGCGGACTTCCTCGTCGGTGGCGTTCGGGTCGCCCCAGCGCAGGTTCTCGGCAATGGTGCCGCTAAACAGCACGTTTTTCTGCAGCACCATGGCCACTTGGTGGCGCAGCGCGTCCAGGTCGTAGTCGCGTACGTCCATGCCGCCCACGCGCACGGTGCCTTCGGTGGCGTCGTACAGACGGGCGATGAGGTTTACAAGCGTGGACTTGGCCGAGCCGGTACCGCCGATGATACCGATGGTCTCGCCGCTCTTAATGTGCAGGTCGATATCGTCGAGCGCCTGGCGCTTCGCATGCGCGGAATACTTAAAGCTCACGTGGTCAAAGTCGATGGAACCGTCGGCAACCTCGAGCACGGGCTCGGCGGGATCGGCGATCGTGGGCTCGGCGGCCAGCACCTCGGTAATGCGGTGCGCCGATTCGTCGGCCATGGTCACCATGACAAAGATCATCGACAGCTGCATCAGGCTCATGAGGATCGCGAAGCCATAGGTAAAGATCGAGGAGAGCTGGCCCACGTCGAACAGCGTGCCCTGGCTCGTGATGATGAGCTTGGATCCCAGGTAGATGATGATGACAAATGCGCCGTTGACGCAGATGTTCATCATGGGGTTGTTAAAGGCGAGCAGCTTCTCGGCGCGGGTGAAGTCCATCTGGACGTCGTGCGCGGCGGTGGCGAACTTCTCCTTCTCAAAGTCTTCGCGCACGTAGCTCTTGACCACGCGCATGCCGGTGACGTTTTCCTCGACGGACTCGTTAAGGGCGTCGTACTTGTGGAACACGCGCGAGAAGATGGGGCGTACCTTAAAGATGATAAAGAACAGTCCAAAGCCCAGCAGCGGAATGATGACCAGGTAGACCATGGCGACGCTGCCGCCCATGATAAATGCCATGGTAAAGGCGAAGATCAAGACCAGCGGCGCGCGCACGGCGATACGGATGATCATCATAAAGGCCTGTTGAACGTTGTTGATGTCAGTGGTCAGACGCGTGACGAGCGAGGAGCTCGAGAACTCATCGATGTTGGCAAAGCTGAACGTCTGGATCTTGTAGAACAGGTCGTGACGCAGGTTCTTGGCAAAGCCGCAACTCGCATGGCTGCAGGTGACGCCGGCAGCGGCGCCAAAAGCAAGCGACGTCAGCGCGATGAGCACCAAAAAGCCTGCGGTGGGAAGCATCTCGGCTACGGTGGCGCCGTCTTTGATGGCGTCGATCAGGTTGGCGGTGATAAATGGAATCAGCATTTCGCAGAGCACCTCGCCAAGCACGAGCAGCGGCGTGGCAACGGTGACTTTCATATAGTCGCGGATGCTGCCCATGAGGGTTTTAATCATCCAGTTCCTCCCAGGTTACACGGATTTTATCGAGCATTTCGGCGAGGTCTTCGCGCTCGTCGTGGGTGAGGGCACTAAAGGCCCGCTCTCTAAAGCGGATGCGGGCCGCCTGGTCGATGCGGGCGTTTTCTCGGCCGGTTTCGGTCAGGCGAATGGTGAGTTGCCGTCGATCTTTGGGGTTACGGCTGCGCTCAATGAGGCCGTTGACCTCGAGCTTGGACAGGATCTCGGAAAGCGACCCCGGCTTGAGGTCAAAGTGCATGCCGAGTTCCTGCTGCGACATCTCGCCGCCGGGCTGCTTGGCCAGCAGGCAAATGATGGGCGCCTTGCCGGACACGCCTCCGCCATGAAAATGCATGTAATGGCCGCAAAAACCCAGGCCGCTCAGGATGCGCTTGGCAAGCTTGTCTTCCGAGCTAACCGCTTCGGGTACATCCGCCGGCTGTGACGGGTCGCCGCCGGGCTCGTGCGAACAAAGGTTAAGAAGTTCATCGCACATGAATTAGTGTTGCTCCTTTCTTTAGTTAGGTAGTGGAATTGTTTTGTGCCTAACCAATCTAGGAGCATGAGAAATGAATGTCAAGGTACCAAACTGATTGTTACGCGGTTTTCCAAACCGCGTAACGGCTCGACGCTGCAAACGCTCCTAAGCGGCAATCTGGCGTTCAATCGTCGGGCATGGCCACAAGGCCTATGCCCTCCTCTTTCACGCCACCTTGCTCGCTTAGGAACGTTTTCGCTGTCCGTCCTCAACCTGCAGCGTTGCCCTGGTTGGCACTTGGGGACGTTCCTTTTCTGACGGCACCTAGGGACACTCCTTGTCAAGGCTTTGGTGCAAACTTCCGTCTGCAGCGTTCCCTGCGCTACACTTAGTCGCACTGTGGCGACTATGCGCCGCTCCCGACCCAAGGGGGACACTCATGAAGAACACTCAGCTGCTGCTGATCAACGATATGTGCGGCTACGGCAAGGTCGCGCTCTCCGCCATGCTGCCGGTGCTGTCGCACATGGGCTATCGCATCCACAACCTGCCGACGGCGCTGGTGTCCGATACGCTCAACTATCCCAAGTTCTACATCCATGACACCACCGAGTACGTGCGCCAGAGCCTCGCTATCTGGGAGGAGCTCGGGTTTGAGTTCGACGCTATCTCGACCGGCTTTATCGTGACCGAGGAAGAGACGCGCATCATCTCGGACTTTTGCCACCGCCGTGCGCAAAAGGGCACCAAGGTGTTCGTCGACCCCATCATGGGCGACAACGGCAAGCTTTACGCCGGCGTGCCCGAGTCCACGATCGGTCTCATGCGCAGCCTACTCGAGTGCGCCGACTATGCGGTACCAAACTACACCGAGGCGTGCCTGCTCACCGATACGCCCATTGCCGAGCAAATCACGCCCGATGAGGGCCGCGTTCTTGTGGATGCCGTGCGCGCCCTGGGCGCCAAGTCGGTGGTCATTACGAGCGCTGTGGTCGACGGTGCGAATGTCGTCATCGGTTACGACCATGTGGCGGGGGAGTACTTCATGATTCCCTTCGAGCTGATTCCGGTCTACTTCCCGGGCACGGGCGACACGTTCTCGGCGGTGCTTGTCGGCCGCGTTATGGCCGGTTGGAGCCTGCAGCGCGCGACGAGCGATGCCATGCGTGTGGTAGCGGAGCTCATCGAGCGCAATGCCGACCAGGAGGATAAGTCCGCTGGCCTTCCCATCGAGGCCTGCCTGGATGTGATTGACCATGAGTAACGCCGACGAGAGCAGCACCGAGGCGGCGGGCGAGAACAAGCCGCTCGGTGCCCCGCGCGGCAGGCGCCCACGTATTCGTATTAGCTGCGTGGACCAGCTGGGCACATGCCGCTGCCATCACGGGCACAAGCCGGGTGACGTCTTCGACTTCGACCGCGACCGCGGCAAGATGTGCTCCATGGCCTGCCACGTGGGCTTTCCCTATATCGACATCCTGCGCTACGGCGGCACCGTGCCCGGCAACGAGCCCGGCACGGCAAAGTTCTGCTGTCCCGAGGTCGATACACTGAACGTCTGGCTCGCCGAGATCGTCGACGAGTAATCGAGCGTGGATTTTCGCCCGCCAAGATAATGAGCGTGGATAATCTCCCGTTTAGAGCGTGGTTTTACGCTCAAAGTGGGAGAAAATCCACGCTCAATTTGTATGCGGGAGATTATCCACGCTCATTTTATGCCGATGGCGTGGCTCACGCATCCGCGCCGCCCGGGCGCCTACAGTTGCTCGAGCATGGCCGTGCAGCCGGCGAGCACATCGCGGTAGGTGGCATCGAAGTTGCCGGTGTACCAGGGATCGGCGACGTCGCCGGGGCGATCGGTCCAATCCAGCAGCCGCGAAATCTTGCCGTCGGCATCGTCGCCGAAGATGCGACGCAGGCCGCGCGCGTTCTCGGCATCCATATAGACGATGTGGTCCCAGTCACCATACTCCGCGCGACGAACCTGGCGCGCGCGGTGCGCAACGACGGGAATCCCGACCTCGCGCAGCTTGGCGACGGTGCCATGATGCGGAGGGTTGCCAATCTCCTCGGTCGAGGTCGCGGCAGAATCAATGACGAACTCCGCCTCGCGCCCAGCACGGCGCACCAGCTCGGCAAACACCGACTCAGCCATCGTCGAGCGACAGATATTCCCGTGGCAAATAAACAGTACGTGCTGCATATGATGGTTCCTTTCTGGGCGGTCGCGCGGGGGTTACAGACTGCCCTTGAGGCAGTTTGCTCCGATAAAGCCCGCTGCGTACAAGGGGAGATGGCGCAGCTCGCGTCCGTCATCGGTTTCGCTGCGGGCAAAATTGTTCTCGGACAATATGTAGGCATACGGCGACCGGGCTTTTTCCATAAACGACCCGAGCGTTCTCGCGCGCACGTTGCGTGCGGATTTTACCTCGACGGGAACGATCTCCATACGGTCGGTCTGAAGTAGAAAATCGAGCTCGCCGTTCGTCTTCCAAGACGACGGTGGCATCCAGTAATACGTCTGCAAACCATTGCCCGAAAATGCCTGCATGACCGAGTTCTCCGCCAAGGCACCTCGAAAGTCGGAAGACAGCGCAATGGCGGAATCCTCTTTGAGGTCGAGCCAGAGTCGCGGGTTGATACCGAGTTTGTAGAACATGAGGCCCGTATCGAGAAGATAGACCTTAAAGAAGCTCCCGTCTTCGTCGTCGAAGGGGACGAGGGGAGGTTCGATGCCTTCGGTCAGGTTGTTGACCGATATGATGCCGGCGCCCTCGAGCCAGTCGAGTGGCTCGATGAGCTTTGAGCGTCGGCCTCCGCGTTCGACCTCGGAGTACTTGAATTTCTTGGTTGAGGATCGTAGCAGCTGGGATGGAATGGAGCGCCAGACCTTGCGCGCTGCTACGCCGCTGATCCCGTTTTCGGGGTCGGTCATATCGGCGGTGTAGGTCTCGTCGATTTCGCGCTGCTCGACGCGCGCGTCTTCGATGGAAAGCGTCTTGCGATATGCGTTGACGGCGGCGGGCATGCCGCCCACGATTTGGTATCGATGAAACAGGTTGAGCGCGGCTTGGTGTGCGGCGTAGGTCTCGAGCGTGTCGGCGTGGGTACGAACGGCATCGGCCATCTGCTCCTCGCCGAGCGCCCAGAGAAACTCCTCGAACGACATGGGATGCATGGTCTCTTGGCGGACGCCGCTGGGAAAAGGCAGCTTGCGCTTGCGCGTGGCGACGCCGAGCTGACTGCCGGTCGCGCATATGCGCCAGCCCGAACCCGAGAAAAAGCGAAGTGAGTTGAGCGCCCGTTCACAGAGCTGAACCTCGTCAAACAGGATGAATGCGGTTTCCTTGCGAATGGGGGTGCGTTTATAGTCTGAGATTCGTGCCACGATGGTGTCAACGTCGTCGGTGGGGCAGTCGAACAGCGGGGCAATCAGCTCAAGATCGGTCTGAAAGTCGAGTTTGACAAACGCATCGCCGGCGATTCGTCTGCCGATTTCCTCGGCAGCGTACGTTTTGCCCACGCGTCGTGCGCCACGGATGAGGAGGGGGCGCGAGGCGTCCTTTGTCGCCCATGATTCGATAACGGATTCGATTGATCTGCGCATGGGGCTGCCTTTCCAATTTCATGTACTTCAAATACATAGTTTAGTACGATTTCGTGTACTTGAAATACACGAAATCGTGGAAAAACGTGTATTTCAAGTACACGAAATTGAACCGCTGGAGCCTGCGGGCGGATAAACACTGCTCGTATGGTGTGGTTTTCATCGGACGCCCGCCGCGCTGAGCTGTACTTGCGCCTGCCTCGATCCCACCCCTATGCCTGCATCGAAGATTGTGCTGCCCGCTTGCGCTCCCAGCGTGCCAGCTTGATCGTCACTAGCGTGAGTATCCAGGCTACGAGCGAGAATGCGGCGCCAACCGCGCCCACGTAGGCAATGCCAATCCCGCTTACCACGGCGCCGCCCACCGCGGTGCCAAACGAGATGCCGACGTTAAACGCCATGGGCTCCACCGAGCTCGCGAGCACCATCGATTTGGGGTGGCGGCTGCGGGCCACGTCCATAAAGTGCGTGATGCACGAGACCGAGAACAGATACATGAGCATCGCCAGACTAAAGACAAAGGCAGGCGCGAGGGGCATGGTGCCGCCAACGGCAAACAGCCCAAACAGAGCCGCGGCCTGGAGCACAAACGTCACGAGCAGCGCCTTCATGCCAAAGCGCGCATCGATCCATCCGCCCAGGATGTTCGAGATCAGGCAGAACACGCCGTAGGCCATAAGGGTGGTGCTCGCCTGAACGGTGCCCATGCCCAGCACCTGCTCCAGATAGGGCGTCACGTAGCCGTAGAACACATAGACCGAGCCCACGCCAAACAAGAAGATGAGCATGCCGGTGATGATGCTTGGCTCGCGCAGAAGCCCCGCCTGCTCGCGGAAGGTGGCAGGCTCGTCGGTTTGTCCGGCGCGCGGCATAAACGCCACGAGCGCGGCGCAGATCAGAACGGCGAAGGTCAGCGTGCCGTACATGGCAACGTGCCAGTCGAGCGTGTCGGCCACAAACTTGCCGATCGAGGTCACAAAGACCATCGCCACGGAGAATGCGCCGTACACCACCGAGATAGCGAGTGAGGTCTGCTGCGGGGACAGCAGCTCGGGGATATACGTCACGCCCACGGCGAGCAGTGCGCCCGAGACGGAGCCCAAGATGATGCGCGAGGCAAACAGCACTTGGAAGTTGGGCGCCAACGCCATGACAAGATTACCGAGTACAAAGACAATGCTGTAGCACACGAGTAACTGGTAACGGCGGAAGCGTCCCGTGCTGAGCGCAAGCGCCGGCGTTGCGATGGCGTAGACGAGCGCGAACACGCTGATGAGTTGGCCTGCGGTGGCAAGTGAGATGCCGAGCTCCGTCGCCAGGTCGCTTTCGATGCCGATGACCACGAACTCCGAGCAGCCGAGCGAAAAGCCTAACAACACGAGCAGCGCTAGGCAGAGGTTGGTGCGCGCGGGGGAAAGCGCGGCAGCGGTTGACTTGCTTTTAGGCGTGGTTGCGGCGGTCAAGGCGGTTGCTCCCATGTTGCGTTATATGAGCTAGATTCAGTCTCTGCAACTCTAGCAGAATACGACAAGAAGCAGCGCCTTTGTCACGGTCTGCGCTTGCCTGTATAGTCGCAATACAGGCGAAGATGGTCTCAGGTACATCGCGGGCGACAGGAGATCCCATGGGTATGCACACGACAAAGGTTGCAGTGGGCGAGGGCAAGTTTACGCTCGAGGCCCAGCTGACGGTGACGCCGCGAGGCATGGCGGTGTACGCCTGCTCGCCGGAGTTCGCACACCTGGGCGCCACGGCGCAGGCCATTCCGCGTCCCGAGCCCGGACGCACGGCGACTGTGAGCATCCTTGCCGTTCCGTGCCATCGCGACGAGATCCCGGCGCACGACATTGCGGCGGCGCTCGCTACGCGCTTTGGTGTGCCGGTAACCGCAAGCATGGGTTTTCATGTTGAACAGGCGAGCAAGGACGACTTGCAGCGCGTGCTCAATACCACGAAGGAGCTCATCGTCGCGCTCGAAGAAACCGCGGCCCGCATCTTGCGCGCCGGCTGGGATGAGGGCGGTGCGGGTGCCGAGGTCGTGGCGGTCGATGCCGCGACGGGCAAAGCGCTCGCTCCCGTCGATCGCATCAAAGCTCATACCGGCGAGGGTATCCTGCACCAAGCATTCCTGACGCTTCTGGTCGAGGGCCAGGGCGAAAACATGCGCCTGCTGCTCTGTCGCCGCAGCCCGCTCAAGCGCCTGTGGGGCGGGGTGCTGGCCGATAGCTGCGCCGGCCATCCGCTCCCGGGGGAGGGCGTCGCCGCCGCGACGGCGCGTCGCATCAACGAAGAGCTCGGCATCATGCGCGAGCCGGACGAGCTCAAGCATCTGGGGCACGTGGTGTACCGCGAGGATCACGGCGACGGCCGCTGTGAGTGCGAATGGTGCGAGGTCTACCTGGCCCGTGTTAAGCCGGGCGAGCTGCACATCAACCAAGAGGAAATATCGGAAGTACGCCGCGTGGCCCTCTCCGAGCTCGACGGCTATCTGCAAGGTCATCCCGAGCAGTTGGCCCCCTGGCTCCGCGAGGCCCTCAGCGATCCGTCTATCCGCACGGCCCTCGCCATGTAATCGCTGCCCAAACCGTCCCAACATTCGATGAAAATCTCAAAAATGAGAAAAAACGCCGAATGTTGGGACGGTTTTCCTGTCTGCGTCGGCGGCCCCCCGTGCCATCTGGGGGTATAAGGCAAGCAAGTGTTTATTTGCGAGGCTTAAGGGGCGCCCCGCGTGGATGGGTGCGAGGGGAGCTTTGCAATGGTCGTTGACAAGGCAAACAGGAAAATGATGTCCAGGGTGGCGGCAACCGCGGCACTCGCCGGCGCCCTTGCCATCGGCGCGGGCGGCTGCGCGGCTGCAAAGCCTGCGGGGTCGAGTTCTGGTAGCGCACCGGTGCACAAAGAGCAGGTCAAGAAGACTCCCGCACAGCTGGCGGCCGTGGCATACCGCGAGGTCCTCGAAGACCCGCAGGGCTACTTTGGACGTAATGACGGGCTCGAGGAGCAGTTTGTTGCCGATGCGGAGTACACCTACGCTCTGGTAAACATGTCGACAGACGAGCTGCCACAGCTGCTCGTCTGCGCATCGGGATCGAATGACGCGTGGAATGGTATGGAATCCGTGCAGGTATTTTCCTTTGACGCGAAGAGCGGCTCGCTTGTCACGCCGACGGAGGATCTCGCGGCGGGCGTTGCCGGCGCCGGCGGGTTCCGTGGCAGTCTGTCGTATTCGGCTGCCGGAAACGGGCTGCTATATTCTACGCTTTCGTCTGGAACGGGCATGGGCTCTATTGTGCGTATCACGCTCGACGGTGACCAGCTTTTCCAGACGTTTGCCGCGCCCGTCGACCTGTCGTCCGGTTCGAAGCTTTCTTCTGTCGTGAGTTCTGAGGGCAGGGAGATCACGTGGACAGATGTTGCCGACGACTCGGCTCTGAAGGATCTTGAAAGCGGAAGCTGGAAGAGCACTGTCGAGAAGGGCTCGGGTGCGGCCGATGCCGCACGGGCTGCCGGTTTGGCGACGTTTACGGGCACGGTGCGCATTCTTGATGACGCCGGGGTGTGCGACCTGCAGGGAGTAGCGAACCCCAACCCGGATTACCCGAGCGGCCACAGCTATGTCGTGCTCGATTTGGGAAGCGAACAGCAGGTGATGTGTCTCAGCGGTGATGGCTCCAGTCTGCGCGACGGAAACACCTCGCTGCTTTTGCTCGACACCACCGATTCCGGAAACTCGTGGAGCGCTCTCGATGGCAAGACCGTCACGGTCGCCGTCGATACGCCCCAGTGCTCTTGGCCGTCGGATACCGGCTTGCCGCTGGGCTCGCCGCGGTGCGCCGGCCATGTTGCTGTCATCGGCTAGATTGCATAATGCGGAAAAGGACCAATTTCTTTTCCGCATTTTTATGCTCCGTACCTGCGGTGATGGGTATACATATACCAATTATGAGTAGGGTGGAGGTGCAATATGGCTGTCGGCGAGCACAGGTTTGATCCCGATTTTGAATGGTGGTATAGCGAGGGCGAGGCTCCGGACGAGTCCTGGGATGAGCCGTTGACGGACGAAGCGTCGAGCAACGAGGTCGAGACCGGCAGCGATGCCGCCGAGCCTTTGACCTTCGAACAGGCCTGGGCCCAGGCTGAGGCCGACGAGGCAAAGGCCGATGCCACGGCAACGCTTGATGAGCCGGCCGACATGTCGATCTCGCCGGCAAAGACCCCGCAGCCGCGCCACACCATCGATCCTGACAGCACGGCGTCTTTCAGCATTCTCGACGTACCCGCGCAGGGTGCCCAGGCGCCCGCCCCCACGCATCGTCCCAACTTGGCTCGTGAGGAAGACGCGGGCCGCCGCTCGCCACTCGGCCCCATCCTCATCGCCTTTATGGCCGGCGTCATCGCCTGCTCGGCAATCGGCAGCGTCTGGAGCCATGTGGAACGACAGCGCGAAGACGCCGCCAAGGTCGAGATGTCTGTCGAGCAATCGCTCAGCCGCACGCGCTCGGTGCATGTGTCGGTCGAGGTTAAGGACGGTGCGACATGGGATACCGCCCGCGGCGACAGCCAGATGCTCATCCACATCGTGGGCCGCACGCTCAAGGGGCAGGCGGTCGATGAGTATCAATATGTCAACTCTGACGGTGACGGCATCGAGCTCAAGCCCGGAGACTACGAGCTCACGGTCGATGAGGCGCCCGTCGCCACCGACGGCACGCGCTTCCGCGCCTCGAAGCGCATGGTCCCCGTGAGTTTTAACTCGCAGGCGCCCGATACGGTCGACAGCACGCCGCAGGGCGGGTTCGATCTTTACGTGGACGCTCAATAATTGCGTGCCGCCTCTTCCCGCAGCCAAGAGTGGGACAATAGCCCTCGACACTGTTGTTTACTTTTGGAGGAAGTAGCATGTCCACCGTCACCACCATCAAGCGCGGCGGCCTCACCGCCGCCATCGATTCTATGGGCGCCCAGCTCACGAGCCTTGCCCTTAACGGCAACGAGTATCTGTGGCAGGGCGATCCCGCCTTTTGGGGCAAGCACGCGCCCATTCTGTTCCCCATCGTGGGCTCGCTGCGCAACAACACGGCAACGTCTGCGGCCGGCACCTGCGAGATGGCACGCCACGGCATCGCGCGCATTGTCGAGCATAAGTTAGTCGAGGTCTCCGAGGACGGCTCCTCGGTAACCTATGAGATCACCGACACTCCCGAGTCGCTCAAGGCCTTCCCCTTCCACTTTAAGCTCAACATGACCTATGCGCTCACCGGCGACGCCATGCTCACGCAGACCTTTGCCGTCACCAACACCAGCGACGTGGACCTGCCGTTCTCGGTGGGTGGCCACCCCGCGTTTAACGTACCGGCTCCCGGTGCCGAGGACGAGGCATTCGAGGATTACGAGCTGGCGTTTACCGAGGCATGGACTAACGAGGCTCCCATCATCACGCCCGACGGTCTTATGACGTTCGAGGGCTCCTACAAAGCTCCCGACAATTCGGACGTGCTGCCCATCACGCACCGCAGCTTCGATAACGATGCCATCATGTTCACCGATACCCCGGGCTCCACGCTCACGCTGCGCGGTCGCAAGTCGGGCCACGGCGTCAAGATCGACTTTGAGGGCTTTAAGTACATCGGCGTGTGGTCTGCCGCCAACGACGCGCCGTTTGTAGCGCTCGAGCCCTGGACCGGCCACACCACCATGGACACCGAGGACGACGTCTTCGAGCACAAGGTCAACACCATCACCTTGGCGCCGGGCGCCACCGATAAACGTAGCTTTAGCGTCACACTGCTCTAGAGGTTCCGCCGTTCTGACGAACGGCGGGCCGGTCGACGCTGCGCGCTACCCAGAGCGACAATTTGTCATTCAAAAGGCACGGCATGACCAGAAGGTCTATGCCGTGCCTTTTTCATTTAGAGGCTTTAGCCTGTGCGGGGCGCGCAGCGCGCCGCATCAGAAACCACCCGC
>UQMU01000023.1 GCA_900542305.1 uncultured Collinsella sp. | reverse complement strand
TCGATTCCGCATCTCCTTGCGCGCCCACATTCCACTCCGCCTTAAATCAAGTATACGTTTTGGAACGGGATGTCACTCCGAACGCCTTACCCTCTTAGTGTGAATGCCGCTGCGGCATTGTTGACTCATCCTTAGTAATCGCGTCTATCCTCTGCAGCATCAGCCAAAGCAATCCGAGAGGAGCCGCACATGCATGCAGCGGAAATTCCTTTCGGGGGGGGTATCTCCCAGATTTACCCGCCGCCCGAAGGGGCAGTCGACAGTCGAGTACGTACTGATCATCGCGATCATCGTCCTGGTGGTGCTGATCGCGGGACCGTGGGTCTCGTCGGCGATCACAAACCAGTTCAACACGGTGGCGGGGACGCTCGGCAACGGAATCTCAAAGGGGAGCTGGGAGTCGGGCGGCACGGGCGGCGGCAACGGGTCGTTGACCGACGCCGACATCGTGGACCCCGTTCACGGGATAGCGTTCGCCGTGTACTCGGAGGACGACCACAGCCTCATGTTCTACAAGCGCCGCGGGGTCCCCAGAGTCGGTGACATGCTCAACAGCCGCCGCGTGACGGCGGTGTATACGGGGTTCGAAAATGGATACGCCACCGCGACCGTGGGAAACGACGGCAAGACGACTGCCCCCTGGTGGCCTAACAGAAATAATATCGTGGCCGTAAAGGCCATTGACGATGGCATAGAAATCCACTCGTTGGCATTTTGCTTTCAGTACATGGAGAACTGCAAGAGCTTTGATCTGGCAAAGTTCGACATGTCGAACTGCACAAATCTGCAGCACGCATTCGCGTATTGCGGCAATGCGACTTCCTTCAGTATTTCAAGCTGGGATACGTCCTCGGTCGTCGAATTCGACTCGGCGCTCAAAAACCTTTACAAGGTCGAGGAGATTGACATCTCCGGATGGTCGACGCGGAAAGCCGGCGATTTACGTCTCCTTTTTTCCACCGACAGTTCGCTGAAAAGCGTGAAATTTGGACCAGGGTGGAAGACCTCAGATGTTATGGATATGCTCGGCATGTTTAGCTATTGCAAAAATCTAAACCTCGACTGTTCCGATTGGAATGTCCCAACCTATGCCAATCATAGTGACTTCAATCACTGCGCCCCCGGCGTTATCCTCCCGAAGGCGTGGCAGTAGGTCTGAAGAAACAAAACGGCAAGCAGTTTATGTGGCGCGGGCACCCGTGCCGCCGTTGCCTCAGCGGCACGTTACGGGCTAGTCGGTTCGATTTAACGTACGCTCTGCATGCAATATCAATCCCCATGCGAAGGGAGTGTCGCATATGCATGCAGCGGCAATTAACCTTCGGGGGGTGGGTATCTCCTAGGAATACCCGCCTCCGAGGCCAAGGAGCCATCGAGTACGTTCTGGTCATCGCGATTATCGTCCTGGTTGTGATGATAGCCGGCCCTTGGGTCTCGTCGGCAATCAGGAACCAGTTCAACACGGTGGCGGGAGTATTGGTAAACGGGACAGCAGGTGGGACTTGGGAACCGAGCGGTTCCGGCAGCGGTAACGGCGCGGGTTCCGCGACCGTCCAGGCGGCGCTCGCCAAGGACGCGAAGGACACGCGAAGGACTGGACCCTCGGTGAGCAGAAGGCAGTTGCCGAGGACATCGCCGCCAAGGGCGAGGCGTCGCCCGCCTACGCCAAGGCGAAGGCCGCGATGGATGCCGGCACCGAGTTCTCGATGAAGCTCACCGATGGCAAGACGCTGACTTACCGCATTATCGGCATCAATCATGATGACCCTGCAGGCGGATCCGGCAAGGCGGGCCTCACGTTCCTCACCACCACGACGGGCATTTGGTCCCCCATGAACGCGATTGACACCAACGCCGGCGGTTGGGAGAAGTCTGAACTCCGTCAGAAAATGAACTCCGGCAAGATCTGGAATCTGATGCCCTCCGATTTCCAGTCCAAGGTGAAGGCCGTCAAAAAGCTATCGAACAATGTCGGGGGCGGTGATGAGAACAAGAACGCCGCCGTGACGGCTACCTCGGACAAGCTGTTCCTGCTCAGCTACTCTGAGATCGCCCCCCACCTCCTATTGGGCATCCTATCCCTGGACTTCCTCCGAGGGCACCCAGTACGAGGCCTTCAAAGGCAAGGTGACGGAGAACTATTCTGTTAATGCCTGTCTGAAGATTGGCAGCAGTTGGTGGGAGCGCTCGGTGAATCCGAGCAACTCCTACTACTTCCTCAATGTCGACAGCAGCGGCGACCCGACGTACGCCGACTACGCGGGGTACTCGTATTGCGTCTGCCCCGTTTGGTGCTTCTAGCTCAAATTTGATCTGATGTAAGGCCCGTGCAATCCTGCATGGGCCTTTCTTTTGGCAATTGCTCGACCGATTCGTGGCTTGAAACACAAATTATCGAGTTAAGGAGACATGGGGTCATACAGTGGCTCTCAGAGCGCCTGCCGCACTCCCCCGCCATTACCGCTGCGGCGTCATCGTATAGAGCCCATCCTGTTTGGCGTTTCGTTGCGACAGCCCACTTGTCCATCGATCAAGTGACCTACTGGAATAAATACAGCGACACGCTTGTTCGTTACAGTCGCTATATCTATGTAAATCGCCGCGATAAATACAGCCTGTACTCGGCTATATACCAGCTACGCATATGTAGATTCATATCGCGTTAATAAGTCGGCTCAAGTGCGTGCAGAACGCGCAAGTAGCCGCAAAAAGCGATTATCGCGCAGGTAGATTTTTGGCACCCTGTTGATTAATCAAAATTAAGCAGTTGCTTAAAACAAAAAAGGTCAGGCACTAGGTGCCTGACCTGCAAACTTCTGGTCGGGACGACTGGATTCGAACCAGCGACCCCTTGACCCCCAGTCAAGTGCGCTACCAAGCTGCGCCACGTCCCGAAGCTTTTGTTTGTTGCTCTGCTCTCGCTCGCAACAGGGAGTATATTAACCCGAAACTTTGGACTTGTGCAAGAACTTTTTTAATTATTTTTGAGCAAGTCCAAAATTGTATCTGCGAGCTGGGGTTTTGTTAGCACGGGGAGTTCTTGCGTGCCCGCTGTGCTCACAATCCAGGCCTTGTTGGTATCGGTTCCAAAGCCCGAATCGGCGCGCGAGACATCGTTGGCGATAATGGCATCGCAACCCTTGCGGGCAAGTTTGTGCTGCGCGTACTCCACGACGTTATCGGTCTCGGCTGCAAATCCGATCACACGGCGCTCGCCCTTCTGGCGCGAGAGCTCAGCCAAAATATCAACGGTCTCGACGAGCTCGATGCAATCGAGGCGTTCTTTAGCCTTTTTGAGTTTATGGTCGGCAGGGGCAGCGGGTGTGTAGTCGGCGACGGCGGCCGCGCAAATGGCCGCATCGGCCGTCTGGAAGGCGCCCAGCGCCGCCTGCAGCATCTCTGCGGCGGTCTGCACGCGCACGCACTCCACGCCGCGACCCACGTCGAGTGACGTCGGCCCCAGCACGAGCGTGACCGCAGCGCCGCGGCGTACGGCCTCCCCTGCCAGTGCGATGCCCATCTTGCCCGAAGACCGGTTGCCGATAAAGCGCACCGGATCGATCGGCTCGTGCGTAGGACCGGCGGTGATCACGATGCGCTTGCCTGCAAGGTCCTGGGGCGCGGGGTTGAGCACCTCGCAGATGGCCTCGACGATGTCCTCGGGCTCGCTCATGCGTCCCGTGTCAACGTCGCCGCAGGCAAGGTAGCCACTGCCGGGCCCCACCACATGGACGCCGCGGTCGCGCAGCGTGGCCATATTGGCCTGCGTCGCCGGCGCCTTCCACATGCCATTGTTCATGGCCGGCGCGATCACAATGGGTCGCGGCGTGGCGAGCAGCGTCGTGGAAATCAGGTCATCGGCGATTCCGTTGCCCATCTTGGCGATGATATTGGCCGTCGCGGGTGCCACGACCACCAGGTCGGGCTCCTGCGCAAGCGAGATATGGTGGATGGGGTCGGAGGGATCGTCGAACAGACCTACCGCGACCGGCTCATTGGTGAGCGCACGGAAGGTGAGCGGGCCAACAAACTCCGTGGCATGTTCGCTCATAACGACCTTGACGCGCGCGCCGCGCTTTTGCAGCAGGCGCACGATATTGCACGACTTATAGGCGGCGATCCCGCCGGTAATGCCCAGCAGGATCGTTTTTCCCTCAAGTTGCATTGAATTGTTGGGTGCCGCCGTCATCATTTAAGCTTCCTTGCTGGGGAGCACGAGCAGGCGGTGGCAATACGGGCAGTGCGTAATCTCACTACCGTCGTGGTTGAGGTCGCTCATGGACGATGCCTGCAGCGCGGTATGGCAGACCGTGGGGATGTTGCCCTGGATGGTCTCGACGGCCAGGCCGCGGAACTGCTTGAGCAGGCGCTCGTAATCGGTGAGCACGTCGGTCGGCAGCGTGGCAGCCAGCGCGGTGCGCTCCTTGGTAGCGGCGTCAATCTGGGCCTGGAGATCGGCGGCCTTGGCACGAGCGGCCTTGGTATCTGCCTTCACGCCCTCCTCGAACTTAGCGATAATGGCCTGCGCGCGAGCCTCGCGGTCGAGCGCCTCCTTATGGGCGACAACGACATCCTTGCGGGTGTGCTCGATCTTGTCCAGTCGCTTCGCCAGGGTGGCAAGCTCATTCTCCAGGTCCTGAACCTCGCGGTAATCAGAGCCGTCGACGTGACGCTTCTTGGCAGCCTCGATGGCGTTATTGGTCTGGATCTCGGTGGTGTTGAGGTCGTCGAGCTCAATGTCCAGATCCTTGCGCTGAGCGTAAAGTTTGGTCATCTCGGACTTGAGCTTAACGTAGGTCTTACGTTTGGAAGCGAGCTCCTTGAGCTCCGGCATATTGGCAAGTTCGCTCTTGTTGCGGGCGAGCTCCAAATCGATCTGTTGCAGCTTGAGTAGCGTAGCGCCGGCGCTCATAAGTTCTCTCCTTTTGTCACAGTCCACCATTGGCAAGGGTTCAGTATTTTAATCGCATGACGGGGGTCGACCCCGGCATCAACTGCAGAGTTCATCAAGATATCAACGAACGGCTCCTCGGAGCGGTCGTGACCGAGCAAGATCACCGGCAGCCCGCGCAAGGCAAGGTCTTGCGCCACGTGGTAGCCCGCCTCGCCCGTCACGATGACATCTGCGCCGGCGGCGATGGCAAGCTCACCAAAATCGCCGAGGGATCCGCCCAGAATGGCGACAGTGCGACACGGGCAATCGGCCTCGCCCCATACGCGCGGGTCGCTGCCATAGGCCATGGCGGCACGGTTGGCGAGATCACGCAGATTGCAGGGATCGTGGAGAGTTGCGAGTGCACCCAGACCGGTGAGCTCAGGTTCGTCCACATGCTCCAGCGAGCTCATGGGCTCAGCGCCCAGCAACTCACCCAGGCGAACGCGCGCCTCATGCGAGCGGTCCAGGTTGGTGTGGAGCGAGATAATGCTCACCCCGCAGCGCGCCGCCTCGTAGAGCGCAGCGCTGCACTGGGGTCGCGCGGAATCGGCCGGACAAAAGGCCTCGGGCGCCTTGATATAGATGGGATGATGCGTCAGCAGCACGTTAGCGCCGGCCTCGAGAGCGCGGTGCACGTTGGCCTCGGTCGCGTCGAGTGCGCAGGCAACACCGGTGATCTTGGCAGCAGGATCTCCCACAGATAGCCCAACATGATCCCAGCCCTCGGCGTCCGCCTTGGGGTAGCGCGCCAGCAGGGCACGTTCAAGCTCGGAGACGATCATACGGCACCTACGATCGAGAGCAGCGTCTGGGCAAAGTCGTCCAGATCTCCGGGATTCACACGGTCATCGAAGGAAATGCGCAGTGCACCCAATGCCTGCTCGCGACCAATGCCCATCGCACTCAAAACGTGGCTGGGGTCCATGCTGCCACTCGAGCAGGCAGAGCCGGCCGAAACCTCAAAGCCGGCTGCGTCGAGCTTGATGATGAGTTCCTCGGAGTCCATGCCGTCAATATAGATCGATACCATGCCAGGCAGACGGTCGGCCTGCGTGTAGTCGCCCATGGTGGCGTGAATGCGCGGATGGGCCGTAAGCGTGGCGTAGAGCTTATCGGACAGGGCCTGCAGCGTCGCGCGCTCCCGGCCCACATTCGGCAGCAACACGGAAGCGGCAGCGGCAAAGGCGAGCTGTGTGCGCAGGTCCTGCGTGCCGGCGCGACGTCCGGCTTCCTGTCCGCCGCCAAAGATGCGGGGGCGCAGCGGCGTGCGGGTCTTAACGTAGAGCGCGCCGGATGCCACAGGACCGCCAATCTTGTGGGCGGCGACGGACATGGCGTCGACGCCCAGCTCGGTGGCATCGAGCGGAATGTGCAGATAGCCTTGGATGGCGTCGGTGTGGAACAGGGCGCCCACGGCATGTGCAGCCGTGGCTAGCTCGCGGATGGGCTGTACCACGCCGGTCTCGTTGTTGGCGGCCATGATGCTCACGAGCGCGACGTCGTCGCCTAGCAAGTCACTCAGCGCGGCAGGCTCGATGTAGCCCGCACGGCAGGGCTGCACCAGGTCGACGGTAAAGCCGGCGGCACGCAGCAGCGGCAGGTTGTCCAGGATCGAATCGTGCTCGATGGCAGATACGATCACGCGGCTGCGCTTGCGGTCGCGCTGGCGAGCGCCCTCGGCAAGTCCGAGGAGCGCCAGCTGGTTGGCCTCGGTGCCGCCGTTAGTCAGGACGATCTCGGACGGGCGGACGCGTGCGCCAAAGCTGCGGGCGATCTCGCGACGTGCGGCCTCCAGACGCGCGGCAGCCTTGCGGCCAAGCGAGTGCAGCGAGTTGGGGTTGACGCCCGCAAGCTCGCTGTCGTCGTACTCGCGCTGCGCATGGAGCGCCTCGGCGCGCATGGGCGTCGAGGCAGCATAGTCAAGATTCACGGGTATGCGGTTTTGACCTGCGGTCATAGGGGTTTATGCCTCCTGTGCGGCCTCGTTGCCCAGCTTCTGCAGCAGCGCAACCTCGGCGGCGGGATCTTCGGACTTAAAAACGGCGGAGCCGGCTACGAGTACGTTGGCACCGGCCTTGACGACCTCGGCGATGTTTTTGGAAGAAATGCCGCCGTCGACCTCGATCATGGGCGACACGCCGTGGCGCTCGCACATGGCCTTAAGCTCGTGGAGTTTAGCAATGGTACCGGGGATAAAACTCTGGCCGCCAAAGCCAGGGTTCACGCTCATGAGCAGTACCATGTCGACAACGTCGATGATGCTCTCGAGTACGCACACGGGGGTGGCGGGGTTGAGCACCACGCCGGCCTTGACGCCGCGCTGCTGCAAATGGGTGAGCGTACGGTGCAGGTGCGTGGAGGCCTCGTAGTGCACGGTGATCATGTCGGCACCGGCGTCGGCGTACCAGTCGACGGTCTCGTCGGGGTTCGACACCATCAGGTGCGCGTCGACCGGGACATCGGTGGAGCGCTTAACAGCCTTGAGGATGTCAGCGCCAAAGGTGAGGTTGCCGGTAAAGTGACCGTCCATGACGTCGAAGTGCACAAAGTCGGCACCGGCGATCTTGTCGAGCTCGCCCTTCAGGTTGGCCATGTCGGCCGAAAGGACGGACGGAGCGATTTTGATGGAACCCATGGTAGTAGCCTTTCTGCGCTAGTCGGCGAGTCCGTAGAACTCTTGAGAGGGGACGCGGTCGGTGAGGATCTCGAGCGCCCTATCCAAAGTAACACCGTTGTAGAGCGTTTGCTCCACGGCAAAGGTGAGCGGAATGTCTACGCCCAGTGAACGGGCGAGCTCGCTGACGCTGCGGGCCGCGACGGCGCCCTCGACCACCATATGTGTGCGCGCCTGGTACTCGTCGAGCGACACGCCGTGGGCAAACTCGTAGCCAAAGGTGCGGTTGCGCGAATGCTCCGAGGTGCAGGTGGCGATGAGGTCGCCCATGCCGGCAAGGCCCATGCAGGTCATGGCCTGCCCGCCGCGGGCATGCACCAAGCGGCTGATCTCGGCCAGGCCGCGCGTCATGATAAGGGCGAGCGTGTTGTCGCCCGCACC
Organism: uncultured Collinsella sp.; assembly: GCA_900542305.1. Taxonomy (GTDB): domain Bacteria; phylum Actinomycetota; class Coriobacteriia; order Coriobacteriales; family Coriobacteriaceae; genus Collinsella. The sequence continues at coordinate 26,219 of UQMU01000023.1, read as the reverse complement.
GGTGCCGGCGGAGATGCCGCACACGATGGCGATGACGTTTTTCATGGCGCCGCAAACCTCGACGCCGGTCATGTCCTGCGACAGGTAGATGCGGAAGGCCGTGGATAGAAGCAGGTCCTTAAAGGACTCCCCTACCTGCGCGTCTTTGCTGGCGATGACGGCGGCAGAAAGTCCGCCGCGGCAGATCTCCTCGGCATGGTTGGGGCCCGAGAGGGCCGCCACGCGTGCCTCGTTGCCAATCTCGCTGGCGATGACCTCGCTCATGAGCAGTCCAGATTCGGGCTCGATGCCCTTGGTGAGGCACAGGACCGGAGTTTCGGTATCGATAAACGGCGCTGCCCGATGGCACACGTCGCGCAAGTGCGTGGAGGGCACGGCAAAGATGATCGCATCGGCACCGTCAAGCGCCTGGGCGAGCTCGGTCGTTGCTTCCACGTTGTCAGGCAGCTCGTATCCCACCAGATAACGGGGGTTACGGTGCTCGCCATTGATGCCGGCGGCCGTCTGCTCGCTATGGGCCCACATGATCACGCGCTCGGCTCGCGCGGCAGCAAGGCCGGCGACGGCGGTTCCCCAGGAGCCGGAGCCAATCAGCGCAATATTCATGACTCTCTCCTACTTATCGTCGGGCTCGGTGACGCGCTTGGTAAACGAGAGCTTGGACTCCTTACCCGTCATGAGCTTTTTGATGTTCGCACGATGGGCCCACACCACGGTGATGCCGATCAGCGCCATGCAAAACTTGAGTCCCAGGCTGCTGTACGGAAAGACTGCGCAGGCGGCGATGGGAAGGCCGATGGCGGCGGCAAGCGAGCCCACCGACACAAACTTGGTGATGGCGACGGCCACGATAAACATGCCCAGCAGCGAAAGTCCGATGGGCCAGTACCAGGCGAGGATAACGCCCAAGCCAACTGCGATGCCCTTGCCGCCATGGAAGTTGAGGTACGGCGAGAAGATGTGACCCCATACCGCTGCCAGGCAGATGACACCGAGCATCCAGTCGCCGGGGGCTCCAGGCGCCATGATGCTCACAGGGAAGCCATAGCCCACGCCCGCGATGAGCGGACGGGCGATAAGAACGCAGATGGCGCCCTTAAGGCAGTCGAGCAGCAGCGTGAGCGCGGCCACCTTGGGGCCGGCTACGCGCAGGGCGTTGGTGGTGCCGATGTTGCCGGAACCCGCCTTGCGAATGTCCGTGTGGTTGAACACGCGGCCCAGGATCAAGCCAAACGGAATCGCTCCGATAAAGAACGAGACCACGGCGCAGATGGCGGTCAGCAGAATCGGATTATGCATCCTTTTGCTCCTTCTTCCTAAAGAAGAGTCGAATGGGCGTGCCGGAAAAATCGAAGGTCGAGCGCATACGGTTTTCCACGTAGCGCTGGTAGGTGTCGTTGACCAGGTCGCTGTGGTTGACGAAGAACGTAAACGTCGGCGGGTTGATGCCCGTCTGGGTCACGTAGTGCATGCGCAGGCGACGCTTGCCGTCCACCACGGTGTGGCCAAACTCACGCAGGTCGGTGAGGAACGTGTTGAGGCGCGAGGTGGTGATCTTTTGCGAGCGCGTCTTTTCGGCCGCGTCGACCATCGCCCAGATCTTCTCGACGCTGCGGCCGGTCAGGGCCGAGATGCGCAGGTACTGGGCCCAGGGAGCCATGACGCCCAGGCGGCGGTCGACGGTCTCCATGCAGGCCTCGCGCTTGCGGTCATCGTCGAGCAGATCCCACTTGTTGAGCAGCACCACGATGGCGCAGCCGCGCTCGATGGCCAAGCCCATGACCTTCTGGTCCTGCTCGGTGACGCCCACGGAGGCGTCGACGACGAGCAGCGCCACGTCGGCGCGGTCGATGGCGCGCAGACCGCGGACCATGGAGTAGTACTCGATGTTCTCGTACACGGTGCTCTTCTTGCGAATGCCCGCGGTGTCGACCATGCGGTAGTGCTTGCCGTCGCGCTCGACGACGGTGTCGATGGCATCGCGCGTGGTGCCGGCGATGTTGGACACGATGGAGCGGTCGGCGCCCAGGATGCGGTTGAACAGCGAGGACTTACCGGCGTTGGGGCGGCCGATGATGGCCACGTTGAGCGCATCGGGGAACGCGTCGGCGACCTCGTCCTCTTCCTCCGGAAGCAGGGCTACGATGTCGTCGAGCAGGTCGCCCGTGCCGTGGCCGTGCAGGGCCGAGAGCGGCGTGGGCTCGCCGATGCCGAGGGAATAGAACTCCCAGATGTTGTCGTTTTCGCGGTCGGGGTTGTCGAGCTTGTTCACCAGCAGAAAGACCGGCTTGTTGCAGCGCTTGAGCATGCGGGCGACCGACTCGTCCTCCTCGGTGACGCCGGTGCGGCCGTCGACCACAAACAGGATGACGGCGGCCTCCTCGGCGGCGGCAAGGGCCTGGTCGCGGATGGACGTGGCAAAGACGTCGTCGCTCTTGAGCGGCTCGATACCGCCCGTGTCGACGATGGTGAACTCGCGGCCGTTCCAATCGGCCGTGTGATACGAGCGGTCGCGCGTGACGCCGCGGGACTCGTGGACGATGGCGTCCGAGGTCTGGGCCAGGCGGTTAACGAGCGTGGACTTGCCCACGTTGGGGCGTCCGACGACGGCGACGATAGGTTTCATCTGCTCTCCTTTAATGGGTAGGGTCAGCGGGAATAGTTGAATTGGCGGGCGTTGTGCCAAGGATGTGATCCAGGGTATCGAGCAGCTCATGCGGCATGGTCGATACCACATGAACCTCGGCGCCGCGACCGGTAAGGCTTGCGAGTAATTCGTCACGATGATACTCGTCAAGGGTCATACCATCGGCGTTGAACATGAGCTTAGGCACAAAGAGCATAACCCCCGACAGGTCTTGCGGCAGCTGCTCCAAGATGTCGCAGGCGACGATGAGGCCGGTCACGTCCACGTTGCCGCCAAAGTAACGGTTTTTGATGGCAGTGACGGTACCGGCAAGGCCCTGTGGAGACTCCACAAAACGCGCCACCGTATCGCGCGCGCTGGCGCCGGAGAGGCACAGGAGGCGCTGGTTGCGTTCGGCGATGCCAGCGCGGACGCGGGCCAGTCGCTCGGCGTCGGCGGCAAGCACGTCGTCGGTCTCGTCCAGATATGAGCGGATCATGCCGATGCCGTCGTAGTACTGCGGGTAACCGTCGTAAAAGTCCGCCTCGGGAGGATCGATGCCGGCGTCCAGATAGAACTCGTCGCTCATCTGGAAGGTGTGGCGGCCAAAGCGTTCGTAGGCACGATCCTGGTAGGGCCGGATCATGGCGATAGTCTCGCGCGCCAGCTCGGGCTTGTCGCTGTAGGACCAGCTAAAACGGTTCTGATGCTTGGTAAAACCAAGCGGCACAATGCCCAGGCTCGTGATTTGCTCGTGCTCCTCGCAAAAGCGCAGGGTCTTTTCCAGCTCCTCGCCGTCGTTCATGCCGGGGCACAGTACGATCTGCGCGTGAATCTCGATGCCGGCGGCCATGATGGTCTCGAGCACGTCCATGCCGCGCTGGGCGTTGCGGCCCATCATGCGGCGGCGAACGTCGGGGCTTACGGCATGGACCGACACGTTCATGGGGCTCATGTTGCGTTGGATGACGTTTTGCACGTCCTCGTCGGAAAGGTTCGTGAGCGTGACAAAGTTGCCCTGCAAAAAGCTCAGGCGATAGTCGTCGTCGCGGATGTAGAGCGTGGAGCGACCGCCCTTGGGCAGCATGGTCATAAAGCAGAACACGCAGGCGTTTACGCAGGTGCGCATGCCATCGAAGATGGGGCCATCGAACTCCAGACCCCAGTCCTCGCCGGGAAAGCGATCGAGCTCAACGGGGGTGACGGTGCCGTCGCGCGGATCGTAAACCTCCAGCTCGACGGTGTCGTCATCTGCCTCCCAGAGCCACACGATCATATCGGTCAGTTGCTCGCCGTTGACCGTGAGCACGCGCATACCCGGCTCGATACCCACATCCCATGCAGGCGATTCGGGGCGCACGTTTTTAACGAGCGCGCCCTCACCCGGCTCGGGGTCGCGGCTGCGCCCGTAATCGGCCACCTCGGCGGCGTATGCGGGTACGGTCTGGTCCATGATTAGCGGCAAAGCTCCTTGATGCGCTCGACGGCGCGTTCGATGTGTTCTTGCGGGGTGGAGGCTCCGGCGGTGATGCCGATGTGGCGCGCGTTGGCAAACCACGCGGCCTCGAGCTCGGAAGCTTCCTCGATGTGATGCGTGCGCGCGCAGACGTCAGCGCAGATCTGTGCCAGGCGTCTGGTGTTGCCCGAGTTCTTTCCGCCCACGACGACCATGCAATCACAGCGGTTGGCAAGTGACGCGGCTGCCTGCTGGCGCTCGCTCGTGGCGGCGCAGATGGTGTTGATCACGCGCAGTTCCTGCACGCGCGGGGTGATGGAGGCTACAACCTCGGCCAGGTTCTGCGCGGTCTGGGTGGTTTGCACAACCAGGCCGACCTTGCCCTTGAGCGGCAGCGCTTCCGCATCGGCGGCGCAGCTTACGACCTGCGCGTCATCGCCGGCATGGCCCAGGATGCCCTCCACCTCGGGGTGGCCCGGCTCGCCCACGACGAGCACGCGATAACCCTCGCGTACCAGGCGCTCGGCGGCCACGTGGACCTTCTTGACGTAGGGACAGGTGGCATCGACCACGTCGAGGCCACGCTCGCGAGCGGCATCGATGACCTGCGGCACCACGCCGTGGGCGCGGATGATCACGGTGCCCGATGCGGCGTCGTCCAGGGTCTCGGCCAGACCGACGCCCGCCTCGGCAAGCTCGCGCACCACGATGGGGTTATGGATGAGCGGGCCCAGGGTGTGGACCTGGGTGCTCTCCCCCGTCTGCGGGGCGGCCGCCAGGGCCATATCGAGCGCACGCTGCACGCCGTAGCAGGTGCCAGCGTGGGCGGCGATTTCGATGGTGGGGGCGTCTGCCTTGCCGGGCATAGCCTCGACGGTGTTCATGACTTCCTCGCCCATAGCTAGAACCTACCCGGGTGCTCGGCGCACATGTCATCGCGCATGGCGTAGACACGATTCATGGCCTCGGACTCAAACCATGCCAGGCGCTCCTTACGCTTGAGCTCGGCCGGTGCATCGGAAAGCGAGATGGCCTTGCCGGCACGGATCCAGCACTTTTTGGGGCGCATGAGCTTTTTGCCCGCAGGCGTGATATCGGACCAGCCGCAGATGGCGAGTGGGTTGACGGGCGCCTTGCCCATCTGGGCGATGAGCGCAAAGCCGCCGTGGACTTCGGGTTTGATCTCGCGTGAGCGGATGCGCGTGCCCTCGGGGAAGATCAAGACGTCCTCGCCGCGCTGCAGCGCATGCTGGGCGGCGCGCAGGCACTTCATGTCGGCGGTGCCGCGCTCGACGGGAATGCCGCCCACACGGCTAAAGGCCCAGCGCACGATCTTGCTCTTGGCAAACTCGGATTTAAAGATGGGGCGAATGCGGCGGCCGCCAAAGAACAGTGCCGTCTCTACAGCCAGGAGCTCGGCCATCGAGGTGTGGTTGCAGATGACCACGCTGCCGCGGCCTTCCTGGCGCTCAAACAGCAGGTCGCTGTCCTCGACCTTCCAGCGCCACATGAGCTTGGAGAAGACCCACAGGATGCCCATGACCACGGCGACGGTGCCGCGGATGAGCGCCGGGAACTCGTCGTAGGGGGCGTTGTAGTAATCCTCGGGCGTCTGCTTAAACAGGCGCATGGGCTACCTCCTTTGGTTGATGAGGTCAACGATGATCGAGACGACCTCGTCGATGGTGTGGGCGGTGGAGTCGACGTGCACGGCGTCCTCAGCGGGAACGAGTGGTGCGACCTCGCGGCTGCTGTCGAGCTTATCGCGCTGCTTGAGGGCGTCGAGGGTCTCGTCGACCTCGGCCTCGAGCTGCTCGGCAGTAAGCGGCTGGTCGTCGTTTTGATGGCGCTGCAGCACGCGGCGGCGGGCACGCTCACGCGGGTCGGCGGTCAGGAACACCTTGACCTGCGCGTTGGGGAACACGACGGTGCCGATGTCGCGACCCTCGGCGACGATGTCGCGGTCCTCGGCGGCACGGCGCTGGTGGATGAGCATGGCGGCGCGCACGCCCGGGTAGGCCGAGACCTTGGATACGTTGGCGTCGACCTGCGGGGTGCGGATGGCGGCTGAGGCGTCCTTGCCGTCGATGGTCAGGCGCGTGTCCTCGCCGGTGCCATTGGTAAAACGAATCTCGATTTGCTCGGCGAGGCCGTTGATGGCAGCCTCGTCGTCCAAGTCGATGCCGCGATCGAGCGCGGCGAAGGTAACGGCGCGATACATGGCGCCCGTGTCGAGCTTGTTAAAGCCCAACTGGCGGGCGATCTCCTTGGCGATGGTGGACTTGCCGGACCCGGCGGGGCCGTCGATGGCGACGATCATGCAATGCTTCCTTTCGGTGGTTGACGTACTGGTATGGGACGCAGGCGCTGGGGCGTGGCGGACTGACTAGCCCGTGTAGCGCTCGCGGTAGGTGTTGCGCTTGGGCGCGGAGCCGTGGCTGCCGTGGTGACGCGTGCGGGTCGCGGGGTTGACCGCTGTCGCGTTGGGGTCGCCCTGCTTGGAGCTGGCCTGCTTGGGCGGGATGCCGCCGGACTTGAGAATCTGCACCTCGCGGTCGGTGAGCTCGCGCCACGAGCCCTTAGCCACGTCTTTGAGCTCCAGGCCGGCAAAGTTGCAGCGATGCAGGCGGATCACCGGATGGTGAATCTTGCTCAGCATGCGCTTGACCTGGTTCTTGCGGCCCTCGCGGATGATGACCTCCACGGCGGTGGTGCCGGGCTTGATGCCTTGCGGGGCTACGGCCTCGGCCTCGCGCGCGTTAATGACGCGGCAGATCGCCGGTTGGCATAGGCCATCGTCGAGCTCGATGCCGCGGCGCAGCGGCGTGAGGTCGCGATCGGTCAGGTTGCCGTCCACCAGCGCCTGGTAGGTCTTGTAGACGTGCTTGCTGGGATGCAGCAGGTCCTGCGACAGGTCACCGTCGGTGGTAAAGAGCAGAAGGCCCGTGGTGTCGCGGTCCAAACGACCCACCGGAAAGAGCCCCGGAAAGCGGTCGCGCGGGACCAGGTCGGCCACGCAAGGGCGTTCCTGTGGATCGCTCATGGTGGTGAGGTAGCCGGTCGGCTTGTAGAGCATCAGGTACACGGCACCCTGGTTGAGCTTGACGGGCATACCGTCGACCTCGATGTGGTCGCGGTCGACATCGACCTTGGTGCCCAGCTCGGTCGCGACCTGGCCGTTGACGGTTACGCGGCCGGCAGTCATCAGGTCCTCCGAGCCGCGGCGGCTCGCTACGCCCGCGCGCGCCAAAAAGCGCTGCAGGCGCATAGTGTGCGGGTAGACGGGCTGGGCGTCGCCCGTGGGCGCTGCGTTGTCCATGGCGCTTGCGAAGTGCGTTTCCCCTGCTTCGTTAGTCCTCGTCATGTATATCCTCCGAGGTATCGACGGTGGGCAGAAGCTCCTCGCCATAGGTGTCCTCAACATCGGTATCGATCAGTTCGCGTTCTTCGTCCAGGTCCTCGGCCTGCTCCTCGAGCGTGGACTGAATGCTGCGGCCGCTCAGGCGCTCGCGGATAAACTGGCGCGACTGCTCGTCGGGGGCAAACTGTTCCAGATCGGGCAGGTCCCGGGTGGAGCGCAGGCCGAACTTTTCCAAGAAGGCGTTGGTCGTGCCGTAGATGATGGCCTGACCGCGCTCGGGGTCGCGGCCGAGTTCGCGCACCAGGCCCTTATCCACGAGCGACGCGATGACGCCGTCGGAGTTGACGCCGCGGATGCCCTTGACCACCTCGCGCGTGACGGGCTGGTGGTAGGCGATGACGGCCAGGGTCTCAAGCGCCGCCTGAGACAGCTTTTGCGTGTCCCAGCTCAGCACGTAGGACTCGACCACATCATGGTAGGCGGGGTGTGTAAACAGGCGCCAGCCACCGGCGACCTCGCGCAGCTGAAAGCCGCGGTTGGCCTCTTCGTACTCAACCTTGAGCTCGGCCAAAAGCGACGCGCACTCGCCCGGGGCGATATCCAGCGCAGCTGCCAGCGCGGGTGCGCTCACGGGGTCGCTCGACACCAGCAGCAGCGCCTCGAGGGCGCCTTTGAGGCTGTTTGCCTCCAGCGTGGAAAGGGTTGACATGGTTGCCGCTCCTATTCGGTGAGCTCGGGGCCCTCGCCAGGCACGTATGCCTCGGCGCCCTCGATGCGGTTGATTTGAATGGTTCCAAAGATCTCGTCCTGGCTTAGCGTAAGCGAGCCGCGCTTGGCAAGCTCTAGCATGGCCAGGAAGGTGACAACGAGCTGCTCGGTGGTGGCGTCGCCGTCCAGCAGCTCGCGGAAGGTGCAGGCTTGGTGTGCCATGGTAAAGCGGTCGACCGAGGCCACCGTCAGGTCGAGCGGCACGCGATGCGGTGCCACGTGCTCGGCCTCCAGCAGGAAGGTCTGGCGTTTGCCATCCAGGTCGGCGCAGATGACGGCGAGGCCGCGCAGGGTAATGCCGGCCAGATAGTCGGGCATAAGGCCTAGGAACTCGGGGTCGGGGCCGGCCACGCGCGGATGCATGCGGCTCTCGGCCTGCATCCGCGCGCCAAGGGCTGCCGCCGCGCCCTTAAACTGCTTGTAGGCGATCAGACGCTGGATCAGGACCTCGCGCAGGGCGTCGCCGTCGAGCGCACTGAGCTCCTCGAGCTCATCGTCATCCTCGTCATCGTCGTCTGTCTTGCGCGGGGCCTCCTGGGGCACCAGCGAGGCGGCCTTGATGTCCAAAAGGGTTGCCGCGACCAGCAAAAAGTCGCTCGCCACGTCCAGGTCCAGCGCCTCGATGCGCTCGGCCTCGGCCAGGTATTGCTCGGCCACCTCGCTGATCGAGATGGCTCCGATATCAACTTTTTGGCGGGTTACCAGCTGCAGCAGCAGGTCGAACGGTCCGCTGTAGACCTGCGTCGACACGCGATACGACATCTTCGACCTCCTTTGACGGCGCCTTCGCGGCGCGGTTTGGGTGCATGTTGCGACCGTTTTGCACGGTCGACCTGTAAGTTTACCTTAGATGCCGGCGATTGCGAAGTTGAGCAGCCACTCGGCCAGCGGATACACGGTAACGTCGAAATACCGTCCAATCACGTCGATGCCGGTCCACATAGGCAACAGGTACAGCACCAGGATGAGGATGGGCATGGCGTATTGCTGCAGGCGGTAGTAGTTAGAGAGCGCTTTGCCTTTGAGGAACGGCACGATGATCGACGAGCCGTCGAGTGGCGGAATCGGAATGAGGTTAAAGAACGCGAGCGACAGGTTGACCACAATAAAGGTGGCACCGAAGTTCATGATTTGGGAAGCCACAGCAAAGGACATGCTGGTGTGGAGGTTGCCGTATGTCGCGTGCATGAGAGCGGCCGCAAGGCATGCCAGCGCAATGTTCGATGCGGGGCCGGCCACGCTCACCAGGACCTCGTCGCGCTTGGGGTGCTTGAGGTTGTTGAGATAGACGGGCACGGGCTTGGCGAAGGCGAACACCGGGCCGCCGGCGGCGAGCATCAGCAGCGGCAAGAGAATGGTGCCAAACGGGTCGATGTGGTTGAGCGGGTTGAGCGAGACGCGGCCGCGCGAACGGGCCGTCTTATCGCCGAGTGCCCAGGCCGCGGCGGCGTGCGCGCTCTCGTGGATCACGATGCCCACGATGACGGCGGCGGCGCTGGCGAGCAGATTCATGAGGTAGCTGCTGGACATGTCGATCCCCTAGCGGACGCGGCGCGAGGCGCGCGTGAGTAGGTAATCGGCCACAAACAGGATGACGGCCACGATGGCGTAATCCAAGCGGAACACGCCGCCAAAAGGCGAGGTGATGACGCCGTAGCCGGCGATGGCACCCGGCAGCGCGCGAGAAAGCTCAACAACAAAGCCAACGATTTGCAACTTGGCGGTGAGGCCGCTAAAGCACAGCAGCACGGTCATCGCGCTCATAAAGATGCCGCAGATGCGACAGGCGATGGCGATGATGCTCATCGCCACGGCGGCGGCTTTACGAGAGTTCACGCGCGGTCTCCTCTTCGATTTGGGTGGAAAGCTCCAGCCATTCGTCCTCGAGCTTGGGCAGCTCTTGCTTTAGGCCGTTATATTCCCCCAGCGCGGCGTTGAACTTGCCCTGATCGGCATAAAGCTCTTCGCTTGCCATCAATTCCATAAGCTCGTCATAGCGGGCACGCTTTTTGTCCAGCTCTGTCTCGATCTTCTTGAGCTGGTTGCGCACGCCCTTGAGCTTTTTGTTGAGCGCGGCACGGGCCTGGGCCTCGGCGCGCTTTTGCTCCTTGGTCTTTTTGCCCTCGGCCGGCTTAGGGGCCGCGGCTGGGCTGCTGTCCTGGGCCGCGTTGGCTTTGGTGGACTTGGCCGCGGCAGGTGCGCTCTCCCCTGCTGCCTCGGCGGCGGCGCGGGCTGCGAGGTCCTCGCGCTTGTAGAGGTAGTAGTCGTAGTCGCCGTCGTAAACCGTGACCTTGCCGTCGCGGATGTCGATCACGCGGTTGGCCACGGCGCGTACCAGGTGCTCGTCGTGGCTGATCAGCACGATGGTACCGGGGAAGTTTTGCAGGGCGTTCTCGAGCATGTTCACCGAGTCGATGTCCAAGTGGTTGGTGGGCTCGTCTAGGCACAGGAGCGCCTCGGGCGCCACGAGCATCTTGGCCAGGGCCAGACGCGCCTTTTCGCCGCCGGAAAGGACGCGGACCTGCTTTTCGATTGAGTCGTTGTCGCTAAACAGGAAGGCGCCCAGCAGGCTACGCTGCTGCGGCACGGTCCACTTGGGCGTGACGGTGTCGATCTCTTGCAGGACGGTGTTGGACTCGGTCATGCCCTCGAGCGCATGCTGGGCATAGTAGGCGATGCCCACGTTGGTACCCAGGTCGCGCGTGCCGGTAGTGGGCGGCTCCAGGCCGGCGAGGATCTTCATGAGGGTGGACTTGCCGGCGCCGTTGGGGCCGACGAGCGCCACGTGCTCGCCGCGGTAGAGCTTGAGGTCGATGTCGCTGTAGATGTGCTTGTCGCCGTAGGACTTGGAGACGCCCTCCAGGCTCACGACCATATCGCCGGAGCGCGGCGGGTCGGGGAACTTAAAGTCGATGTGCTTGTGGCCCTCGGGCAGGATGACGAGCTCCTTTTTGATTTGCTCGATCTTGCGGATGCGCTCCTGCGCCTGGGCGGCCTTGGTGGGCTTGTAGCGGAACTTGTCAACGAAGACCTGCATGTGGGCGATGTCGCGCTCCTGCGCGGCGCGCTTGGCGCGCATCTGCTCCAGGTTGTCCTCACGCTGCTTGAGGTAGCTGCTGTAGTTGCCGGTGTAGGTGGTCACGCGGCGGTTTTCGAGCGCGGCGACGTGGTCGACGCAGGCGTCCATGAAGGCGCGGTCGTGGCTGACGATGAGAACGGCGCCGTCGTAATTGGCGATAAAGCCGCGCAGCCACTGGACGCTCTCGAGGTCCAGGTGGTTAGTGGGCTCGTCGAGCAGCAGCAGGTCGGGGTGGCGCAGGAAAAGCTTTGCCAGCGCGATGCGCATCTGCCAGCCGCCGGAGAACTCGGAGCACGGGCGCTCAAAGTCGGTGACCTTGAAGCCCAGGCCGGACAGGATCTTGCGGGCGTTGCTCTCGAGCTCATAGCCGCCCAGGTGCTCAAAGCGGTCCTGGACCTGGCCGTACTCGTTAAGGAGCGCGTCGACGTCCTTGCCCTGCTCGGAGAGCTCGGTGATCTGGGCCTGCAGCTCGTTGGCGCGCTCGCCCATGCGGCGGATTTCCTTGGCGGCAGCCATGACCTCGGCGAGGATGGTGGTGTCCTTTTGCTCCAGGTTGGTTTCCTGCTCTAGGTAGCCCACCTGGCAGTCCTTGGCGTACTGGACCTGGCCGGCGTCGGGGCTGTCGATGCCCATGATGATCTTGAGCATGGTGGTTTTGCCGGCGCCGTTGGGTCCCACGAGCGCAAAGCGCTCGCCGGGGTTGATCTGGAAGGACGCGCCGCTAAAGAGGACGCGCGCGCCGAAGCTTTTTTCGATCTTGTCGACCAGGAGGATCATGGTGCCGCCTTTGACCTTGTGTGCCTATATGAAAAAAGGCCCCAACTTGCGTTGGAGCCTCATTCAATGCTCGGGTGGAGACGAGGGGGATCGAACCCCTGACCTCTTGACTGCCAGTCAAGCGCTCTCCCAGCTGAGCTACGCCCCCGTGCGAAGAAGTACTATACGGGAACTCCCCCGCCGATGCAAGGACAATTTCGGAAAAACTTTCGTGATCGCGGGCGCACACGGGACCGCGCCGGCCCGCGGGGCGCCTGACCCCCGCACAGCCCGTACGCCGGCCGACTTGGCACGCGGAACACGACCCGCCCCGTGCAACAGGATTTTCCGTGCACCGCCAGTCCCATTATCGGGTCTGACTGCGAAGTGCCCCTCCCCTGCGCTTCAGAACCATGCCGGTTTACTACGATGAATCAGGAATGTCCGACCACGCACACCTTTTCGCGTAACCGGCGGGCTCTCTACCTGCGGTTTTACAAATGGAGAACACGCGGTGCTTGGGAGTCACTGATCCGTCGTAGTAATCCGGCATGGTTCTGAGATGACATCAGGTTGATTTCACGCATAAATATGTTGGAGCCCTGAAATATAGGCTTTAACTTTTTCTAAAACACGTCTTTTCCGCGATGCGCCTAGATTAGCTGTTGTTTAGCATCGGATTTGATCTTGCGTTGTGCGACTTGCTCGTGCATGGTAGTATTTCACGACGTGAAGCGAAGAAATTTGGCCTGAGTTGCCTTGGTTAGAATTGCATTCACCGTTCATAAGGGCTCTTGGCGCAACGGTTAGCGCAGGGGACTCATAATCCCTGGGTTCTGGGTTCGAATCCCGGAGGGCCCACCAGAGTATTTAGAGGCCGGGCATTACGCCCGGCCTCTTTGTTATTGGGCTGCAGACTAGCTTTGTCATTCAGAGACGTAAAGTTATCAACATTCATGTTCGTAATTAACAATGGGTATGTTGCCAAGATGCTACCCAGCCAATACATGGCTAAAATCAATAGATATGAAAAAAGGCCCCAACTTGCGTTGGAGCCTCATTCAATGTTCGGGTGGAGACGAGGGGGATCGAACCCCTGACCTCTTGACTGCCAGTCAAGCGCTCTCCCAGCTGAGCTACGCCCCCGTGCGAAGAAGTACTATACGGGAACTCCCCCGCCGATGCAAGGACAATTTTGGAAAATATTTTGCGGCGCGTTGAACGGGAGCAGGGCCGAAGAGACACACGATGCCCGACATAGCCCGCGGGGCGAGCCCCGTGGGCGGCGGCAAGCCCGCCGCCTTCCTTTGCAGGGCTCGGCATGGCGCCCCAGGTGCCGCCGGCCAGACCAAAGCGATCCGCGGTACTTCCGGGGCCCGAGCCCTTCCGCACGTCTTCGGGCCAATTTACGGAACCGAGCGTAGCTCGCCCCAGCTGGTCACTTCAAAAACAGACCGGTTTACTACGATGATTCCCGGATTTCCGACCTCACATCTAATTTCGCAAAACGGGCAGGCGATCTACCTGCGGTTTTACGGGCGTCGAAGTCAGTGTGCTCAGCCACCCTCAATCCGACGTAGTAAACCGGCATGGTTTTAAAATGGCACTTAATTACTGGCGCATATAAAGTATTAAAAATGCTCACTGGGCATTATTACTTACCAATATCAAGCCAATTACACAGAACGTTGGCCCGCAATCTGGTCTCAGCGCATCTCATCGCCTCGGTTTTTGGTTTGTAGCGCAACTCTAATCGCTCACACACACTGTGAATGATGGCATCAAGCTGATCGTGATCATTGAGCATGTCATGGGTTACAAGAAATATGTCGTATCCCATGCTTTGCAATGCTGTCATCCGGGTAGCATCGTGGTCAAGTACAGCGCCCGATCCATGGATAACCTCTCCTTGAAGTTCGATAATCACAGCCTTCATTGTAATTGGGTTTACGATGACGATATCGCCGTAACAGCTTTTCTGACCTGCGATTTTCCGAGCTGAATTCGACAGCGGTGTTAGGTCGTTGACGAATATGTTTTTAAACTCCGCTCCGCCGACACGCCTCGGATGACTTAGCAACATGATTCCAGCAACTTCTAGCGGGGATGCAGCAATACCCATTACCTGCTGTGCGGCTTCGTAGAATTGCTTTCCCCACATCTCGCCCTTAACCTTCGCTGCAAATCTGTGCAATTCTTCTATTTCAATAAGAGGCTTTCTTATCCAGAGCGATGTGCCCTTTCCGTAAGCTTTATTTCCGGATCCGTCATCCTGCTGCCCACTTTGATCATTCTCGCTGTCCTTCTGGTGCGTCCGAGGACAGACGCGCTTCCATGGGGCCTCGTCTTGTGTTTCGTCTAGTTCAAACAGACTTTCTGTGGTGTACTGCTCTTCTTCTGATTTTGCCTGCTCAAGTGCCATGTCGACCGCGGGCGTTGGTTTAAAAACCGAGAACCATCCGCAAAATTCGTACATAGCCAGAACCAGCTCACATGAAGAAACGCTTCTAGTCATGGTGAATAGCGTATGAAGAGGATCTGTGACGCTAAAGCCCATACCCGTGTCGATGGAAACCTTCTCTGTATAGGCGCTGTTCCATCGGATGGTCCGTCTTGTCTCAGAATGCAGGTTGCTTCGTGTTGATGCTGCTGTGATGACTGGCGTCTTAAGGACGTCGGTTACGAAAGGGGCTTGGGATAGAGCTCTCCAGCCGTCTTCGGAGCTGGGTAGGCGTGGGTAGAGCTCGCGCACCTGCGGTGGGCAGCGCCAGTAGCGGAATGCGGTGTTTGCGCAGACGATTTCGTCCATTTGCGCCTCCCCTGGTATCGGCCGTAGGCCGTGCGAATTGCGGGCATGGCCGATTATCTACTGGGACATCATGCGGGTAAGTACCGGAAGCAAACCAAAAGCTTGACGAGTTCCGCCGGGAAACCGTCGTGTGATAGAAATCCGCTGGAAGGCGCTTTGGGCATGTGGTCCCTATCTCCACATTTGCACTTGGATCCCAAGGGGAATTCAATGAAAATACGCATGCGTTTTATACAAAATGGGCATTGGCGTCAGCAAAAAGGGTGCGATAAGAAAATGGCGCCATAGACGACTACGATTTGTTATTGGTGTCAGTTATGGCGTCACACTTGGTGCCAAAAAGAAAAAGGTCAGAGGCTTAAGACCTCTGACCTGTGCTTTAGATGGTGGGCGATACAAGATTCGAACTTGTGACCCCATCCGTGTGAAGGATATGCTCTACCCCTGAGCCAATCGCCCGTCGCCTTTCGGCAAAAGAGATACTATCATAGCCGCGCGTGGTTTACCAAGAACTTTTTGCCTCCGATTTTAAATTCGTGGGCGCAAACCGCGCCACCGCAATTAGGGCAGCCGACAAACCACCAGCTAGACTGCCCTTTATCGCTTGATCCACGAGGTCTCGGGGCGGCAGATAAGTCGCGCGTTGTTGTAGGCCATGTCGAGCGTGAGGCAGGTGCGCGCGGCGTAGAAGCCGTCCTCGCGCTGGATGGTCAGCGCCAGCTCGGGCTTGTCGCCGGTCAGGCACAGCGGCAGCAGCAGCTGGATTCGGCCGCCGTAGAACTGTGGAACCGCGAGCGTGTAGTTGGCGGCGGCGCGGCGGGCGGCCTCGACAACGGCGCCCTCAAAGGCACGGCGCAGCAGCAGCGAGTTGCCCTCCCCCATCAGGCTGGCGGGAATACGCGTCAGGTTCTCCTCATCGCCCAGAATGTGGTCGATGTTGGAGCGGATGGGCAGGCGGTAGTCAAAGACCAGCTCGGAGGGGTCCTCGGCAAAGCGCACGCGGCACGGCAGGTACTCAAACGAGACCAGCATGGGGTCGCTTTCCTTAAAGAAGCCCTTCAAAAACCAGCGCTGGCGCGCATCGGGCTTGGTGTTGGGCTCAAACAGACCGTAGATGGTCTCGTAACGGCGCGTGTACAGGCCGGTATTGAATAGGCAGCGGTCGTCGTCGAACACCAGCGGCAGGTTGGACGGCGCGGTCTGGTCCACGTCGCGCTCGGTCAAAAATACCGCGCGGCTAAACGAAAACGACAAGTAGTTTTTGAGGATGCGGTTGCTGGGACCCCAATCCTCGGGATCGGCGAGGTCGACCAGGCGGTCGTAACAGGGCTCGGGACAAAACGCAAACTCGTACACATTGCTGCACAGGGTGCTTGGGATATCCATGTGGTGTCCAATCCATTCAATAACCGGCGTGCGGATGCTTAGATTCTATACGCGCGACGGGTCGCCCGAGCCTACAACACAACCGCGGCGCAGCTCTTCCGCGAGCTCGTCGCGGAAGCGGTTTCCGGATACAAGGTCCTGGATCCAGGCGTAGTACTGGTTGTCTTTGGGTTCGGGGCTGTCGGACAGTACGACCGGAGTGCCGGAGAACCTTAAGACGGACAACGCAAAGACAAGGCTGGTGCGTTTGTTGCCGTCCTCAAAGATGTGGTCCTTGACCATGTGCTCGGCCGCGTAGGTGACCTGGTCAAAGATGTCTGCGAAGCGATCGGTCGGAGATTGGCCGAATATCGTACAGAACGCACCCGCAAGCACGGACTCGACGCGTCCAAGCTCAAGCGCGGCCCGGTCGCCTGTGGCGCCGGTCGTATAGCAGCGCCCGACCGTCATCAACGTGCTGTGCAGACGCATCACGGCCGCTGCCATGGCCTCGAGCGATCCGGCATCGTCGAGCACGAGCGGCGCAAACGGATGAGCGCTCCGCTGCGTAGCCGCCATCATGAGTTCTCCAAGAGCCTGAGCGCGTTGGGCATGCCCTCAATGGTCAGCCGAACAGCTTCATCGATTGACGTGGCGCCGCCGAGCAAAATCGGTGATGCTGAATTTGCCACGCGCGCAGTCGATTGATCTTCTTGAGCAACGCAATCAGCGCCGTCATCTTGTTGAACATAGCTCCAAGGCATGTCTGACTCCTCTATAGCTTTACAGATGAAATAGCCTGCGAGTCGTACTCCAGAGCAATCGGTTGCCAGACGAGGTCTTCGATGGTGCAGTTTAGGGTGTCTGCAAGCGCCAATGCCGAGGAAACCGAGGCGCGGCGTAGGTCGAGTTGGTTCTGCTCGTAGAGTTGTATGGCGCGAAGCTTAACCCCCGATTGGGCGGCGAGCTGTTTTTGCGTTAGTCCGGCTGACTTTCGTGCCGCCTTGAGACCCTTTTTGTCTGCCTGGGCGTTGTTCCATTTATCAATGACAATCTGGGCGAATTTGTCTTCGGAGGCCTCGTGAAGCGGATGGTACGAGCCGATTATCCAATCGAGCGGGGCGACTTCAAACAGGTCGCTAAAACACAAGCTGCTCATCCATTGCGCATAGGCCAAAACCCAGCCCGCCCAATACTGAGGCGAACGGTCAAACGGATAGGTCTCCCTGCATTCGACGGGAATCAGTCCCGCATGGGCGATAATATCGCGCGCGAGCTCGTCGCCCGCCATGCCGCAGACGACGCGAGGCGCACCGCGCTCAAACTGTTTCATCTCAAGAGCGTTCGACAGGATCGCCGTCAACTCGTCTGGAGTCAGCCCTTGGTCACAGAGGGCAAAATCGACCGCCTCGCCCAGCGTTCTCATGGCATCCTCGAGATACATCTCACTGTAGGCGTGGATCATCGTCCGTCATCCCCTCTCGAATGATATCGACGATACGGATTCCCTCAAATGGATTTTCGGCAAGTAGCTCCCGATATTGCGCCCTTGCCGCTTCATCTCGCTCCTTGGCCAATGGACCATACAGAGCTTGCGGCGCACGTTCAAATCCTGCAAAACGAATACTCTTAAACGCGCGCTCGCTTTTGAGCACAATCTGCTCTCCCAGGTTGCCGAGCCTCATAGATCGACCCAGCTGCTCGACGGTAATCGTATTGTTCACAAAAGCTCTGGCATAACTAAAGTACGAGTCGTCCGCGCGCCATCCCCTAATCACATCGCAAGCTCTAGTGTCAGGTAGAAAATGATTGTGGAGATATTCGCACGCGCCCGCGGCAATGGCGGTGTCTTTGCGAAAAGAACGATGCTCAACGAGCAACGCTATCCAATGCAGGACGCAATAATGCGGCGATAGCAAGTCGAGAATTTTGAGATCGGCTGTATCGAGTTCATAGCGATTCGCAAAGCCATCGGTATCACGCGAGCATGCCCATTCCCTTGCAAGGTCGAGGCTCTCTGTGCAATAGAATCCCTGTCCATAGTCGTTATGGGCTTTCCCCAGGCCAAGCTGGGGAGTCTCAATGATTTTCTGAGAACCATGCCACAGTTCCACGCGAGCCTCCTAACAGGTATCGCTCTGGCGATAGTATAACATACTATCGCCAGAGCGATACCTGTATTCAAAGAGCAAGATGGCAATCCCGTAGCTGTCGGCGGTCTTGGCGAGTGTGAAGAACACGCCGCTTGCGCTCGCTTTGGTTCTTGCCGGCTTTGAAACGGAAGTATTCACAGGACATCTATAAATGTAACTAAATAGTTTGCCGTGTAACATTAATAATGTTACATTTCAAATTGCATGTTACAAAGGAGGCGAAACATGCGGGAATTCGTTGAGAAGATGCTGCATACGAGGGTCGAGCGTGAGCCCGTTAACGTCTCGGGGCTTCCCCTGTATCTGAGGGGGTTGTACTCCCTTGAGCGGTGGACCGCCTTCGGCGTGCCGTTCGTGATGGCTTCCCCCATCGAGAGTGCGACGGTGAAGACCATGGCGAAACACCGCAACACGCTTGAGATAGCTCTGGGGATTCCCGTGGCTTTCGCTCTCGAGAGCGCGACGGGCTACAGGGTCGAGCGAATGCTTGAGGCCGGCCTCGCCTTCGTAGCCATAGACAAACAGGTGTATCTGCCGTTCCTGGGAGTCGCGCTGAATGGTGGCAAGGGCCATGCGGGCGACCGTAAGCAGGTGAGCGTCGAGACGCTCTCGCCCCAGGCGCAGCGTCTCGCCATCATGGCGCTCTACGGTGAACTCGACGGAGCCAACGTCACTCAGGCGGCGAGTGTTCTCGCTGTCGCAAAGATGACCGTCTCGCGTGCGTTCGACGAACTCACCGCTGCCGACCCCTCGATCGTCGTGTCCGAAGGGCGCCGACGGGTCCTACGCCCCGACCGGAATAAGATGGCGCTGTGGCGACGGCTGGAACCATACATGGCAAGCCCGGTCGCAAGGGAGCATCGCCTGACCCACATGCCTGATGCGGACCTTCCACCAGGAGGAGTTTCGGCGCTGTGCGAGCTCTCAATGCTGCAGGACGACCCCTGGCCGACTTTCACCGCGACCAAAGCGCAAGAGCGCGCCCTGGGGCTGGCGACCTGTGCACGTAACGCTGGATTCGACGAGTCAGAGGAGCCCGCGTGCGTAGTGCAGGTACTGCGCTACGAGCCCGAGCCAGCGCCCGGGTGTGTTGGCGACCCGCTTTCCGCCATCCTATCCCTTCCCGACGATGTGAGGGACGACCCGCGCGTCGCGGGCGAGATCGAGTACGTCTTGAATCGAGTGCTTGGGGTTGATTATGAAGGGAATCGATAAGTTCAGGGAACGCTTCGTGGGCCGCGAGGACGAATATGTCCTAATCGGTGGCGGCGCCTGCGACCTGCTGTTCGGCGAGGCAGGGCAGGATTTCAGGGCAACGAAAGATCTCGATCTGGTCCTTCTGGTGGAGGCGCTGACACCTGAGTTCGGCCGCGTCTTCTGGGACTTTGTTCGGGAGGGCGGATACGAGAACAGACAAAAGAGTAGCGGGAAGCCGCAGTTCTACAGGTTCTCTAAGCCGAAGGACCCGGCCTTCCCCGCCATGCTGGAGTTATTCGCGCGCGCCGACATTAACTTGCGCGACGGGGATTCCGGCCTTATGCCGATTCACATCGACGATGAGGTTTCCAGCCTTTCTGCAATTCTGTTGGACGAGGAATACTACAGACTGCTTGTCGAGAACAGGGTGTCGGCCGGCGGCGTCGCTGTCCTGTCGGTCGAGGGGCTAATCCCCTTCAAAGCTAAGGCGTGGCTTGACCTGTCTGCCAAGCGCGCGCAAGGCCAGGCCGTCGACGAGAAGACCGTGAAGAAACACCGCAACGATGTCTGCCGCCTCGCCACCTTGCTCGCGGGCAACGAGCACCCCGCCATGAGCGAGGGGGTTCGTGCTGACATGAGGCGCTTCATGGAGGCCTATGAATCGGACCCCGTCGATCCCAAAACAATCAGGATCAAGGGTGTTGCGGCGCAACAGGTCGTTGGGGTGCTGAAGGACGTTTACTTGCGATAACGCGCACACATGACGCGCTTTCGGTCAACGCAGGCCCCAAGGACATTGCAATCCAGTGGAAGTCGGCAGTTTTGGCGAGTGTGGGGAACACGCCGCTCGCGCTGGCCTTGGGCTTTGACGGCATTGAAACGAAACTGTGGCTTATAAGTCAAAATAGAGACGCCTTCAACCAGAAAGATTGAAGGCGTCTTCTCCGCGAGCGTTTATTTAGATTGCGTTGGTCGCGCCCTGCGACCAAGATCTTCTCGGTAGGCTTTCTTTTGATTCCGTTGGTCGAGCCTTACGACCAAATTCTAGGACAAGCATATAAATAAATGGAAAGCGATGCAAGGCGGGTTAAGAAGTCCCGCAATCGCCTTCGTTAACCTAAGGCGGTGAGCCGTTCTATCTAATCCAAATATTCGCAAACCCCTCGTCCTTCTTACAGTGTTTCATAGACACGCACCTCATCCTGCTCGATGCTTTTGCGGAAGGTCGGGCGCATGTGCTCTGGTGGGTTGGTGACGATATCGACCTTTCGCCCAAGTTCCTTCTCGAGTTCATGAGAGAGTTCGTAAAGCGTGCCGAACGTCATGGTGCTGCCGCAGCCAAGTGCGTCGCACTGCATCAGCAGCGATATGCGGCGCTCAGAAGCACTGTCCCCAGCAGGAATAGCGTTAAGGAGGCAGCTATCCAGTAGCCGTCGCCGGTCTTGGGAAGTGCCGGTGCTGTTGCCATAGTGGATTTGGGCTTGGTCGTCTTGGTGACCGTTGTCTTGAGCGACGTAGCTGCGGGTCTCACCGCAGGATCCGTCGCCGGCCCCGCACCGGGCTGATCGGCAGCAGGATTGGCATCAGCCGCAGGCTCGCCCGTGCCATCCCTCGGTACCTCGCCGCCGGGTGTAACGGTCTCCCCCGCCGGGGCGGTGGCGCCATCGGGCTCAATGACCACGTGCGGTGCCACGGTCCCGTCAGCATCCACCACACCGGCAGCGCCAAAGGCTCCGCCTGCAGGCGTCACAAAGTGCGCGGCCACGAGCGATCCGCGATCGCAAGCAACGCCGGCATCCGCACCGGCTGCATCCAGGCAGGACGCTTCCACGACAAGTGCCTCGCTCGCAACGTCAGCACCAAACCCCTCGTCGAGCAAGCGCACGCCATAAAAGCGCAAGCCTGCATCGGATCCCGCGCCCGCGGCAACAACGCGCCCGCCGCCGCGTACGGTCAAGCTACCTGCAGCAATGCCGGCAACAGTCTGGTCAATAACGCCTGCCCCGTCGGCCCTGGCATCGACCGTGCAGCTGTCCACCACTAGCGCCTGAGACACATGGATCCCGCATTGCGAACCTGTCGCTGCGAGCGAGCCGGAACCGCGAAGCGTAAGGTTCCCCCACACCTCCATGCCGCTCATGGAAATGTCCGCATCGAGCGCATGCGTCTCGACCAAGGAGTTTTGCCCCATAAGCGTCACCACCAAGTCGCCGTCGGCGCCGATAGCTTCGCCCGCATATCCGGTGAGCTCCAGATGTTCGTCATCGGTCCAGGCCCACCCGGGGCCCGACACGCCCGGCTCGTAGTACGTGGCGCCCGCAATAAACAGGCTGTCCACGCCCGCGGCATAAGAAGGCCCGCCCAGCAAAACGCATAGGCAGGCCATGGCAGTAAACAGGATGTAGTGACTTCTAGTGTGGAACGCGGTGGCAAACATAACCGCTCCGATCTTCGCAAGAGCCAATGGGAGCTGTACCAGGAAATGCCTTGGTAGCAGCAGTTATTATTGTAGTGAGATCGGACAATAGACGATGATATAACCCGTGATCGACTCCCATAATTAGGTGTAAATCGTTTTGCCAGCCGGTGAAAGGAAGGGGCGTATTTCCTTATTCCGAAGGAGGCTCCTCAACACGCATGCATGGGTGGCCATCGCTGCTATAGAACAAAGTAGATTTAGCCTCATCAATTGAGCCACACAACTTAAAAAGGCTCGAATGCTTTATTGAGGAGTAGCCATCTTTGTCGATTTTCAACATCATTAGTCTATTCATAAGAAATAGAGCACCGATGGCTTTGAGAAGATTTCCCTGACTTGCCTTCTCAAAATTACCGGTACCCGTATCCTCGTCAATTACTACTCTGTTGTGTTTGACACTGTTGTAGTCGGTCCACCAAGTTAGGGGTTTCGAATTATCGGCGCGTTTGTAATATGCGCTGCCATTTTTATTCTCGCTTTTAATCTGCTTCCAGCCATCGAAAGGTCGAAATTTGAACTTTCCCTTAAACTCAACGGTCTTAATTCCAAGATCAGGAAAAGCTTCCCCAAGATAATAGCCCCATTTGTTTATGGTGCATTTATTAAGGTCTACATTTGGAAATAACTGACGAACAATCCCCTTTCCCAGGGAATCTATCTCACCGCACGATGCAAGATAGAGAGTCAAATATTCAATAGAATATGTATTACGGTTTTGCTCTGAAAAAGCGCAATAACGTTCCGTATGTGCGAATCGCTCCTCTATTGCCAAATAATAATCCCAATAAGACTGACAATATAAATCGAGCGAATAATTCGGATCTATGTTCACCGTGAATCCCCTATTTGATAAATCAATTAATTTAGATTGCTAACGAGGTTTGTTGTGCCCTTGTTTAAGGAATAACTTCGATCAATACTTCCCGATCAGCTCTTTTCCATGTAAATGTCGCCAGGCATCCATATATGCCATGCATCAAGCGCCTGAGGCTGGAAATCATCCGGTACTACAATTGCTAGGCTTGACCTTGCACGTGTGATGGCAACGTAGAGTTTCGCCTTCGTGGCTTCAGATAGGTTAGTGCTATGGTCAAAGAGCCAGCTCCGCATATTGGAAGTTGGAAAAAGAAGAACATTGTCAAAAGAAAGCCCTTTTACAGCGCCCATGTTATTTGTCTGAATCCCTGGAGGAGTTTTTGTCCTTCTGTCATAGACAAGGCTCACGGCGCCATAACGGTTGCTGTAACTGACAACATCCGAAACCCTAACTAATTTTATGGGCTGTTGGGATGTAGCTTCAGATTTATCCCTTGTCGAAATAGTTGACGGAAGCTCCGGATACAGGGCATCAGCCAAATCCACAATAATCTGAGGACAACGGTGACAGAATCGGAGTGTGTCGACATCGACAGTGCAATTAAGGCGTTTGTCCTTAATATATTTGCCAAACCCCGATTTGCGATACGACTTGTTTTTAGCGACGCTTGCCGTATGAAAAGTTGCCTGTCGCTGATCGCCAGCAAAGCGCATATCACTAATTTCGCAAAGCATGTTTGCGATAAGGTCAAGATCATAACCAGACATATCTTGGATTTCGTCAATACAAATCATGGTGTATAAACGAGATAGACGATCGATAACGTCTCCGTTTGTAATCTCATTAATATAAAGTGCGAGTTCTGCAAGTTTGTCGCTAAATATTTTGATCTTGTTATCGCCATTATGTCGGCAAGCATAATGGCGCAATTCAGTTTTCCTGGTCCTTAATGCGGATGCGGTGCTTACGAGGTCGATGCCGGCGATGGGTTCATTTGCAAGCGCCCCAAATGCGCCCTGAAATGGTCTTATGCACTCGTTTAGAAGGAACGTATACCATGGCATGACGTCAATCGTATCAGGGATGCTACCAACTTCATTTAGAAGAACTCGGTTTAGTTCTTCGCTATTGGCATCAGTGAATGTTGTGAGAAGCACGTGACCATTACGATGCTCGACAGCCAATCTAGCGAGATACGTTGTTTTACCAGATCCCGCCGCGGCGTCATAGAATATACCGGACATCTAAATCACCCGACGGCTCTATCAATGAAATCAATTGCACGGGTGATATAGTCGGGCCAGTTGACTTCTGTACTTGTTTTAAAAAACTCGTACGCGCATTCAGTTTTGTGACTTTTCATATATTGGAGCAGATTATCTCGTGTGTTATAGCTTTTCCTCAATATCTGATTGACGCAGTCAACCCCGTTTGCTTCAACTAGCTCAGGCTCAAGCGTATTGTAAGAGTATCCGTCAATTGACCCTCGATTTAACAGTCTTTCTGGGAAACTGACGGCGACTCTAGCGTCCTCATCAGGTTTGCCTTTGCCGAGTAAACTATAGGCCTTATATTGATTTTCTTTGGCCTCGATGTTTCCGTCATTGTCGGTCAAAGCGACAGCGAACTGAGAAACCGCATCAGCAAGTTGTAGAAATCTGGAACCAGAATTGCCGACCGAAATAACCTCTATGCCATCTTGAATGGGAAGGCGACCGTTATGGGAATCCATATACGCTCTCTGTACTATGAGCTCATCAGAATCACCTTCTACAAGAAAACACGCTTTACATAGCAAAAAGCGAAGCGTTGAATAGCCTGGAAGTTTTTCAAAGAAATGGTAGGTATCATCAGTGCAACCGTTGCGGAGACTGGTAGTAGTGCCATCCGGGCCAACCATAAGAAGATTACCGAGATATAACTTATTTGCTACAAAGCTGCTGTGTGTAGTAATTACAGCTTGCTGGCTATTCAATTCATCACAAATACCATTCAGTAGCTTATTGAGACTTGCGTGCGAGAGGTGTGCTTCGGGCTCTTCGAGGAGAATTACATTAGATCCGTTTTCGCTGTTTTTTGCTAGGGCCAACTCGACTTCAACCATATTTTGAGATCCGGCACCGGCATGTGAAAACGATATTGAATCAAGGGCCGCAACTACGCCGGACTCCCATGCTCGCTTATTCCCCATATCGCTGCGGAAGCTGACTGCTTTTCCCGATAGGCTATTAACCTTGTCGGATAACACTTTATTTGCAGCGCTAACAGCATTGCACTCATTAAATTGGAGTCGAGAATGTCGATATGCCTGAAGGACTGAAATTTGACCATCATGATCTAAAACGTCTTTTGCAAGATGCGATATATAAGACTGCTGACTTCCAGTCCTTGAGAATCCAGAAGAGTCGATCAGACAAGAACGAAGCTTTAATGAAGAAGTAACTAATCCGCTGCGCGCAAATGTATACCTTTTAACGCGATAGTATTCGATAGGCAGGGCATTTCCTTCAAGCCCTTTTACGTATTGATCAAATTCCGACCCAAATTCTTCGCGATTAAGCGCAATTAAAATTCCAATTCCGGATTGTTTTTGTTTACCAGCATTGTAGTCACCTTCAAATTTTGCTATTTGATGGTCATCTTTGCCATCGAACGTAGCTTCGATTCGAATTAACGGCGGCATCACAGCGGACCCGCATTTCAGCGTATTGAAATAGCAATTGACGTTGTCAACATTAAATAAATCTTGAGTGAGAGCTTGATTGAGCGATGTACCGCGATATGTACCAGACAGTACAAGATGAAGAGCCTCTAGAATTGTGCTTTTGCCTGAATCATTATTACCAGCGAGAACGTTAATGCCTGGAGATAGAGAAATATGAGTTGGTGATCCGAATTTTTTGAAACCCTCGATGTAGAGATCTTTTACATATAGGTTAGGTTCCATTTCCAAACTCCGTTACCGTTTGTATCAAACATTTTTGAAACCACTAGGTGAATATATCTCGTATAGTCCTCATCCACCACTTTGTCTTCATACTGATTTAATTACCAAGAAATTGCTTTATAGCCACTTCAATCAGCGGAATCACAATTGACGCTAATGGGCCAACGTTCTTTGCGATAGCCGAAAGCTTTTCGACCTTTTCGAGAAAGTCCTTCTTGTCGTCTCCTTTAGATGATTTATCTAGATCAGCGATTGCGCCGAGGGCTACATTCCTGTCTTCTTCATTTAGTTCTAGTTCAAGCACCATCTGAATGGCAAGAGTGTAATTCATAGTCGACGAGGAGGTAGATGACCCTTGATTATCGACTTCATCCGAACACCTCCCACATTCATCCGCACATGTGCG
>UQMU01000022.1 GCA_900542305.1 uncultured Collinsella sp. | reverse complement strand
CAAGCCATCTGCTCGACGACCTGGCAGACCTCACCAACTCGTTCTACTTCATCGAAGCCGGCACGCTCGTGGAAAAGATCAAGTCGTCCTCGCAAACACTCAAGCAGGAATACCTCGATACATACGAGGGAGGTGAATGACATGAAGACCGGCTCCGCCAAAATACCCATTGCGCTGGCGTTATTGGTCGCGATAGCCGCAATCGTAGTCTCTGCCGTATCCATAAAAGATGCGAACACCTTGAAACATGGCATTTCCGAAGGGTTCCGCCTAGACGGAGTGTACCGAGACCACGAGACCGGCTTAACCCAGCTCTCCTTCCTTGGGGAAGACGAAAACAGGTGGCAAATCGTCGACAGCAATGGAAATGTGACCGACGGTTCATTTGAGACAACCGGCGATCCGAACATCTTCATGTTGGCCGACCAATCAGGAGATGATTACGGATTTGTCCACCTGGCTTACGCCTCCGCAGACGGAAACCAAGGAAGCCTTTATTTGAACACCGGAACGTCGGTGCTCGAATTTGACAAGGTAACCAGCGGCCCGGCTTTCATCGAGTCGTAAATGCAAATCGAGCGTCATGGGGGAGGAGGGGACTGGCCTTGCCAGTCCCCTCCTCCCCTTACGGTCAAACGTCCAGTTCGTTAAATCATGACCACCCGCTATGCGGGTGGTCATGATTTAACGATGTCAACTGAACCTGATTCAGTTTGGTTGATTTCCGATCCCAGCCGAATGTATTGAGCGGATAGGCCGTTTCCGCAGTCAGCCGAACGCCCCCGGGGCCCTCCCGGGCCCCGGGGGCGGCATTTTCTCAGTCGAAGGAACGGTGGAGATGCGTTTTGCACCACGCGGCTGCGGCACTTGAGCTCGCGTCGGTGCGCTCCTGCACGTTGTCGGTACGCAACCCGACGTGGTGCTCGTAGGGGAAGTCCGAGTAGGCCAGGGCCTCGGCCTCGGTTCCTTCCAGCACCTCGGCGGCCTTGGGGCGGAAACCCTCGATCCGCCTGATGGCGAGCTGGCAGAGCCCGCGCATGCGTTTGTTAACGTCGAAATTGCGGGTTTGGTCACATCGGGTCTCCGGGCTTGAGCACGTAAAAATTAAAACAAATTTGCATTCAAGTTATTATTTACAGTCGTTTTAAGACGGAGTGGAATGCGGGCGCACAAGGAGATGCGGAATCGATGAGAGTCTCAAAAAATACTGCAGTGTTATCATCCTTCATCCTCTCTATTCTTCCATTTCTCATCCTATGGGCGGCTTGGTCGGCCCTCCCCGATACAATTCCAGCTCATTGGAGTGGGGGCGTGGTTGATCGATGGGGAAATAAGTTTGAATTGCTGGTTGTTCCGCTGCTTTCTCTGATCGGTTCTATTGCAATTTCTGTGTACCTTATTGTTTCCACGCGGCGAAGGGAGTTCGCGGATTTCTCCGTTCGAATGCGACGGAACTTTCTTGCGTGCTATATTTCTGGCCTTCTTTTATCGACGACCTGTTCAGTGATAACTGCCGTGTGGGTCCAGTTGATTCTTACGCAAAACACTGCAGTTGATGGAGGGGTTGGACTATCGATCCCGTATTCCCTTCCCGGGCTATATGTGATTTTGTGCGCTTTGCCGCCTTTTCATGCGAGCGCCGGGAGCAAAAAGGCAGAGCGCCTGATAACAGTGCTCATTGGCGGCGCGGAGATTGTTCTTTGTGGAATAGTGCTTGAAGGTTCGGCTGCCTCTTATGCGATGATTGGGCTGATGATTCTGTTCTGTGCGTTTGGGATTGTGTCACAGGTTAGGGATAGCCAGTCCTTATGAGTTGAATTACTCGTGCGGACATCTGAGAAGATATGTAGGCGCCCGCTCTCGGGGGCTGGTGCCTGGGCTCGCCCCCACAATTGCCGATGAGACGTGCAATCGCTCCTGAGGCCCTGAGACGGAGGTTGCCAATGAGGGATATCGAGACATCTCGCCTGCTGCTGCGGGCGTGGCGCGTGAACGATGCCGCAGAGGCAGCGTCGGTCTTCCGATACGCGTCAGATCCTTAAGGGCCAGCCCGTGTTGTGCCGAAAAGACCGTGAACCTTTTGTGGGACACGCGGTGCCGTGGTACCATAGCCGAGTTTGTTGTCTTGGTCGGAAACCAAGACGCCTTATGCGCTGATCGGTAACCAGCGCCTGACCAATAAGGAGTCCTACCATGAAGCAGGGTATCCATCCCCAGTATGTCGAGTGCACGGTGACGTGCTCCTGCGGCAACACCTTCAAGACGCACGCTACCGTGTCCGAGATGAAGGTCGAGCTTTGCAACGAGTGCCACCCGTTCTACACCGGCCAGCAGAAGTTCGTCGACACCGGTGGACGCGTCCAGCGCTTCGCCGACAAGTTCGGTGGCGCCGCTGCCGCCCAGCTCAAGAAGGCCGAGGAGGCCAAGGCTGCCAAGGCCGCCAAGGCTGCTGAGGCCGAGGCCGCTCGCAAGGCCGCCGCTGAGGCTAAGGCTGCCGAGAAGGCTAAGCGTGCCGCTAAGTTTGCCGAGGAGGCTGCCAAGCAGGCCGCCGAGGCTCCCGCAGAGGCTCCCGTCGAGGAGGCTGCTGCCGAGGCCGAGACCACCGAGGCTGCTGAGTAAATAGCTCGCCGCGGAAACACTCGCATTCATGGCATGAGGGCCGCGCATCCGTTTGGGTGCGCGGCCCTTTTCATTTTATTGGTGCAAACCAACCTGTCCCCATTGCACCAGATTGGTGCGAAGGGGACAGGTTGGTTTGCACCAAATGGCAGAGAGACAGCGTTTTCCCAGATAAAAGCTGCCAAAATAAACCAGTCCCTTTTTGGCAGGTTGGTCGTAGTTATTACGTGGCGGTCGAGGTCGACCGTATAGGCCGCGTCCTGTTTGGCTAAAGTACATTTATCTGTGTTTAACTCGCCCGAGGCTGCATGGCGTGGGCGATGGCCAAAAAGGAAAACCACATGGGATTCATGTCAAAGCTGCTGTCCTTTGGATCCGATAAGGACCTTAAGCGCTACTACAAGATCGTCGACCAGATCAACGGTCTTGAGCCCCAGTTTGAGAAGATGACCGAGGAGGAACTCCGCGCCCAGACCGATAAGTTCCGTGAGCGTTACGCCAACGGCGAGTCGCTCGACGACATGCTCCCCGAGGCTTTTGCCACCGTGCGTGAGGCTTCCAAGCGCATCACGGGCATGCGTCACTTTGACGTACAGCTCATCGGTGCCATGGCGCTTCATGAGGGTCATATTGCCGAGATGAAGACCGGCGAAGGCAAGACCCTGGTCTCCACCTTGGCCGGCTACCTCAACGCTATCGCCGGCAAGGGCGTGCATGTCGTTACCGTCAACGATTACCTGGCAAAGCGCGACTCCGAGTGGATGGGCCGCATCTACAAGTACCTGGGAATGACCGTCGGTCTGCTCCAGAACAACATGCCGCTCGAACTCAAGCGCCCGGCCTACCAGGCCGATGTCACCTATGGCACCAACTCCGAGTTCGGTTTCGACTACCTGCGCGACAACATGGTCACCCGCCCCGAGCAGCGCGTACAGCGCGGCCACCATTACGCCATCGTCGACGAGGTCGACTCCATCTTGATCGACGAGGCCAGAACGCCGCTCATCATCTCGGGCGCCGGCACCAAGTCCGCCAGCACCTACAAGGACTTCGCGCGTGCCGTGCGCGGCCTGGAGCGCGGTGAGGACGTGTCGCACGACATGCTCACCGCCACCGAGGACGTCGAGCCCACGGGCGACTACGTCATGGACGAGGCCAAGCACACCATCGCCGCCACCGAGCGCGGTCTTAAGAAGATCGAGCGCCGCCTGGGCATCGAGGACATCTATGCCGACCTTTCGGGCCAGTTGGTCAACCACCTGCAGCAGGCGCTGAAGGCTCAGTACATGTTCCATCGCGACAAGCAGTACGTGGTCACTAACGGCGAGGTCAAGATCGTCGACGAGTTCACCGGTCGCATCATGGAAGGCCGCCGCTATTCCGAGGGCTTGCACCAGGCCATCGAGGCCAAAGAGGGCGTGCTCGTGCGCGAGGAGAACCAGACGCTGGCCACCATCACCCTGCAGAACTACTTCCGTCTGTATGACAAGCTCTCCGGCATGACCGGTACGGCGCTTACCGAGGACGCCGAGTTCCGCGAGATCTACAAGCTGCCCGTCGAGGTCATCCCCTCCAACAAGCCCGTTCAGCGTGTTGACCACGAGGATCTGGTGTACCGCACCATCCAGGCCAAGTACAACGCCGTTGCCGACGACGTCGAGCGACGTCACGCCAAGGGCCAGCCGGTCCTGGTGGGCACCGTCTCCATCGAAAGCTCCGAGAAGCTGTCGGCCGCCCTTACCAAGCGCGGCATCGCGCACGAGGTCCTCAACGCTAAGCATCACGAGCGCGAGGCCCATATCGTTGCCCAGGCCGGACGCTACGGCGCCGTGACCATCGCTACTAACATGGCCGGTCGTGGTACCGACATTTTGCTGGGTGGCAACCCCGACGAGCTGGTGCGCGAGCGCCTTGAGTACGAGGGTCTGACCATGGAGGACGTGACGCCCGAGCAACTCGAGCAGTTTAACGCCGAGGCCAAGGAGACCTGCAAGGCCGAGCGCGAGCGCGTGCTTGCCGCCGGCGGCCTGACCGTCATCGGCACCGAGCGCCATGAGTCCCGTCGTATCGACAACCAGTTGCGCGGTCGCTCCGGTCGTCAGGGCGATCCGGGCGAGACCCAGTTCTACCTGTCGCTCGAGGACGACCTCATGCGCCTGTTCGGCGGCGACAAGATGGATCGTGTCTCCAAGATGATGGTCACGGCCGACATGGGCGACGACATGCCCATCCAGCACAAGATCATCTCCAAGGCCGTCGAGAGCGCCCAGCACAAGGTCGAGAGCATCAACTTCTCCATGCGTAAGAGCGTCCTCGAGTACGATGACGTCATGAACAAGCAGCGCCAGGTCATCTACGCCGAGCGTAACAAGATTCTGGATGGCAAGGACCTGACCGACCACATCACCGAGGTCATGCACGACACCGTGTACCGCTGCGTGCAGGAGTTCTGTACCAAGGACAGCCACGATGGCGAGCGCGATCTTGAGGGCTTGCGCAAGTGGGTCGTGGAGCTGACCGGGCATATCGATACGCCCAAGTTCCCCGACGAGGACTTTGAGGCCCTGGCTGCCGATGTCCTGGCCTACGTCGAGAAGTGCTACAACATGAAGGCCAAGCGTCTGGGCGAGGACCTGATGCGCGAGCTCAACACCCAGGTTATGCTGCGCGTCATCGACACCCGCTGGATGAACTACCTGCAGGAGATGGACTACCTTAAGACCGGTATCGGCCTGCGCGGCTTTGGCCAGCGCGACCCGCTGGTCGAGTACAAGACCGAGGCCTACAGCGCGTTCCAGATGCTCGTCGACACCATGTACGAGGATTACCTGCGCACCGTCCTGCGCATCGAGATCAAGGCCGCCCCGCACGCCGTGGAGCACAAGGAGGACCCCGCGCTCGAGGGTGCGCGCTTCTCCGGCCCCGCCGATGTCGATGGTGACAACGGCGACTCGGTGCTGCGCAAGCAGGCGCAGGTGCAGGCCCGCACGGCTGTCCAGGGTGGTCCGGCTGCTGTCAACAACGGTGGCAAGGTGACCACCTACCGCAAGTCCGAGAGCGACGATCCGTACGTCAACGTGGGCCGCAACGACCCGTGCCCCTGCGGTAGCGGCAAGAAGTTTAAGTACTGCCACGGCAGGAATCGTTAATGGCTGAGGCTTTAGAGGTAACGCCCGCCGAGCTGGACGCGTTTGCGGACCGGCTCGGCGAGGTCGAGTCGTATCTCCACCTGGACGAGAAGCGTACCCGCGTGTCCGAGCTCGAGGCCAAAAGTGTTGCCCCTGGCTTTTGGGATGACGCCGACGCCGCCCGTGCCACCATGGAGGAGATTGCGCGCACCAAGGAAGATATCGCTGCCGTGGACACCGCGCGCGGCGAGCTTTCCGACGCCCGTGCGGCGCTGGAGCTTGCCGAGGAGATGGGCGACGACCCCGATGCCGCCGCATTGCGCGAGGAGGCTGCCGCTACGG
Organism: uncultured Collinsella sp.; assembly: GCA_900542305.1. GTDB lineage: Bacteria > Actinomycetota > Coriobacteriia > Coriobacteriales > Coriobacteriaceae > Collinsella. The sequence continues at coordinate 35,553 of UQMU01000022.1, read as the reverse complement.
CAGAACGCCTGGCCCGCGCTATCGACGAGCTCGAGCTTTCGAGCTGGTTTACCGGTGAGTTCGATCACGGCGACGCGATTGTGACCATCAAGCCCGGACAGGGTGGCCTGGAGGCGCAGGACTGGACCTTCATGCTCTTTAAGATGTACATGAAGTACTGCCAGCGTCGCGGCTGGAAGGTCACGATTAACGACTGCCCCGCGGCTGAGGTCATCGGCATCGACCGTGCGACCTTTACCGTCGAGGGCAAGGACGCGTTTGGCATGCTGCGCGCCGAGGCCGGCGTCCACCGTCTGGTGCGCATCAGCCCCACCGACGACAAGAAGCGCCGCCAGACCACGTTTGCCGGCGTCGAGGTCATTCCCGTGCTGCCTGACGATATCGACATCGAGATCAGTCCCGACGATATCCGCGTGGACGTGTATCACGCGAGCGGCCCGGGCGGCCAGGGCGTCAACACCACCGACTCCGCCGTACGCGTAACGCATTTTCCCAGCGGCATCGTTGTCACTTGCCAAAACGAGCGCAGCCAGATTCAAAACAAGGCCGCGTGCATGCAGATTCTCAAGGCCCGTCTGTACGAGATCGAGCTCGAGAAGCGTGCCGAGGCGCTCGACGAGATCCGCGGGCCAAAGACCACGATCGGTTTTGGCAACCAGATTCGCAGCTACGTGCTCTACCCGTATCAGATGGTCAAGGACCTGCGTACGGGCGTGGAGACCAGCAACGTCGAGGCCGTTCTCGACGATGGCGATCTGGATCCGTTTGTGATCGGCTACCATCGCTGGGCGACTGGCAACGCCGATGCGGAAGGCTCGGGCGCCTAGGCACATGGTAGGCTCCGGGTCGATGCAAACACTTCGCAGGGGTGGTATTTGCTCGGTGAATCGGTAGAATCGAATACAGTAAGAAGTTCAAGGCGCACTCGTTTGGGTGCGCTTTTTTGAGGGAGGCAGCATGGCATATCGTCTGGACATCAAGCGCATTCTTTCGCTGAACTTCTTTCACGATCTGCCCAAGATTATGCTGGGCTGCGCCCTGGCAGCCATCGCGACGGACCTGTTTTTGATCCCCAACGGTCTTGCTGCCGGCGGCGTTACGGGCCTCGCCACGATTATCCAGGCGGTTGGCGCCTCGCATGGCATCTCGCTGCCTGTCGGTATTCAAACCATCGTGATGAATGCCTTGCTGCTGCTGGTCGTTATGCGCGAGGGTGGCATGTTCTACGTGGTCCAGACGGCGACGGGCTTTGTGCTGCTGGGCTTCTTCACCGACCTGTTTGCTCCGTTTGTGGCGCCGCTGGCGCATGCCGATCTGATGCTGCCCGCTATGTGGGGCGGCATTATCACGGGTATCGGCTACGGCATGGTGCTGCGCGCCGGTGCCAACACTGGCGGCTCTGACACTATCGGTCAGATTATCTCGCGCAATACGTCACTACCGGTGGGCTCCACCGTCATGGCGATCGACGTTGCCGTCTGCGCGCTGTCGGCCCCGGTCTTCTCGGTCGAAAACGCGCTGTATGCGGGCCTTTCGATGGTCATTAGCGGCTACGTGATCGATGCCGTGGTCGACGGCGGCAACAGGCGCCGTATGGTACTCATCATCTCGGACAAGTTTCCCGATATCGCGGCCGACATCATGTATGGCCTGGGTCGCGGCTGCACCAAGTTTAAGGCGACCGGCATGTACTCGGGTGCCGAGAAGCCAGTGATCATGGTCATTGTGAGCCGCCGCGAGCTCAACACGCTCAAGACCATTGTGCGTGAGCGCGACCCGCATGCTATTGTGACGGTGGCCGATGTCACGGAAACCTTCGGCGAGGGCTTCAAGGACATTAACGCGTAGGGCCGACTGCGTTCCATCCAAAAGACGTTCACATTGGTAAACCGTTTCATCAGCGGTTCTGCCTGCTAAATTGCTTAAATAATGATAAATACTCTGGTAAAGCTTCCAGTTTCCAGCATAATGAATGGCGTACGTGCATCGCGGCTGGGTTGGGACGACCTTCTGTGCCGTGCGCATTTTGTCTAAAGAGGATGAAAGGAAGGCACAATGAGCGACGAAGAGCTCAAAAAGGTTGCCAACGAGGTAAGGAAGGGCATCGTCACCGGCGTGCACGCTGCCAAGTCCGGCCATCCGGGCGGTTCGCTCGGCGCTGCCGACATCATGACCTATCTGTACTTTGAGGAAATGAACGTCGACCCGGCCGACCCCCGCAAGGCCGACCGCGATCGCTTCGTGCTTTCCAAGGGTCACTGCGCGCCTGGTCTGTACGCCGTGCTCGCCGAGCGCGGATTCTTCCCCAAGGAGGATCTCGAGACGCTGCGCCATATCGGCAGCCACCTGCAGGGCCATCCCAACATGAACGACACCCCGGGCGTCGACATGTCCACCGGTTCGCTCGGCCAGGGCATCTCCGCCGCCGTGGGCATGGCCGTTGCCGCCAAGCACTGGGGCGATGACTATCGCACCTACGCCCTGCTGGGCGACGGCGAGAGCGAGGAGGGCCAGGTCTGGGAGGCCGCCATGTTTGCCGGCAACCAGCAGCTCGATAACCTCTGCGTGATCGTCGACCACAACGGCCTGCAGATCGACGGCCCCGTCGAGGAGGTCAACGACCCCATGCCGCTCGCCGACAAGTTCCGCGCCTTCAAATTCCACGTGGTGGAGCTCGCCGACGGCAACGACTTCGATCAGATCCGCGCCGCCTTTGCCGAGGCCCGCGCCACCAAGGGTCAGCCGACTGCCATTATCGCCGAGACCATGAAGGGCAAGGGCGTCTCCTTTATGGAGAACCAGGTGGGCTGGCACGGTAAGGCCCCCAACGATGAACAGTTTGAGCAGGCCATGGCAGAGCTCACGGCCGCCGGAGAGGAGCTCTAGGATGGCAGACGTCAAGAAAATCGCCACGCGCGTAAGCTACGGCGAGGCCCTCGTCGAGCTCGCCAACGAGCACGATGACTTTGTGGTCCTCGACGCCGACCTGGCCGCCGCCACGCAGACCGGCAAGTTCAAGGCGGCCTGCCCCGACCGCTTCTTCGATGTGGGCATTGCCGAGAGCAACCTGATGGGTGTTGCCGCCGGTATCGCAACCACCGGTCGCGTTGCCTTCGCGAGCAGCTTTGCCATGTTCGCCGCCGGCCGCGCCTTTGAGCAGGTCCGCAACTCCATCGGCTACCCGCACCTTAACGTTAAGATTGGTGCCACGCACGCCGGTATCTCGGTGGGCGAGGATGGTGCCACGCACCAGTGCTGCGAGGATATCGCCCTGATGCGCGTCATCCCCGGCATGACCGTGATTGTTCCCGCCGACGATGTCGAGGCCCGCGCCGTGACGCGCGCCGCCTACGAGTGCGACGGCCCCGTGTATATGCGCTTCGCCCGTCTGGCCTCGCCGGTTATCAACGACCCCGAGACCTACAAGTTCGAGGTAGGCAAGGGCATCGTCATGCGCGAGGGCACCGACGTCACCATCATCGCCTGCGGCCTGATGGTCGGCGAGGCGCTCGAGGCCGCTGAGCAGCTTGCTGCCGAGGGCATCGATGCCGAGGTCATCAACATGCACACCATCAAGCCCATCGATGCCGACCTGATCGTCAAGAGCGCCACCAAGACCGGCCACGTCGTGACCGTCGAGGAGCACTCCGTGATCGGTGGCCTGGGCAGCGCCGTCGCCGACGTCCTGTGCGAACAGTGCCCGACGCCGCTTAAGAAGATCGGTGTCAACGACACCTTCGGCGAGTCCGGCCCGGGTGCCGAGCTCCTGCACAAGTACGGCCTGGACGCCGCCAACATCGTGGCGACCACCAAGGAGTTCTTGGCATAAGGCAAGGCGGATCTCAAGGACTGCTTCGCCAGAACTATGGAAACCCGGCAGGGGCGCTCTCTTGGAGAGCGCCCCTGTTTCAGTTGCGGTGAAATAAGGACTGATTAGACCTTTTAACTGGTAAAACAGTCCCTATTTCACCGCAACTTATGAAGACGCCCCTCAAGCACGGTCCCATCAGGGAAAAGGGCATATATCGACAAAGCGCAATTCAGACCCTTCCAACTTTGTATATGCAGCACCCCAAGTAAAACGCGGCGACCCCTTAGTTATCGCAGGCCGGACACAGGGTTACTCTCCAAATCTTTCCGCAGGACGGAGGAGCCCCCGCCGCACGTAGTGCGCAGCGGGGGCTCCGACATGTCCGAGGACGATTTGGAGAGTAACCCTGTGCACGGCCGACGGGATCCCTAAGCACGCCATGCTTCTTATGTGCAGCAAAGCTAATGCTGCTAAAATACAAAGCGCTCATGTAGTTTAAACGCACGACGATAAGGAGCACCAGTGGGTAACCACTTCCGTACCTCCGGTGCGGGCGATGATGCCCCCAAGACGCAGGCAGGCGTCCAGGGCAGTCGTTTCGCCACTCCGGATTCAGAGGGCCAGCCTGTTGCTCAGGCCCCCGCTCAGCCGGCAGATCAGGCACAGCCGGCATCCGATCCCTTTGCCTACAATCCAACCAGCGATGTCGCGCTTTCCGGCACGGCGGGTTTTGAGCCCGTTCAGGCCGTGACCGCTCGCGTGGAGCAGCCTCAGGCTGGTGCCGCCACGCCGCAGCCTACCATGGCCGGCATTCCCGACCCCTTGGCCCCTGCGACGCCGGCTCCTCAGCCTGCGCAGTCCGGTCTCTTTGCCGCTATTCCCGACCCCACGCAGCCTGCTGCCCCGGTGGTCGAGAGCGATCAGGCAGCCGAGGTCGCAAGCCTCGATAACGCGCTCAACAACCCCGATTTCACGTCGGTGTTTGCGCCCATCGATCCGCAGGCCAGCCGCAAGAAGATGGCCAAGCAGGCCGGTGTCGAGCCCGTCATCCTTATGGAGCATGTCACCAAGATCTATCCGGCACAGCCTAACAAGCCTGCACTCGACGACATCAACATCGAGATCTATCCGGGCGAGTTCGTCTTCCTGGTCGGTCACTCCGGCTCGGGTAAGACCACGCTGCTGTCGACGCTCAACCGCGACGTCAAGCCGACGAGCGGCCGCATCCTGGTTGCCGGTCAGGACCTCATGAAGATCAAGAACCGTAAGGTTCCGTTCCTGCGCCGCCAGATTGGCGCCGTGTTCCAGGACTTTAAGCTTCTGCCGCAAAAGACCGCCTACGAAAACGTGGCGTTTGCCCTGCAGTGCATCGGCAAGCCCAAGGGCGTCATTCGCAGCCAGGTGCCCGAGGTGCTGCGTCTGGTCGGTCTGGCCGATCAGATGGACTCGCTGCCCGACCAGCTTTCCGGTGGCGAGCAGCAGCGCGTTGCCGTCGCCCGTGCTATGGTCAACCGTCCGCCGCTGCTGATCTGCGACGAGCCCACGGGCAACCTCGACCCGGCGATCTCGCTGGGCATCATGAAGCTGCTTGAGCGTATTAACCGCACCGGCACCACCGTGATCGTCGCCACGCACGACCGCGAGATGGTCGATAGCATGCACCGTCGCGTGATCGCCCTCGAGGGCGGCCACGTCATCCGCGACCAGGAGAGGGGAGGTTACGGCAACTATGGCACCAACTAACGTGGGCTACTCCTTCAAAGAGGCAATCAGCCACTTCTTCCGTAACTGGACTACCTCGCTCGGCGCCGTCATCACGATCTTCCTTTCGCTGTTTATCATCGGCCTGTTCATCATGGGCTCTGCGATGCTGAACTCCGTGATCGGCACCGTCGAGGATCAGGTTGTCATCAACGCGTTCATTAGTGATGACGCCGATCAGGCCGATGTTCAGGCTTTTGAGGCCGAGCTTAAGACGTGGAATAACGTCAAGTCCGTGACCTATAAGGACAAGGACGACGCGCTGGCCGAGTATACGAGCAAGATGTCGGGCAACGCCGACGCCACCATGAGCGCGCTCGATGGCCAGAACCCGCTGCCGGCTTCCTTCGCTATTGAGATGGACGATCCGTCCAAGGTCGAGAGCACGGCAAAGAAGCTCAAGAAGGATGCCGATTTCCAGAAGATCGCGGATGACGGCGACGTCAACGCGAGCGTGCTGTACGGCCAGGAGGAAGTGAGCCGCCTGTTCCAGGTGACCAACTACATCCGCATCGCCGCCGTGGTGCTCGTTGGCCTGCTGACTTTTATCGCGTTCATCTTTATCAACAACACGATTCGCCTGTCCATCACGGCGCGTCGTCGTGAGATTGCGATTATGCGTCTGGTCGGCGCCAGCAACGGCTTCATTCGTGGCCCGTTTATCACCGAGGGCGTGCTGCAGGCCATTTTGGGCTCGCTGCTTTCCATCGGCGTTCTGGAGCTGCTGCGCAATTTGATGATTCCGCGTCTGCAGGAGAGCATCGGCTGGATGTCGTTTGCCCTGCCGATGCAGTACTACCTGGTGACCTATGCTGCGCTGATTCTGGTCGGCGTGATTATCGGTCTCTTTGGTTCTGCCATCGCCATGCGCCGCTACCTGCGCGTGTAAGCATGCCTGGAATTCACCCCTTCCAACGGGTCGTCTCTTATGGGGCGGCCCGTTTTTTGATCCCTAGGGGACGGCAGGAAAGCGAATCATTTGGGTAGACTCTTTGGAGTTCGCAATCGATAGTTAGGAGGCGCCATGGGGCGCAATAACAAGCATAAGCGTGGAGCTCGCAATAAGCGCGGGCCGGTGCGCAGCGAACGCCGTCCGAGCCTGACCGGGCGCGTGCAGCTCCATGAGCACAGTGCCTATGTCATAACCGAGAATGGCGACTACAAGGTCATGGGTCGCGGCAAGCGTGAGATCATGGACGGCGATACCGTTGCCGTGAGCATTAAGAATAGCCCGCATGGCGAGCGTCGCGCCGTGATCGAGGGCGTAGTTGAGCGCGCAGCCATAAGCGTGGTGGGTACGTACCAGACCGCCGGTCCGCTCGGTGTGATCGAGCCGCTCGATTCGCGCTTGAAGGCCGACTTCTTCATTTTGCCCGAGGATACCTCGGCGGATCGTCTGGGTGTCCACCCGGGTGATGCCGTTGTCGCGCGCATTTTGACCTACCCGACGCGCCTGGAATCGGGCACCGTGACGATCGAACGCCGCATTGGCGGAGATGACGCGCCCGATTTGGGCGTTCAATATGTGATGGCGCGTTACGGCTATACCGATAGCTATCCCGAGGCCGCGCTGGACGAGGCCGAGGGGCTTTCGCTCGATGTGTCCGCGGCGCTTAAGGACCCACTCCGCCGCGATCTGCGCGACCGCTTTGTCATCACGATCGACCCGGTCGACGCGCGCGACTTTGACGATGCCATTTCGTTGGAGCGCACGCCCGAGGGTGGCTACAAGCTGGGTGTGCATATCGCCGACGTTTCACACTATGTGGCTTGGGACGGGCATATCGATCTTGAGGCTCGCCATCGTACGACATCGGTGTATCTGGCCGATCGCGTGCTTCCCATGCTGCCCGAACGCCTGTCCTGTGACCTGTGCTCGCTTCGCCCTGATGAGGACCGTCTTGCGTTTACCGTCGATATCGAGCTCGATGCGCAGGGTCGCGTGCGGCATTACGATCCGTATCCCAGCGTGATTCGCTCGCGTGTGCGTATGGACTATGACGGCGCCGAGGCGCTGCTGGTGCGTGCCGGCGCGGTTGAGTATTCGGTGCTGGAGGGTGCAGCCGAGGATGTTGCGGCTGCCGAGGCCTCGCGCGAGGAAGCGCTTGAGCGCGGTCTTGCGTGCGAGGAGGCCGCCCGCGGCTACAACGTCGACCTCGGCGATTTCCTTGTCGCCGCCAACGAACTCGCCGAACTTCGCCGTCGCATTCGTCGCGCCCGCGGCTCAGTCGATTTTGACACGGCCGAGATTCGCGCTCTATTGGATGAGGACGGAGTGCCCGTGCAGATTGTGGCGCGTGAACGTTCGTGTGCCACGTCGCTTATCGAGGAAGCTATGCTGCTCGCCAACGAGTGCGTTGCAGAGTGGCTGGCAGACCGTGATATCGAGGCCTGCTATCGCGTGCATGAGGATCCGAGCCCCGATAGCCTGCACGGTGCTGCCGTTGCGCTGGCGCAGCTAGGCATCATCGACGATCGCCGTGCTGCCGGTATTGCCCTGGGGAGCCCCGATGAGCTGCAGGCTGCAGTTGATGCTGCCGCCGGTACGGCCAACGCACCGCTCGTCAACACGCTGCTTCTGCGCAGCATGCAGCGCGCGCTGTACAAGCCGCGCAACGAGGGCCACTTTGCGCTCGCCGCGCCGTGCTACTGTCACTTTACGAGTCCCATCCGTCGCTACCCCGATCTGGTGGTGCACCGCGTGCTCAAACTGCAGTTGGCCTATGAGCAGCTCGGCGGCAAGGACGCCTTGGTCCGTACGCCGCGGCTGATCGGCAAGGGGCGCGAGTCGCTGTCGCGCATTCTGCCGCAGATCTGCCGCGCATGTAGCGATGCCGAGCGCGCGGCAGATGCCGCCAGCCATGCGACGCAAAAGATCAAGATTGCCCAGTACTATGAGGACCGTCTGGGTGAGCGCTATGCCGGAACCGTCTCGTGGGTTAGCAGCATGGGCCTCTTTGTGCGCTTGGACCTAACACAGGTCGAGGGCCTGGTTTCAATTAAGAGCCTGGGCAACGAGTGGTTCGAGTTCGACGAGGACGCGCTTACGCTGACGGGCGCCGACACGGGGACTCGCTATGAACTGGGCCAGCGCGTGATTATCGAGGTCTCGCGCGTCAATACCACGCGTGGGCACTTGGACTTTAAGCTTATCCATTAGCCAAATCCCGACTCATGGTGGGGGAGCGGAGGGCGGCCTTTCGGGACCGCCCTTCGCATTTGAATCGTGACTACCTTGCCGCCTGCTCGGCCGCCCGCTTACCTGCTATTTGAGAGGTAAAACCTACCACAATAAACCTGTCCCTTTTTGGCAGGTTTACAAGAAAGCGGGGATGAGATGGCGACGGTGTACGGTTATGCGCGGGTGAGTTCGCGCGATCAGAATCTGAATCGGCAGCTGGATGCGCTGGGCGCCTATGGCGTGGGCTCGGCGAATATTTATGCCGACCATGCGAGTGGCAAGGACTTCGATCGACCGCGTTATCGCGAGCTGCTACACGTCCTGGGGGACGGGGACGTGCTGGTGGTGCTTTCTATCGACCGACTTGGCCGTAATTACTCCGAGATTCTTGAGGAATGGCGACGCATTACCAAGGAGCTCGGGGTTGCCATTGTGGTGTTGGACATGCCATTGCTTGACACGCGCGCTAGGGCCAGCGGCGCGCCGGATGTGACCAACACCCTGATTGCCGATATTGTGCTGCAACTGCTGAGCTACGTGGCGCAGGTGGAGCGCGAGAATATCCATCGGCGCCAGGCGGAGGGAATTGCAGCGGCGCGAGCGCGAGGGGTCCGTTTCGGTCGACCTCGCAAGCCGTGCCCTCCTCAGTTTGAGCTGGTGCGCGATAGCTATGAGGCAGGCGATATTACCCGCAGCCAGGCAGCAAAATACCTGGGCGTGTACGTGGGGACGTTCGATCGCTGGATGCGCGAGGCGGGGTAGGGGTTTGCGTCGCTTTGTCGCTTCCTGTTGCGATTCAAATTTTGATACGGTGACGATGCCATTTGGGGCTACACTCGCTGATATTCAAAAAAGGAGGTTGGCCCTTGGCTCGCGTAAAACAAATAATCGGATGGACCGCGATCGTTCTGTTCGCTGCAACGCTGGCGGGCATCTGGGTGCTGACGGAGCAAAACGCGGTGCAGACGTCGTTGCTGAGCGAGTCCACCGCGCGTGTGGTGGAGGGTCAGGCTACGGGCGTTCAGGCTGCCGATGCCACGGGTGAAGCCCAGACGGAGAACGGAGTGACCGGGGGCGCCGATTCGGCTGCCTCGAATGTCCGGTCTGGCCGACTTGCTTCCATTCGCATGTGGGTAGGCGCAAACGTCCGTCGCGTCGCCCATACCGTAGAGTTTTTCTTCGTCGGATTGTTCGCCTCGGTGTTCGTGGTCTGCTTTTCCAGGCGTCCATGGAGTGTGTGTTCCCGTTGCGTGCCTGTGTTTCTCTTTTGCGCTGCCTGCTCCGTTGGTGACCAGGTGCATAAGATCTTTGTTCCCGGCAGGCATTTCGACGTTATCGATTTAGGATTCGATGCTGCGGGCTATGTCACCGCCATGCTGTTGGTATTGCTGGCAGCGGCGTTGGTGCGCCATGTGACTCGGCCGATCGGCGCCCATGCGAGGCGCTAGCCGGTAACAAACCCGTTTCTGATAATGCGACCTCGTTGAATTATTTTGTGTCGCGCGTATTTCCGAGCGGTCGGATTTGAGGGGCGAGCGGTAGAACGCTCGCCCTTTGTGCGCCACGATGCGGCACAATGTACCGCAAAAGCTGTTTGTATCCGGTACGAATCGTTCGTTGGTCTTTAATTCTTCTCAACGGAGGTGTTTGAGATGGCAAACGGATTGCTTTTGCGGCTTCGCGAGCGTGAGCTCAGCGCGAGCCCGGCGGAACGCAATGTCATCGCATATGTAAGCGCTCATCCGCACGAGGTGGTCGGGCTGTCCGTCCGCGGTCTTGCCGATGTCACGTTCTCCTCGCCCTCGAGCATTTTGCGCTTTTGCAAGCGTTTGGGTTTTGCGGGCTACAAGGAGTTCCAGCGCGAACTGATTGCCGAGCTGGCGCTCTTAGGTGACAAGAAAGACGTAGCCCTCGAGGACATCTCCATGGATGACAGCGTCGAACGTATCGTGGGGAAGGTGATGAAAAGCAACGTGCGCACAATCGAGCCGACGGCGCGAACGCTCGATTACACCGTCTTGGAGCGATGCGCGGCCCGTCTTAAGCGGGCACGCGCGGTCAATCTGTTCGGTATTGGTGCCTCTCGTTTGGTCGCGCACGACCTGGCGCAAAAGCTCATGCGTGTCGACAAAGAGTGCCATCTGTACGACGACTGGCATGATCAGCTCTTATGTGCCAAGAACATGCATGAGGGCGATATGGCAATCGCCTTTAGCTACTCGGGCTTGACGCAAGAGGTACTGGACTGCACCGCCGAGGCTCAACGTCACAACTGTCCCGTTGTGGCCGTTACCAAAGTAGATGGATCATCCAAGCTTGCCACCATGGCCGATGCCGTGCTCGGCGTCGCTGCGAGTGAACCCTTGGTCCGCAGCGGTGCCATGGCTTCGCGTATGGCCCAGCTTATGGTTGTCGATGCCCTGTACGCTGCTTACGTTGCCAGCGGCTACGAACGGGCGACGCATGTCATAAAGCAAAACTACATCGAGAAACAGGAAAGATGAGGTGAATGAAATGCTCGATTTAACAAAATTCACGACCGAACAGCGTAATCAAAGGTCAATGGACCTCGATACGATGACATCGCTGCAAATCGTCACGACGATGAACGATGAGGATCTTCGTGCCGTCCAGTCGGTCACGAAAGTGTTGCCCCAGGTTGCCATGGCAATCGACTGGGCTGCTGAGACACTCGAGCGCGGCGGGCGCGTCTTTTACATGGGAGCAGGCACCAGCGGTCGTCTGGGCGTACTCGACGCTTCGGAGTGTCCGCCCACGTTTGGCGTGTCACCCGATCTGATTGTCGGGCTCATTGCCGGAGGCGAGACGGCGTTTATCAAGGCTGTCGAAGGTGCCGAAGACAGCGAGGAGCTTGGCGCGAGCGACCTGCGGGAGCGTGGACTCTCGGACAAGGATCTTGTCGTTGGCCTGGCGGCAAGCGGCCGTACTCCTTATGTGGTGGGCGGCCTTGCGTACGCCAAGGCAACTGGGTGCAAGACCATTGCAATTGCCTGCAACCAAGGGTCGAAGATCGGGGAGAGCGCAGATCTTGCCATTGAGCCCGTGCCCGGTCCCGAGGTGCTGACCGGCTCAACGAGGCTCAAGGCGGGAACGGTTCAAAAGCTCATTCTCAACATGATTTCGACCGGTGCCATGGTCAAGATCGGCAAGGTATACCAAAACCTGATGGTCGATGTGCAGCAGACGAACGAGAAGTTGGTGGTGCGCGGCCAGAACATCGTGATGGAGGCGACCGGCTGCACGCGCGAGCGCGCTGTTCAGGCGCTTGCGGATGCCGGCGGCCACGTAAAAACCGCTATTGTCTCGGTGCTGTTGGACTGCGATGCCGAGCAGGCTGCGGTAGCTCTTGAACGGGCGCACGGCCATGTCCGTACTGCGGTGAGTGGCCATGAGAAGAGCAATGCCGATGTCCAATAGGTGCACGGCGTGAGCTGATATGACATCTAGACGAGATACCCAATACAAGGAGGAGTTATGACGAACAAAGAGCTGGCTCAAAAGCTGCTGGACCTTTTGGGCGGTAAAGACAACGTGCTCGCAAACGCGGCGTGCATGACGCGCCTGCGCGTGACCGTCAAAGACACGGGCAACGTCGACACGGAGGGTATTAAGGCGCTCGACGGCGTGATGGGCCTGGTCGAGGACGACACGATGCAGATCGTGCTGGGTCCGGGCAAGGTGAATAAGGTGCTCGAGGAGTTCTCCAAGCTCACCGGCCTTGCGAAAGGCGTTGCCGACGAGAGCGTGGTTGACGCTGCGGCCACAAACAAGGCCGCGCAGAAAGCCAAGTACGAGTCCAAGCCGGTTCAGGCCTTCCTCAAGAAGATTTCCAATGTCTTCGTCGCCCTGCTTCCCGGCATCATTGCGGCTGGCCTCATCAACGGTATCTGCAACGTCATTAACGTCTCGACGGCAGGCGCGCTTGCAGGCGAGTGGTGGTACCAGGGCATTCGTTCCATGGGCTGGGCCCTGTTCGCCTATCTGCCCATCTTGGTGGGTTATAACGCGGCACGTGAGTTTGGTGGCTCCGCTGCGCTGGGCGGCATCGCCGGCATGATGTGCATCGCCAACAGTGCCATGCCCCTGCTTGCGCCTGGCGCGGCTGATCCTGCCACTGCCATTCTGCTGCCGCTCACCAATGCGCAGTACAACCCCGCAGCGGGCGGCATGATCGCGGCTCTCATCGCTGGCGCATTTTTTGCCTGGATGGAGCGTCAGATTCGCAAGGTTATGCCCAACGCACTCGACACGTTCTTGTCCCCGCTGCTGGTGCTCATCATCGGCGCCTTTGCTCTGATGCTCGTCATCCAGCCGGTTGGTGCATGGCTGACGACTGCCATCTTTAACGTTTTGACCTTTATCTTCGAGAAGCTGGGCGTCCTGGGCGGCTATATCCTGTCGGCAGGCTTCTTGCCGCTGGTTTCCGTCGGCCTGCATCAGGCGCTCACGCCGATCCACGCTATGCTCAACGATCCCGACGGCGCTACCAAGGGTATCAATTACCTGCTTCCCATCCTTATGATGGCTGGCGGCGGCCAGGTCGGTGCCGGTTTGGCGCTGTACTTTAAGACCAAGAACGCCAAGCTCAAGAAGTACGTCGCAGAGTCCATTCCCGTTGGAATCCTGGGTGTGGGCGAGCCTCTGATGTATGCTGTTACGCTGCCGCTCGTTCGTCCGTTTGTGACGGCCTGCCTGGGTGCCGGATTTGGCGGCGCGCTCGCGGCGCTGCTTCACATCGGCACGGTTTCTCAGGGCGTTTCCGGTCTGTTTGGCCTGCTGATCGTCGTTCCTGGCCAGCAACTCGGCTACGTTGCCGCTATGCTGCTTGCCTATGCCGCCGGCTTTGTCCTGACGTGGTTCTTCGGTGTCGACGAGCAGAAGATCAACGAGTTCTTTGGCGAGTAGTTTGATATCGCGAGCCGTGTTGCTCAGGGCTCGCGGAGCGCGGCAGATTTCTTGATGATATGGTTGTGCCGGCGGGGCTAACTGCTCCGCCGGCCTTTTTTAAAGGAGCGTTGAAGCGTGAAAACGGGTATTTCGATTTATCTTTCCAGCCCTCTGCAGGATATTGAGCGGACGATTGAGCGCGGTGCCGCGGCGGGTGCGCGCTATGCGTTCACCTCGCTGCATATTCCCGAGGATGGGGGAGCGGCGTATGCAGATAAAGTCCGTCATGTTCTGTCGCTGCTTTCCGCCCGCGGCATTGCGCTCATTGCCGATGTGGGGCCTCGCACGTGCGATTTGCTCGGGCTTGAGCGCATCGAGGACCTGCGCGATTTGGGGTTGGAATACCTTCGTTTGGACTATGGTTTTAGCGCCCAGCGGGTCGCGGAGCTGTCCGGTGTATTTCGCATTGTGGTCAATGCATCGACGGTGAGTTCTGATGAAATCGCATCGTGGCGTGAAGCCGGCGCCGATGTGACTCGTTTTGCCGCCTGCCACAATTTTTACCCCAAGCCTTATACCGGTTTAGCTCTTGAAGATGTTGCTCGGACGAATCTTCGTCTTGCGGCGCTTGGATTCGAAATCATGGCTTTTGTGCCGGGTGATGCTAACGTTCGCGGGCCGGTATTCGAGGGACTGCCGACGGTCGAGGCGCAGCGCGGTCGCGCGTCAAAGGTTGCTCTCAATATGCTTGAGCTTGCACATGGCGCCGATTGCGACATTGTGTTGGTCGGCGACCCCGATCTTTCCGATGCGGGCTGGGCGCAGTTTGCTCAAGTTTCCGCCGGATACGTGGACCTGCAATGCGAGCTTGAGCCCGGTTATGCCTATGTGCGCGGGCAGATTCATCACGACCGGCCCGACTCGAGTGTCCTCATCTTTAGGTCTCAGGAGTCACGTACGAAGCTTAAGCCGGATTCCGTGCCGACGGATGCCGGAGCCGGCCTGCCGCGAAAGGCGGGGTCGATCGCTGTGAGCAATAGCGGATATGGGCGCTACGAAGGCGAGCTTGAGATTGCGCGGGTCGATCTTCCCGGTGACGAGCGCATGAACGTTGCGGGCCATATCACGCCCGAGGCAATGGAGCTGCTGCCGTTCATCAAACGCGGATTCGGGGTACGGTTCGTTTAGCGTGTGACCCGTGGGATACAATTGGCCCATCATACGAAGGCGCCTCGTGTGGCGTGTGCCTGCGTTGGCCGATCTATATTCGGAGGATTCCCATGACCGTACTGTTTGTTGAATATCCCAAGTGCTCGACCTGTAAGAAGGCCAAGGCATGGCTGGACGAACATGGGGTAGAGTATATCGACCGCGATATCGTTTTGGACAATCCCACGGCTGATGAGCTTGCGACCTGGATTGCTCGTTCGGGGCTGCCGGTGCGGCGCTTCTTTAATTCGTCGGGCATGAAATATCGAGAGCTGGGCCTGAAGGCGCGTCTGGATGCGGGCATGACGGATCAGGAGTGCTACGAGCTGCTGGCGACCGACGGCATGCTGGTCAAGCGTCCGCTGCTGGTGGGCGACGACTTTGCGATTCCCGGGTTTAAGGAAGCGGCCTGGACCGAGGTGCTGCTGTAGTGGCTGCGGAAAGTGCGTCCCGTTTTGAGCTCGGATTCCGGGACGCAGTTTCCGGTTGAAGGGGCTAGCGGAAACCGTATCCCAGTTTGAGCGCGAAATCCGGGATACGGTTTCCGTTTGGGGCCTCTAGGGGAAAGCGCGTCCCGTTCTGGACGTAAATTCCGGGATGAGCTTTCCGGTTGGCGGGCA
This sequence comes from uncultured Collinsella sp., assembly GCA_900542305.1. GTDB lineage: Bacteria > Actinomycetota > Coriobacteriia > Coriobacteriales > Coriobacteriaceae > Collinsella. The sequence continues at coordinate 20,063 of UQMU01000022.1, read as the reverse complement.
TGCGCACTATCCCGGCTGGCGGGCATATGCGCTAATCCTCAAGCTGTGCCCATTCGTGCGGATCGTAGACCTTTACGTGCTTGTTGGGCTTGCCGCTCCAGTACTCTTCGTCCATAAAGGGCAGATATGCCTGAATACCGGGGCAGATAAAGGGAATCCGCTGCTGTTGCAGTCGCTCACGCTGGCGCTGCTCCAGGTGTGCCTCGGATATGACGGTCGGCATACCGGACAGCTCGACGAGGCTTGCCTGGATTCGTTTAAGGTCGGGGAGTCCCGCGTGCCATGACATCCGCATGATCAAAAAGGATGCACGGCGGTATTTTGCCTGCATCACCGTGATGGCGGGGCGCAGTGTGGGATGGATTTTGTCCCGTTCGGGCCAAAGGTCAGCAGTGATCTCGAGGCCCAGGGTCTCCCATAGGTAATCAAGCTCTTCGTCCATGGTGCCTCGATATCTACGTGATCATTGATACTTCGATTGTGTTGCCTGGTGCTATCGTTTTCGCGGTAGAATCTGCCAACGGTTGACGGCTACCGCTCGCGGCGTTTTGCCCTTCGTGTACAGCGGTCGGCTTCACAGGTCCTTCACGGGTTGGACTTAATTAGGCCAATTTGACTGAATTTCAAAAAAGTCAAAATTGGGGCTTGCGTCACGGCGAGACTTCCCGTATATTTCTTTCTTGCGCAAAGGCACAGCCGAGCGCAGCGATGCAGTCATTGGGATGTCGTCTAATGGCAGGACAGCGGATTCTGGTTCCGTCAATGGGGGTTCGACTCCCTCCATCCCAGCCATTGCATTTGCTACATATGGCCCGTTCGTCTAGCGGTTTAGGACGCCGCCCTCTCAAGGCGGAGATCACCAGTTCGAATCTGGTACGGGCTACCAAAATTGAACGCCCGGGCCTCGTAAGAGACCCGGGTTTTGTGTATTGACCGTATATACGGCGCCTGCCGTGTTTCGCTCAGATCGAGGAGTAGCCATGGATCTGCCCATCAGCTTGCAAGACATCACGTATGCCGAGAACTATCTGGCGCAGGGCGACTTGGCTACGGCGACGCCGCTGCTGGAGCGTCTGGTGGAGCTCGCCGAGGAGTATATTGATGCTGAGTGCAAGACGGAGGAGAAGCGTCAATACTTTAGCTTCGATAGCAAGTTTGAGCGCTTGGCCTATCGCCGCGTGGAGAAGGATCCGCGCGAGCTCGTGCAGGTCGAGGTGCCGTTTGACCGCCTGTACTCTGACATGGCGTTTGCCTACATTCGCCAGCAGGATTATGTGAGCGCTCGTAATGCCCTGATGCAGGCTGTGCGTTGGGACCCCATGAACTGCAACTATCGCTTGGATTTGGCCGAGCTGTTCCGCGCACTCGAGGACAAGCAGGAATGGGCATCGCTCTCGTTCTCGGTGCTGGAGCGTGCAAGCGATGGCAAGTGCGCCGCCCGCGCTTACGCCAATCTAGGTCAGTACTTCTTGGAGCCCGAGACCGAGAACGTTTCGGCTGCCGTGGGCTGCGCGCGTCTGGCGCTGCGCCTGGCGCCCAACGATGCGCATACGACGCGCCTGCTCAACAAGATCCATACCACCTATCCGGATGCCGCTGATGAGAGCGACGACCACGTGATGGGTGAACTGGCCCTGCAAGGCGTGCCGACCTCGCCTTCGGCCGAGATTGCCATCTGCCTGATTATGTGCGCGACCGATGCTGCAAGCGACGGCGACAAGCAGGAGGCGACGCGCCTGACGGTGCGTGCTCGCGACTTGGTGGGCGAGGAGGCCTGCGCGGCGATTATCAAACTGGTGCGCGAGAGCGATGCCGAGCTCAATGCCGAGCGCAAGGCAAAGCGTGAGGCTGCGGGCTCAAACGCCGATGGCGCCAAGGAGGCCGGCGATGCCCAGTAAGCGCGAGCGCAAACTCATTTCCAAGAATCGCTCGGCACATCACGAGTACTTTATCGATGAGACGTTTGAGTGCGGTATTGAGCTGAGCGGCACCGAGGTCAAGTCGATTCGCGAGCGCGCCTGTCAGATCACTGACACTTTTGCGCTGATTCGTGGCGGCGAGTGCTGGCTCGTCGGACTGCATATCCACCCTTATAGCCATGGTGGCGTGTGGAATCGCGATCCCGACCGTCGGCGTCGTCTGCTGCTGCATCGCAAGGAGATCGACTTTCTTGACGGCAAACTTCGCAACCGTGGTTATGCGCTGGTTCCGTTGGAGCTCTACTTTAATACCGACGGCCGCGTAAAGCTGCTGCTGGGTCTGGGTCGCGGCAAGAAGCTCTACGACAAGCGCGAGGACATGGCCAAGCGTGATGTCCAACGCGAGATCGACCGCGCCCTCAAGGAACGCAACCGGTAGGCGCTCTATATAAGTTGCGGTGAGATACGGACTGTTTTGCCTGTTTGAGGGGCTATTCAGTCCCTATTTCACCGCAACTGCGGGCGTCTTATCTTTCTTACTGTTCTGACACATATGTCTCAAAGGCGGCGTCCGTTATGGGTGCCGCCTTTTTTGTGGGTACATACATTCATGAGGTTCCAACCCGAGCTAGGGGAGTGATCGTTATGGACAAAACTGCGTTCTTTACCATGCCGAGCGGTCTGTACGTGGTGAGCGCTGCGGCAGACGGGCTGCGCGCCGGCTGCGTCATCAACACTGCGGTGCAGGTGACGTCCATGCCGCCGCGTATTTCGGTTGCCGTGAACAAGGACAATGTCACCTCGGGCGTCATCGCATCGGCCAAAGCGTTCGCGCTGACCGTGATCGATCAGACGGCCGACATGCTCTACATCGGTAACTTTGGGTTCCGCACCAGCAGCGATTATGACAAGTTTGCCAAATACGAGACCCGCGAGACGGCTCTGGGCATGCCCTATGTGCCCGAGCACGCGGCGGCCCTGTTTAGCTGCCGTTTGATCGACACTGTGGATGTGGGCACGCATCTGCTGTTTATTGGCGAGGTCGAGGATGCCGAGCGCCTGAGCGACGAGACGCCGCTGACGTACGACTACTATCACAAGGTGCTAAAGGGCAAGACGCCGCCCAAAGCCTCGTCGTATCAAGGCTAGAAATGTTCTAAAAATACTTGCATTATACTATTGAGAATATATACTAATAAGTAAGTACACCAGCAGTCACGTTCGAGAGGAGAACATCATGGCTGAGGAAAAGAAGACGTATAAGTTTGTGTGCACCGTTTGCGGTTACGAGGTTGAGGTCGACACGCCCGAGCTGCCCGAGGACTACGTGTGCCCGGTCTGCGGCGTCGGCCCCGATGAGTTTGAGCTTGTCGAGGAGTAGCTCGTAGACACACGACTTGCAACAACATATAGCTCTGTCCAAGGGCCCCGGTCGAATTCTCGGCCGGGACCCTTTTGATTTATCTGACGGTTTAAAACGGTCTCACGTGTTACAGATTGAGACGTTATATCTGGACAGTTACGCCATCCCAATTACATCCCCGTTAGCAGCACGATGTCGAGAATCGTCACGATGACGCCGATTCCTACGAGCAGCGCGTTGAGCGGGCGCGAGTTGGTGTATTTGCCCATGACGCGGGGCGAACTGGTGAGTCGTATGAGCACAAAGACCGTAATTGGCAGCTGAAGCGACAGCAGCGCCTGACTCCAAATGAGACCCTCAAAAGGATTCGGGACGACCAAGCACGCCGCCACTGCGCCGACGAAGCAGGCCGCCACCCCGATCGAGGAATGTCGGTCGTGGATGTCGTATTCCTCGTCGAACATGCCCGCGGTGATGGTGCCCGCCGCCATGCCCGCCGTCACACTACTCGATAGTCCCGCAAACAGCAGTGCCACCGCAAAGATGGTCGAGCTTGCCGGGCCCAGAATGGGGGAGAGCGTGGCCGCTGCGACGGCGAGGTCGTCTACGACCATGCCGTGCGCAAAGAAGGTCGTTGCGGCCAGGATGACCATGGCCGAGTTGATTGCCCAGCCCACGCCCATCGAAAAGAGCGTGTCGAAGAGCTCGTAGCGCAGACGTTCTTCGATAACCTGCTCGCCTTGGCCTTCAAAGTGCATGGATTGGATGACCTCGGAGTGCAGGAAGAGGTTGTGGGGCATAACGACCGCGCCTAGGACACTTACGATAATCGCGGCCGAGCCGGTGGGCATACAGGGTGTGATCCAGCTTGCGGCGGCTTGCGGCCAGTCGACCTTGACTAGTGCAAGCTCGGCTAAAAACGAAAGTCCTACCACGCCTACGAAGGCGATGATCCATCGCTCGGCGCGTTTGTAGGAGCTTGTCATGAGCATGGCAATCGATGCCGCCGCCACGATGATGCAGCCGGCGCGTACGGGCAGGCCAAAGAGCATTTGAAGCGCGATCGCACCGCCCAGGACTTCGGCCATGGCGGTGGCGACCGTGGCTAGATACGCGCTGCCGAGTATCGCACGCCCGACGAGGCGGGGTAGGTGGCGCGTCGTGGCCTCGGCAAGACAGGCGCCCGTGGCGATACCCAGGTGCGCCGCATTGTGCTGCAGCACAATGAGCATAATCGTGGACAGTGTGACGATCCACAGCAGCGCGTAGCCAAACTGCGAGCCCGCGGCCATATTGGAGGCCCAGTTGCCCGGGTCGATAAAGCCGACGGTCACGAGCAGCCCGGGGCCGATGTGCCGCGCAATGTCTAGGCCTCCGTGACCACCAGTGCGTCGGGAGCCAAAATGATGTTTGAGATGGTTGAGCATGGTGAGCTCCTGCGTGCCGTTTGTTTGACGTCGCAAAGGATACCCGTTTTAGGCTCAAAAGTTAACCAAGACTAACAAAATTGTTGTATTTGAATAGGATGGTGAAAGGGGATTGCTGAAATGTCTTGATCTGTAACAACTAGGGATGGAAATTGGACCTAGGTGTTACAGATCGAGACAGGAAGAAATGGTCCTATGGAAAATCTCGATCTGTAACAGTTGGCTGCAAAAACCGGCCCTTCGTGTTACAGATTGAGACATTCGGAACCGTCTCTCGAAAACATCTCAATCTGTAACAGTTAGTCGTCGTAATTGGGCCTTCCTGTTACAGATTGAGATGTTTGAAGAGGTGAGTTTGCAGGCCGAACTTGGGGCCTATGTTGTCGCCCTTGAGGTCGGCGGTGTCCACTCGTAGGGCGTGCGTTACGCGATTGTTTCGAAACGGGTGGGAAACACAACAGGCCGGCGATGCTCCTAGTATGCCTATTCAACTGACTGTCTATATATCTAGGGGAGGATCGCGATGCAGGCAGATTCCGCTCAGCAGCAGGGCCTTTATCGCCCCGAATTCGACCACGATGCATGTGGCATCGGCGCGCTTGCCGATATCAACGGTGAGCGCCATCACCAGATTCTGGACGATGCACTGTCCATTCTGGTCAACTTGGAGCACCGCGGCGGCACGGGACTCGAGAAGAACACCGGCGACGGCGCTGGCATCCTGTTCCAGGTTCCGCATCACTTTTTCCGTAAAGAGGCCCAAAAGTGCGGCCAGATTCTGCCGGCAGAGGGCGACTATGGCGTGGCCATGCTGTTCTTCCCGCAGGACGACAAGGGCGTAGAGGATGCCCGCCGCGTGTTCGAGGAGGGCTGCGCCGAGGCCGGCGTGCCGCTGCTCTTTTGGCGCGAGGTGCCGGTCGACCCGCACGACCTGGGCGAGACGGCCCGCGCCTGCATGCCTACTATCTTGCAGGCCTTCCTGGGCCGTCCCGACGACACGCCGGCGGGTGATGCCTTTGAACGCCGCCTGTACGTGTGCCGCCGCACCATCGAGAAGAAGGCCGACGCCGAGTTTGCCCTGCGCGACAAGATCTTCTATGTGTGCTCCATGAGCTCGCGCACCATCGTGTACAAGGGCATGCTGGTCGCCACGCAGATGCGCCGCTTCTTCATCGACCTCAACGACGCCGCCGTCAAAACGGCCGTGGCGCTCGTTCACTCGCGCTACTCCACCAACACCACGCCCAGCTGGGAGCGTGCGCACCCCAACCGCTTTATCATCCACAACGGCGAGATCAACACCCTCAAGGGCAACGTCAACTGGATTCGCGCCCGCGAGCCCAACCTGTACAGCCCCGTGCTGCAGCACGATCTTGAGCGCGTGATGCCCATCATCAACCGTGAGGGTTCCGACTCCGCGATTCTGGACAACGTGCTCGAGTTTTTGGTCATGAACGGCCGTCCGCTCACGCGCGCCGCATCCATGCTGCTGCCCGAGCCGTGGGACCACAACGACAGCCTGAGCGAGGAGCGCCGCGCCTACGATGCCTACCAGTCCATGCTCATGGAGCCGTGGGACGGTCCTGCCGCTATCGCCTTTACCGACGGTCGCACGCTGGGTGCCGCCCTCGACCGTAACGGCTTGCGTCCCGCCCGCTACTATGTGACGCGCGACGGTCGCTTTATGCTGGCAAGCGAGGTGGGCACCATCGAGGTGAGCCCCGAGAACATCCTGACGAGCGGCTGCCTGGGACCGGGCCAGATGCTCGAGGTCGATTTTGCCCGCGGCCGCGTTTTCTACAACGAAGAGCTGCGCGCCCGTTACGCCAAGGAAAAACCCTACCGTGATTGGATTGCCGAGGAGACGCTGACCGTCGACGCGCTCGATAGGCCTGCCGCGGCAACGCCCGCCGAGGACGCCGAGGTGCCCGCTGCCGTGCGCATGGCTAAGCTCGGGTATCACTGGGATGATGTTGACGAGGTCGTGCGTCCTATGGCCCAGCAGGGCAAGGCGCCGCTCGCCTCGATGGGCATCGATGCGCCGCTGGCTTGCCTGTCCAAGAAGACGCGCCCCTTCTACGACTATTTCTATCAGCTGTTCGCTCAGGTCACGAACCCGCCGATCGATGCCCTGCGCGAGCATATGGTGACTTCGACCACGCTCTACCTGGGCAACCACGGCAACCTGCTCGAGGACTCCCGTACGGCCTGCCAGCTGGTTCGCTTGGAGCGCCCGTTGCTCAACGAGGAGGAGTTCGAGCGTATCTGCGCCATCGACCGCGTGGGCTTTAAGACCCGCCGTTTCCGTGCCGTGTACCGCCGCGATGCCGGCGAGGGCGCGCTGCAGGCCGCGCTCAAGCAGCTTGCAGAGGACGTTGAGGCTGCGGTCCGCGACGGCGTGAACATCGTGGTGTTGAGCGATCGTGCCGCTGCGGGCGAGGTGCCCGTGCCGTCGCTGCTCGCCGTGGGCTGCGTGCACAACCATCTGATCCGCGCCGGCGTGCGTACCTTTGCCGACATCGTAGTGGAGTGCGGCGACGCCGTGTCCCCGCACGACTTTGCGGCACTGGTGGGCTACTCCGCGAGCGGCATCTATCCGTACAACGCACATGCGTGCATCCGCGATCTGGCGGCGCGCGGCGACCTGGACGTGACGGCCGAGCAGGGCATCGCCAACTACAACAAGGCTGCGACCGCCGGCATCGTCTCCATCATGTCCAAGATGGGCATCTCTACGGTGCAGAGCTACCATTCGGCGCAGATCTTCGAGGCCGTGGGCTTTACGCCGGAGTTCGTCAACGCGTACTTCGCCGGCACGGTGAGCCGTGTGGGCGGTATGGGTGTCGAGGACGTCGAGCGCGAGCAAAACGAGCGCTACGACGCCGCGCTCGCTATCCTTAAGAGCCCGGCTCCCGATCAGCTGCCCACGCTGGGTCTGACCAAGTGGCGCCCGCTCGGCGGCGAGGATCACCTCATCGATCCGCAGACCGTCTACCTGCTCCAGACCGCCTGCCGTGAGGACAGCTACGACACCTTTAAGGAGTACAGCGCCCGCCTGCATCGCACCGGCCGTGCCGTGCGCCTGCGCGACTTGCTCGACTTTGATGCCAGCGGCCGCGCTCCGGTGGCACTCGACGAGGTCGAGCCCGCGCTCAACATCGTCCGCCGCTTTAACACCGGCGCCATGTCGTATGGCTCCATCAGCAAAGAGGCACACGAGTGCATGGCCATCGCCATGAACCGCCTGCATGGCCGTTCCAACTCCGGCGAGGGCGGTGAGGACCCGCGTCGCGAGACCCCGCTGGCTAACGGTGACTCCAAGAACTCCGCCATCAAACAGGTGGCAAGCGCGCGCTTTGGCGTGACGAGCCGCTACCTGTGCAGCGCCTTCGAGATTCAGATCAAGATGGCCCAGGGCGCCAAGCCCGGCGAGGGTGGCCACCTGCCCGGCAAGAAGGTCTACCCCTGGATCGCCGAGGTCCGTCAGTCTACGCCCGGCATCGGCCTGATCTCGCCTCCGCCGCACCATGACATCTACTCCATCGAGGACCTGGCTGAACTCATTTTCGACCTTAAAAACGCCAACCCCGGAGCGCGCGTGTCGGTCAAGCTGGTCAGCGAGGCCGGCGTCGGCACCATCGCTACCGGCGTGGCCAAGGGCGCTGCCGACAAGATTTTGATCAGCGGCCACAATGGCGGTTCCGGTGCCGCAGCGCGCGATTCTATTTGGCACGCCGGCCTGCCGCTGGAGCTCGGTCTTGCCGAAGCCCAGCAGACGCTGCTGCAAAACGGCCTGCGCTCGCGCGTGGTGCTCGAGGCCGACGGCAAGCTCATGGACGGCACCGATGTTGCCGTCGCCTGCTTGCTAGGCGCCGAGGAGTTTGGCTTTGCGACCATGCCGCTCATCTCCATGGGCTGCCTCATGCAGCGCGACTGCCAGCAGGATACCTGCCCGGCCGGCATCGCCACGCAGAACTGCCGCCTGCGTCGCGGCTTCCGCGGCAAGCCCGAGCACGTTGAGCACTTTATGCTCTTTGTTGCCGAGCAGCTGCGCGAGGTCATGGCGAGCCTGGGCTTCCGCACCGTCGACGAGATGGTCGGCCATCCCGAGTGCTTGCGCCAGATCGAGGTCCCGGGCAACCGCAAGGCCAACCTGCTCGATCTGTCGCCCGTGCTGGCAAGCGCGACCTGCGAGTTCGGTGCCCATATTCCGGGCGCCGACGGTCGCCACTTCCTGCCGCAGATGGCCGCGAACAGCGAGCTCGACAAGACGCTCGACTCTACGTTGTTTGTGCCCTATACGGCCGATGCCCGTGCGCACCTGCGCCCGATTCGCTTCCGCGCCGATATCGCCAACGTCAACCGCTGCGTGGGCACCATCCTGGGCAACGCGGTGACCAAGGCGCATCCCGAGGGTCTGCCTGCCGGCTCCATTACCATCGATTGCGATGGTTCGGCCGGTCAGAGCTTTGGCGCCTTCCTGCCGCGCGGCATTACGCTCAACGTGTGCGGCGACGCCAACGATTACTTTGGCAAGGGCCTTTCGGGCGGCGAGGTGTCGGTGCGCCCCAACCCGCATGCGACCTACAAGTTCGACGAGAACATCATCGTGGGCAACGTGGCGTTCTTTGGTGCCACGAGCGGCCGCGGCTTTATTAACGGCCTTGCCGGCCAGCGTTTTGCCGTGCGCAACTCCGGTGCCACCGTGGTGGTCGAGGGCTGCGGCAACCATGGCTGCGAGTACATGACGGGCGGTCTGGCGCTCATCCTGGGCGAGGTCGGGCAGAATTTTGCCGCCGGCATGACAGGCGGCGTGGCCTATGTCTTTGACCAGTACGGCACGCTCGATGCCCGCGTGAACCACGAGAGCGTTGAGCTCAAGGCCCCGACGGCCGGCGAGCTGGCGCAGATTCGCGAGCTCATCCAGGAGCACGTGGACGCGACGCAGAGTCCGCGCGGAATTAAGCTGCTCTACAGCTTCGACTCGATGAGCAAGCGCTTTGTGAAGGTCATTCCGACCGAGTACGAGCGCGTGCTGGCGATTGTCGCCGCGGGCGAGGCCGTGGGCAAGACGCATGCGCAGGCTGAGGAGCTGGCGTTTGACATTGTGACCGGTCGCGCGAGCGCCGCGGATGTTGCTCGCTTTGATGTCGCGGGCGGTGCGTCCGTGGCTGCCAGCTCTGTTGCTTCGACCAAGAAGGAGGCGTAAGTGCCATGGGTAAGCCTGGTGCTTTTCTTGATATCGATCGCGTGACCCACGAGCTTCGCCCCGTGGAGGAGCGCAGCCATGATTTTGATCCGCTGTATGTGGAGCTCGATGACGATGCACGCCGCGCCCAGGCGAGCCGCTGCATGATGTGCGACGTGGCGTTTTGCCAGATGGGCGCGAGCTTTGGCAAGACACGCCCGAGCGGCTGCCCGCTGCACAACCTGATTCCCGAGTGGAATGAGCTGGTGTACCGCGGCCGTTGGGACGAGGCTGCCGAGCGTCTGTCGCTCACCTCGCCCATGCCCGAGTTCACGAGTCGCGTGTGCCCGGCGCTTTGCGAGGCTGCGTGCAACCTGGGTTCGGTCGACGGTCAGCCCACGACGATCCATGACAACGAGCGTGCGATCAGCGACCATGAGTGGGCAAATGGCGGTCCGCGTCGCTTTGAGCCGGCAGGGGAGGGCGCACCCACGGTTGCCATGGTGGGCTCCGGTCCTGCTGGTCTGGTGGCGGCATGGGAGCTTGCGCGTCGCGGCGCCCGCGTGACGGTGTTTGAGCGCGACGACCGCCCGGGCGGCCTGCTCATGTACGGCATTCCCAACATGAAGCTCGAGAAGTCCGTGGTCGAGCGTCGCGTGGCGCTCATGCGTGAGTTGGGTATTGTCTTTGAGCTGGGTGCTGACGTTACGAACCCTGCGGTGGCGGCCAAGCTCGATGGCTTTGACGCCGTCGTGGTGGCTGCCGGCGCCCGTGCTCCGCGTGGGCTTTCGGCTGCGAACATTGATGCCCCGGGCGTGGTGTACGCGGTGGACTACCTGACGGCTTCGACCATCTCGGTGCTCGATGGTGGCGAGCCCGCGGTGAACGCGCACGGTCTGGACGTCGTGGTCATTGGCGGTGGCGATACCGGCAACGACTGCGTGGGTACCGCGGTGCGCCAGGGTGCGCGCAGCGTGCGTCAGTTTGAGTTCTTGCCGGCTGCGCCCGATAAGCGCGCGGCGAGCAACCCCTGGCCGCAGTGGCCCAACGTTAAGAAGACTGACTACGGCCAGCAGGAGGCTATCGCTGCGATGGGTGGCGAGATGCGTGCCTGGGGCGTGGATACGCTCGAGGTGCTGCTGGACAAGAAGGGTGCGGCTGCGGGTCTGCGCGTGGTCGATCTGGACTGGTCGGCGGGAAAGCCGGAGCGCATCGCGGGCTCCGAGCGTGAGGTGCCGGCGCAGCTGGTGCTCATCGCCTGCGGCTTTACGGGTCCCGAGCATGGCGTGTTCGATGCGGTGAGCGTGCCCGTTGCCGCCGCTGGCCGTCCGCTGCCGGTGATGGCTGCCGAGGGCTCGCACCTCGCGGCTCGCACGGAGGGTGTCGCCGCGGATGCCGCGCCGGTGTATGTGGCCGGCGACGCCCGCAACGGCAGCTCGCTCGTTGTGAACGCCATGGCCGATGCCCTGACCTGCGCAGCCGAAGTCGCCGAGGCGCTGGAGCTGTAAGGTAGTCATTTAAGAACGTCCCCAACGACTAGTCATTTATTTGTCTAGTCGTTGGGGACACTCTTTGCGGGGCGCCTGTTCGTTTGTCGACGTACAAGTGTTCATTCGTCGACGTTTGCGCCTGTGCTACTCTGCTCTTTCTGTGGTGGCTGCGGGCATCTGGCTCAAAAGGGCGGGTTGGCTGTCTATGTCTACCTGCGGTTTCTTTGCGGTGCGCTCATTCGGTCAAGTGTCCCGTCAAGTGTTTGGTTAGCATCTGGTTTGCAGTCGAAGGCCTATTTTGCCCGTGCTTGCCTCGGTTGCCCACCCTCCTCGTAAGCTCAAATTGTGGTCCATCAGTTTGAGGAGGATGCCATGACTGACCAAGTTTTTAACCGAGCACAGCTGGCCGAAGCCGTCGGCAACGATATTGCCGACATGGCTCACTTTTGGATGCTGCGGAAGTTTCAATTCCTGGAGCCGGCGCGCGAGCAGTTCGAGATTATCGTCGATCCGTGGCTCAGCTATTGCGAGGAACCTTCTCAAAACGAAATCATGGCCTACAACATGGCGTTTACCGATTGGCTGTTGTTTGAGCGCCCCTATTACCACGGCAAGACGCTGCTGGAACTGTATGTGGACGAGCCGCCAGCGTCAATTTCTCCTGCTTCGCTCGGGCGTCTTAAGCAGGTGCGTGACACGCAGTATTTCTCGCGCTTTGGCATTTTGGACAAGGATCCCGCGACCGGCATGGTCGCGCTGAAAGACACGCGCACCGACCGTCGCTTTGACGCCTACGACCCACATATCGTGCAAAAGGAGCATTGGAATGACGGTGCTATTGCGGTGCGCATCGCGTGCGTCGACGACGTCTGGCTAACGGCGGGGCAGCTCTACCTGTATGACATCGCACGCCTGAGCGACACGGCGGTCGACGGGCCGGGCGCGGTGCATCCCGAGGACCTAGAGGACGGTTTCGACACCTCGTGCGTCAGCTTCTTTTTGCGCCTGGTCCGCGACATCATGGGCGCCCAGGGGCGGTACGTAAAGTCGCTCAACATCTACGAGCAGGAGTGGGAGTAGGGGATGTTACTGGGGTCGCTCTGCTGCCCTGACTTTGTCTCAATCTGTAACGTTTGGCGGCTGTTTGGGCCCGTAACTGTTAGAGATCGAGACATTCCCCTGATGTTGCTGGGGTGGGGCTGCAACGTATTCCGTCCCCCACATCCCCTCTTCCCTCCGTTAGCCGATATGTCCGCAGCAACCCTGCCGCGCTGGATAATAATGGACAAATGTTCAAGTTAATCGTGAGGGAGGAGCTCGATATGGCGTCTGCCGATCGTTCTACGTTGTTTATCAATGCGACCATTCTGGATGGTTCGGAGCATATGGAGCCGCAACCCGATATGGCCGTGGCCGTTGAGCGCGGTGTCATCACATGGATGGGGCCGAGTGCTGTGGCGCAGGCGCCCGCGGGTGCCGAGGTTATCGACCTGGGTGGTGCGTATCTCATGCCCGGTCTCATCAATATGCACGTGCACCTGTGCGGCTCGGGCAAGCCTGTCTCGGCCGGCGATGCGGGCGCGCTGATGAAGAAGCTCGATAATCCCGTGGGCCGCACCATCGTCCGCCGCATCCTCAAAGGCAGTGCCCAGCAGCAGCTAGCAAGCGGCGTGACCACGGTGCGCGGCGCGGGCGACCCGCTGTTTGCCGATCTGGCCGTGCGCGATGCTATCGATGCCGGCAAGTATCAGGGTCCTCGCCTGGTGGCGCCGGGAACGGGCATCACGGTGCCGGGCGGCCATGGTGCGGGCCTGTTCGCCCAGGTGGCCAACAGTCCCGCCGAGGCAGCCGAACAGGTGCGCGACCTGTATGCGCGTGGTGCCGACGTCATTAAGCTGTTCGTGACGGGCGGCGTGTTCGATGCGACCGAGGTGGGCGAGCCGGGCGTGCTGCGTATGCCAGTGGAGGTTGCCGCGGCGGCATGCAAGGCGGCGCACGATATGGGCCTTCCGGTTATGGCCCATGTCGAGAGTACCGAGGGCGTGAAGGCCGCGCTTGAGGCCGGCGTTGACACGATTGAGCACGGCGCTCCGTTGACACCCGAAATCTTGGAGCTGTACCGTGGCGCCGCGGGCACGCAGCTCGAGGGGCGTGCTCCGAGTGTGACCTGCACTATCAGCCCGGCGCTGCCGTTTGTATTGCTCGACCCGGAAAAGACCCATTCTACCGATACGCAAAAGAAGAACGGCGACATCGTGTGCTCGGGCATCATCGAGAGCGCCCGTGCCGCACTGGAAGCTGGCGTTAAGGTGGGCCTTGGCACGGACTCAAGCTGCCCGTTCGTGACGCAGTATGACATGTGGCGCGAGGTCGCCTATTTTGCCAAGTATGTCGACGTGAGCAACGCCTTCGCACTGCATACAGCCACGCAGGTTAATGCCGAGCTGCTGGGGCTGGGCGGCGATACTGGCGCGATCGAGTGCGGCAAGGCTGCCGATATCTTGGTAACGCGCGAGAATCCTCTCGATAATCTGTGCGCTCTGCGTGAGCCGATACATGTGATGTGTCGCGGTGATCTGGTACGCAAGCTCAAGGTGAAGCGTATTCCCGAGGTGGACGCCGAGCTCGACGCGATTATGGCCATGCCGGCTGAGGCGCTGGCCGAGGAGCTTGCCCGCGACGGCGTGGCGTAAGCGCGCGATATGGCGATGCGAAAAAGGGACAATCCTTTTGTCATAATCAGAAAAAGCCGAGGTCCCGGTGCGAGGCCTCGGCTTTTATTTGTCCTATGGTGTAGCGGCTATGAGCGCGTCTCCATCTTGGCGTGGCACTTGGGGCAGGTGACGCGAATCTTGCCCTTGCCCTTGGGGACGGAGAGCATCTGGCCGCAGTTGGGGCACTTGAGGTATGCCGTGGTCTTGCGACCCTTCCACATCTTCTTGGCTGTGCGCTTGGCGCGCTCAAAGTCTTCCTTGCTCGTTCCGGCTGCGCGTGAGGTGCTGGCCGCTGCGGCGCCGGCGCCCAAGCTGGCGACAAACTTGCCCAAGCCGGGAACATTGGCGGTCGCGGCGACAAAGGCCTCGTTCTCCTTGTGACGTGCGTCGATATTTTTGGACAGGCCGCGCAGCACGCCAATCACGATTACGGCGATGGCAATCCAGCTGAGCCACTGGATGCGGGCTATCGATCCGATCATGGCGATGATAATGCCTGCGAAGCCCATCACGATGGTGAGTTCGTCAGCGCCATTGCGGCCCTTCATAAAGTCATTCATGCAAATTGCCTTTCATTCGATATGCCGCACGCCTTTATACCCGATTTAGAGCAAGGGGGACAGGTTAATCTGCACCAATGTGGTGCAAACGTACCTGTCCCCAATGCCCCAATTACTTGGAGAGTTTGTCGACGACGCGTTCGATTTCGGCGAGTTTGGCGGCTTTGAGGTCTTCGTCGCCCGATTCGATTGCCGAAGTCACGCAGCCCTCGATATGCGCCTTGAGCACGTCGGCGTTAATGCGCGCGAGGAGCGCCTGTGTTGCCATGAGCTGCGTGGAGATGTCGACGCAATAGCGGTCCTCATCGACCATCCGCAAGATGCCGTCGATCTGGCCGCGTGCCGTTTTGAGCATGCGGGTCACCGATTTGTGGTCTGCCATCATGGCGGGTCCTCGTTTCTGGTCGATCTTCCGGATGTCCCCGTCAGTTGCGGTGAAATACGGACTGTTTAAGGGCCTAGGGCGGCTCAACAGTCCGTATTTCACCGCAACTTCTGAGGATTGAGTAGGCAGCGACTGCTATGCGGCGGTCACCGAAAGGGCGTGGAACTTCTCGCCGGCGCCCTCGACGGCGGCAGCGAGCTGCTCGGCGGTCACAGTGTCGGCGCACTCCACCTGGACGGTCTGGGTCTCGTGATCGGCGTCGGCGTCGGTCACGCCGGCCACGTTGAGCAGTGCCGTCTCGACAGTGGCGTCGCAGTGGCCGCACATGAGGCCGGAAGTCTTGATTGTGTAACGCATGGGTATTCCTCTCTGTTGTGTCGGCTTTCCCAGGCACCCGACCTTGACCTTCAAGCCGTCGCTCGCGTACCAAAGTACGCGTCGCTCCTCTTTCAGGTCAATCTCGGGCACCTGGAAAACCCGTTCTAAATGGACGTAATGGTGAGCCTGTTTTGCCACTTTTGGCTTAAAGGATTTCAGGCGCAGTGCATTGGACACGACGCACACGCTCGACAGGCTCATGGCCGCGGCGCCGAACATCGGCGAGAGCTGCCAACCGGTGAGGGGGAAGAACACGCCCGCCGCCAGCGGAATGCCGATGCCGTTGTAGAACAGCGCCCAGAACAGGTCCTGCTTGATGTTGCGGATTGTGGCACGTGACAGCTCGATGGCACGGGCGACGTCCATGAGATCGCTGCGCATGAGTACCACGTCGGCGCCCTCCTTGGCGATGTCGGCGCCGGTGCCGATAGCAAGGCCCACGTCGGCGCGCGCCAGGGCGGGGGAGTCGTTGATGCCGTCGCCCACCATGGCGACCTTGCTGCCCGCATCCTGCAGTTCGCGCACGTGGCGCTCCTTGTCGGCGGGGAGGACGTCGGCGATGACCTGTTCGCTGCTCAGCCCCACGCGGCAGGCGATGGCCTCGGCCGTCACGCGGTTGTCGCCGGTGAGCATGCGCACGTTGACGCCGAGTTTGCGGAGCGCGGCGATGGCCTCGGCACTCGTTTCTTTGACCTCGTCAGCCACGGCGATGGTGCCGACAAGCTCGCCGTTCTTGGCAAAGAACAGCGGCGTCTTGCCTTCGACGGCATATTGCTCGGCAAGACCAGCGGGCACGGTAACGCCCAACTCGTCCATCAGGCGCACGTTGCCGGCTGCGATGACATTCTGCCCCTCGCGTGCCGTAACGCCTCGTCCGGGCACGGCGGCAAAGTCCTCGACCATGCGCGCGACAATTCCGCGCGCTTCGCACTCGGCCATAATCGCCTCGGCCAGCGGGTGCTCGCTCGAGCGCTCCAGCGCGGCGGCCAGCTTGAGCAGCGCCTTTTCGCTCATGGCGGGCGAGCCGTCAGCGCGCGTGGCTACCACGATATCGGTCACGGCAGGCTTGCCGCGGGTGACGGTGCCAGTCTTGTCGAGCACCACGGTGCCCACGCTGCGCAGGTTCTCCAGCGCCTCGGCGCTCTTGAACAGAATGCCCATCTCGGCGCCCTTGCCGGTGCCGACCATAATGGCGACGGGCGTGGCCAGGCCCAGCGCGCACGGACAGCTGATCACCAGCACGGCCACGGCGGAGGTGAGCGCCTCGTTTATGCTGCCGGTCAGTGCCATCCACACCGCAAAGGTCACAGCCGAGATCACGAACACCACGGGCACGAACACGCCGGCGACTTTGTCGGCCATGCGGGCGATGGGCGCCTTGGTGGCGTTGGCGTCCTCGACGAGCTGGATAATCTTGGCGAGCGACGTGTCGGCGCCCACACGCGTGGCGCGGAAGGTAAACGAGCCCGTGCGGTTGACCGTGGCCGCGTTGACAGTGTCGCCGGCGGTCTTTTCCACGGGGATGGACTCGCCGGTCAACGCACTTTCGTCCACGGCCGAGCTGCCCTCGAGCACCACGCCATCGACGGGGATGGACTCTCCGGGGCGCACGCGCAGGACCTGGCCGGGAAGGATGCTGTCGACGTCGACGGTGGTCTCGCTGTCGTCCTCTGCCACGACGGTCGCGGTCTTGGGCGCCAGGTCAATCAGTGCCTCGATGGCGCCGCCAGTTTTGGACTTGCTGCGCGTCTCAAGGTATTTGCCCACGGTGACCAGAGACAGGATCGTGCCGGCGCTCTCAAAATAGAGGTTGTCCATGCTCGTCATCATTGCCTCGTGCACCTGACCCGCGGCTAATTGGTCGGCCATGATGAACATGGCGTAGAGCGACCAGGCGATGGAGGCGGTAGCGCCCACGGCAATAAGGGCGTCCATGGTGGGCGCGCCGTGTGCGAGCGATTTAAACCCGTTGATAAAGTAGGCGTCGTTGACATAGACGATGGGGATGAGCAGGACGAGCTCGGTGAGGGCGAGCGTCATGCTGTGGGTATGGTCGGTGAAGACGCCAGGCAGCGGCCAACCAAGCATGTGCCCCATGCCTATGTAGAACTGTGGGATAAGGAATGCGATCGAGACGATGAGGCGGGTGCGCATGGCAGAGGCGGCGGCCTCCAATTTTTTGGTGGGCGACTCCATGTGGGCGGCGCCGGACCTGGCTTGCGTGCTGCCGTTTGAGCCGGCGGCACCGGTGCCCGCATCGACGGGTGAGGCCGAGTAGCCCGCGCGGTCGACGGCGGTGCAGATATCGTCGGGGGAGACCTGCGCGGGGTCGTAGTCGACCATCATGGAACCGGCGAGTAGGTTGACCGCGACGTTCTCGACGCCGTCGAGCTTGCTCACAGCACGGTCCACGTGCGCCTGGCAGGCGGCGCATGTCATGCCGCCCACGTCGAACTTATCTTGAGCCATGGCTTCTCCTTTCCGTGATTCGGTGTTGGAATTGTTAACCTGCCGATACTATACACCCATACCCCCTGGGGGTGTGTAGTACAGAAATAATATATGAGATTTCGTTACAGATGAGGATGGATGGTTGGCCGATGGACCGTCCCAACCAACCATCTCAATCTGTAACATCTAGCAGGGAAAATGATCTCTAACTGTTACAGATTGAGACAATTGGCCCAGACTCGCCTCGTCCGCCTCGTCATCTGTGGTTTACGTGGGGGCATACGGAGTACGGGTATACTAACCGGCGGCGAATCTGCTCCATCGCTTAGAGCTGCTGCGTCTGGACGGCGCGTGATAGGGCTGCCAAAGCGATCGCCAGCGTGCTGAGCAACGTCCTCTCTGTGCGCACCCGTTTTTGTATGTATTAGCGCACTACCAAGCACGCCTGCGCGGCCGCATGCCGCGCCCATTGCGCGTGCAGATAAGGAACAACAACATATGCGTAATTCTGTATCCGACGTCACCGACGCCGAGATTCTAGACGAGACCCGCGAGGCCATGACCCAAGCTGCCTTCGATGCCGCCGATGAGGCCAGTGCCGCCCAGGCCGTCGAGTCCGCTACCGAGAGCCTGCCCGCCTTTGACGAACTGGGACTTTCGGACGAGATACTTCGTGCCATCGAGAACCTGGGCTACACGGCGCCGACGCCCGTGCAGGCCGGCTCGATTCCTGTGGTGCTCGAAGGCCGCGACTTGCTTGCCGCCGCCCAGACCGGCACCGGCAAGACGGCCGCTTTTTTGCTGCCGACCATGAACAATCTGGAGCACATCGCTCCTCCCAAACCCGTGCGCGAGCGCGGTGGCCGCAACCGTCGTCGCGGTGCTAAGAAGCCCGAGGGCAACGGCCGCGGCCCCGTGATGCTCGTCATCACCCCTACGCGCGAGCTTGCCCAGCAAATCGACGAGGTCGCGAGCAAGATCGCCGACGTCACCGGCCATGTTGCCGTGACCGTCGTGGGCGGCGTGAGCTACAAGCCGCAAACCGCTGCTCTCAAGTACGGCTGCGACATCCTGGTCGCCACGCCGGGCCGTCTGGTCGATCTGATCGAGCAGGGCGCCTGCCACCTGGACGAGGTCAAGGTCCTGGTGCTCGACGAGGCCGATCGCATGCTCGACATGGGCTTTTTGCCCGCCGTCCGCCGCATTGTGCGCGAGACGCCGGCAGAGCGCCAGACACTGCTGTTCTCGGCGACCCTCGACGAGGAGGCCGTGGGCGAGATCACCGATCTGGTGAGCGACCCGGCCCGCGTGGAGATCGCGCCCGCCACGTCGACTGCCGACACCGTCGACCAGTTTGTGTTCCCGGTGTCCATCGAGGCCAAGAACAACCTGCTGCCCGAGTTCCTCAAAAAGGAAGGCCCGGAGCGCACTATCGTCTTTATGCGCACCAAGCACCGCGCCGACAGCTGCTGCCGTCGTCTGGAGCGCAAGGGCATCAAGGCCGCCGCGATTCACGGCAACCGCAGCCAGGCCCAGCGCGAGCGTGCCCTTTCGGCCTTCCGCGACGGTACCGTCGACGTGCTGGTGGCAACCGACGTGCTTGCCCGCGGCATCGACATCAGCGACGTGCGCTACGTCGTGAACTTTGACGTGCCGTCCGAGCCGACCGACTACATCCACCGTATTGGCCGTACGGGTCGCGCAGGCGAGCTGGGCTGGGCCATTACGTTTGTGACCGAGCAGGACGTGGACGAGTTCTACGAGATCGAGAAGCTCATGGACAAGACCGCCGATATCTACGAGGCCGGCGATCTGCATGTGGGTCCCAACCCGCCCGCGGTTGATCCCGAACGTGACCCTGCAGCCTTTAAGGTGAAGAAGAAGACCAAGCGCGGCAAGTCCAAGAGCAAGAAGAAGCTTGAGCAGGCACGTCGTGACGGCAAGCGTAACGGCGATGACTACGGCGATGTGGCCGGTCGTTCCAACCGCGGTCGCGACGACCGCCGCGGCGGCTTCCAGGATCGCGGACGCGGCGGCTTCCAGGATCGCGGACGCGGGGGTGCGCCTCGTCACGACGGCGGTTACAAGAACTACTCCTCGACGGATGAGTACGTCTCGCCCAACGGTAACGAGCCGACGATTCCCGCTGGCGTCAGTGCAGAGGAGCTCGATCGTGACGCTCTGCGTG
>UQMU01000021.1 GCA_900542305.1 uncultured Collinsella sp. | reverse complement strand
AAAAGCCCGGCTACCGTAGTAGCCGGGCTGTTGCGCTTGGAGCGGACAACGGGGCGTCCGCGTATCCGCTTTCGCGGATCCGCACCGGCTTCGGCCGCCTGTCGGCGTCCTCGCCAGCTCGCTACAAACGCTCCGCGTTTGTCTAACGCTCGCTCCCTCTCGGGCTCGAGCCCAGGCGATGGGTACGAAAAAGCCCGGCTACCGTAGTAGCCGGGCTGTTGCGCTTGGAGCGGACAACGGGGCTCGAACCCGCGACCCCAACCTTGGCAAGGTTGTGCTCTACCAACTGAGCCATGTCCGCTTGCGGGTTATTAATTTACGCGAGTTGTCCTAAAGACGCAAGTACTTTTTTCAAAAAAGTTGCTCAAAGCAAGTTCATGCAGGTAAATAACGCCAAGTCAAGGCGCTATGCGCACGATTCCAATGCTGAGCCAAACAGCTTCACCATCCGAACGCGTGTGCCGGCACCATCCGTGCGCCGGGCAACCTCAACATTATCGACGAGCATGCGCATGAGCTTGATACCACGTCCGCGCTCCTCGGATGCCACCGGCTCGCTCGCCCCATCGATAGAATAGCCGGCACCTCGATCAAGCACCTCAACCACAACGCGATCGCCATAGGCTTGAACCGTCAGGACGCACCCGATACCGCCCGCATGGTCATAGGCATTACCCAGCGCCTCCCCCGACGCCAATGCGACATCGTAGCGCTCGTCACGGCGCAACGGAAGCGATTCAAGGAGTTCGGCGATGCGATGTCGGTAGTATGGAAGATTCTCGATACCCTGACGGACCTCGACGCTCTTACTCCAGCGAGGCAGCTCCCCCACCGGAATAGCGGGAATAGACTCCCGTGCCGGCCCCGCGACATGAAGGATATCGACAAGACGAGCAATCTCCAAAAAGCGAACAACTTCACCTGATGCATTGACGAGCGAAAGCAAGCCTTCTCGCCTCATGAGCTCACGAGCGCGCGTAAGCAGGAATGCCAAGCCCGTCGAATCGATAAAGCTGACAGCCTGACAGTTGATGACGACACGACGCACGCCGCGGCCAATCAAAGCATCCAACCGCCGACGCAGCGCAGGCACCGTGGCGATGTCGATATCGCCTGGTGGCGTCAAAACCGCTATGTCATTCCACTCATTCATACGACCATGGTTCCCCAAAAAAGCCCACTCGATGCATTCGTTTCCCCAACCGTACGGATTCAGCCCGCCCAGCGTCGTCTATGAACGACCCCGTAAAAACTCAAGGGACACCAATGCAATGTCATCGTCCAGCGCCGATTCGGTAAATCGGTCAAGCTCGCCCAAGACCTTGCCGCAAATGCCCGACACGCCCTCCCCCGAAACAGAAAGCAGAAGGTCGCGCAAGCGCTGCTCGCCAAAGAACGCTCCGGTACGGTCGCGGGCCTCAATCGTTCCATCCGTATACATGAAGAGCATGTCGCCAGGAGCGAACGTAAACACGCCTGTCTCGTACACCATGCTCTCAAAGGCACCGATTACGCCCGATTGGCATCCAAGCAGCTCGACCTCTCCCCCACGAGTCTCGCCGCCACCCAGCGGCATCGACTCTGGCCTGATGACCATGGTCGGAGGATGGCCCGCCGAACAATACGTTGCGCGTCCGGCTTTAAGGTCAATCTTGGCGATAAAGGCTGTCACGAACGTCTCGACCCTCGAAAAGCCCATGAGCATGCTATTGAGCGAGCGTGCCATGCGGGCCGGTCCAGCGCCCTCCCAGGCATATGCCGTCAGGGCCGTCTTGACGAGCGCGGACATCGATGCGGCCTCAATGCCTTTGCCAGACACATCACCCAGAATCATGACGGCGCAATCGTCGGGAAGACGGATGAGCGTATAGAAATCGCCGCCGACCAACGCCGAGTTCGTGGCCGACAGGTACACCGAATCGGTTGCGATACCCGGAACATCCCCCAGGGAATTTCTCATGCCGATCTGGAGCGTCTGAGCGATATGGCGCTCCTCGCGCTTTTGAGATTCGCCTTCGTAGATCAGTTCAAAGTCATGCGCCAAGTGCACCAAGTAGTCATATTCAAGGTCATCAATCGGCTCTTGGCTACCATCACGAAGCAGCAGCGCGCGCGTTGTCGGTCTCTTCGCAACAGAAGCAGGGACAATCGCGTCGTTACTGTGCTTGCCATCACCCTCAGAGCGCGGGCGCCCCGCCTCGATGCCGGAGTCGACGTAGAGACCTTGACAAGGCAGGCCGTGTGCCCTAAGCCAGCCTCCCATAGGCATCGATTCGTCAACGCGAGTTATACGGACGTGTTTAAGGTCCTCGGCACTCGTGCCGCCCAAAACAGACGCCTCAAAGCCATCAGGGCCAGCCCCCAGACGTGCCGCTGGCGTTGTCGTGGAAAAGAAAAGCTTCTCGGGATCGTCCGGCAAAGCAACGCGACTGCCGCCTTCAAAATCTATGACGTAGGAGTCCAGACTGGCGTCATACTCAACAGGGCAAAAATGGCAGTTGAGCATATTGCAGATCTCGGACGATACCGCCTGAGTAGCCGCGGCGGAATCGTCTAGAAAGGTAAATAACTCATCACGTAAGACATTGAGCGAGCGGCCAAGCTCGGCCGTACGACGAGAGCGAAGGCTCGATGCCATGCCGACCAGCTGGATAGACAGGTAATCGCAAATGACCTCGAGTACATTAACGTCATAGGCGAGCGGTGCCTGGGGGCGTTTCCAACCAACTTCAAGCACGCCAAGGATCTGCGTACCGTAAAAAACGGGAAGACAAATCTCGCTGCGGTACGGAGGCATATCCTGCACGCGCAACAGGTGCTTAGAACGATTGTCCAAGTCCATGAACATACCGGAGGCGGCCCTATCGCCCTCAAGGTCCTGTTGAATCGACAAGCGACAGGCACGCGACTCGCGAAGAACATACGTCGGAATGCCAGCGCCATACGGCAAAAACTCAGGCAGGTAGCTGTCATACAGCTCCTTGGAAACACCGCGTAGCTTAAAACCGCCGCTCTCAGAAAAATAGATAGCGGCACCCGAAGCATCGAGCGTTCCTACAAGCTGGTTCAAAACAGTATCAAGCAGGCTGGGTAACTCATCGGAGCCCACAGTGCTCATAATGACCGAGAGCGTGCCAGAGAGACGCTTGTTCGCCACTCTAAGCTCCGATAACGCACGCTTAAGTTGACGGTCGTGAGAATACTGTTCCTCGATACTGTGAAGCGCCACTAGGACACGTGGTGCGCGGCGCCCAAAGATGCGTGGAGGCGTTACGGAGCCCGCACGAACCAAGACGGGGATAAAAGAGCCGTCACTCAGCTTGAGCATCAGTTCGTTCTCGGAGCCATCAGTTTCAAATGGCAGACGATGTTCCGTCGCACGTTCAAAAGCGGACGAGTACAGGACGTCTTTAACATCTCCACCGATGACGTCGGCACGTTCCTCGCACATCAAGCCAAGTAAGCGATTATTCACATGCAGAATGGTTCCGTCGAGCTCGCAAATGATGACAGCATCGCTCGTGATCTCGACCAGTTGGGCAACATCTGCCCACTCGTTGCGTTCAAGCGTTTCCATCGTGGACCTCACCGTCTATCGGTAACAAAAAAGCCTCCGAAGAGGCTTCTCAAATGCGATGGTGTCGGAGGCGGGACTTGAACCCGCATGACCAAAAAGCGGTCACTAGCACCTCAAGCTAGCGCGTCTGCCAATTCCGCCACTCCGACATGCTATGTTGTTGATTCGCGGTTCGCTTTGTTGGACCCGCGCGTTCAACGAGGAAGATAATAACCTATGATTCGAGAACTGTGCAAGCACTTTTTTGAAAAAAGTTTACGAATTTGTAAATGAGCAGGTAGATCTATATGTCCGGTCCCGAATCGGTGTTGCCTCCCGGCGCGTCCTCGGGCATGAGCGATATTTTGCTGCGCACTTCGTGCTGCAAAATATCGCTCCCCCTGCGGAATGCGCCGGGAGGCAACACCGATTCGGGACCTACAAACACATTCTCCAGGCACCGTTCTCAAACATGTTCTGGGGGCTGATGCAAATTTAGTGGCTCGGCTTTGCCGAGCCCTTATATAAGGAGGCCGGAGCTAAAGCTCCGGCCTCGCTTAATTTCTCATTAATTTAAGTGAGCGCTCAGGGAATCGCACTCCCCCTGCCGAGTTACCGCAGGGCCCGCCCTGTTGTTACTTTTCAGAACATCCCGCAGGACGGAGGAAGCCCCGCAGCGCGTAGCGCGCAGCGGGGCTTCCGACATGTCCGAGGACGTTCTGAAAAGTAACAACAGGGCGGGCCCGGACGAGAACAACCGACTACAGGTCGATGTGCGATTCCTTGATCGGGAACGGCTCGGCGAAGTGGCAGGCGCAGCAGTGACCCGGGGCAACTTCCTTAAACTCGGGAAGCTTCTCGGAGCAGATACCCTGCGCAATCGGGCAGCGCGTGTGGAAACGGCAGCCGGTCGGCGGATCCAGCGGCGACGGCGGATCGCCGGCGAGGATGATGCGCTTGCGGGTCTTCTGGATATCCGGATCGGGCACCGGCACAGCAGACAACAGCGACTGCGTGTACGGATGGTGCGGCTCACTGTAGAGCGTCTTCCAGTCCGAAACCTCGACCATCTTGCCCAGATACATAACGGCAACGCGATCGGAGATGTGCTGTACGACAGAGAGGTCGTGAGCAATGAAGAGATAAGCCGTACCAAACTTGTCCTGGAGTTCCTTAAGAAGGTTCAGAACCTGGGCCTGAATGGACACATCCAGAGCGGAAACCGGCTCGTCGCAGATAATAAGCTTGGGCTTCAGCGCAAACGCGCGGGCAATGCCGACACGCTGACGCTGACCGCCGGAGAACTCATGAGGATAGCGGTTAATGTGCTCGGGGTTCAGGCCGACAACGTCGAGAAGCTCGCGGACACGCTCAATGCGCTCCTCCTTGGTGCCCACACCGTGAATGGTCATGGGCTCGGAGACGATCTCGCCGATGGTCATACGAGGATTGAGCGAAGCATAAGGATCCTGGAAGATAAACTGCATCTCGCGACGCATGTCCTTGATCTCATGCTTGTTCATCTCGGCAACATCTTTGCCCTGGAAAAACACCTTACCGGCGGTCGGCTTGGTCAGACGCATGATGGTGCGGCCCGTGGTGGACTTACCGCAACCAGACTCGCCAACCAGACCAAAGGTCTCGCCAGGATAAATCTCAAAAGAAATGTCGTTCACAGCAGAGACGACGCGTTTGGAAAAACGCTTGGCGAACATGCCGGACTCGGCGGGGAACTCCTTAGAGAGGTGCTCGACCTTCAGCAGCGGAGTACGCTCGTTATTGTCTGCCATTTACGCCTCGCCCCCCTTCTTGAAATCCTTGCGCGTACGGGACGTCTCAGGAGCGTGCTTGAGGAACTCGGGGTCACCGGAGTAGTGGCACGCAGAGTAGTGACCAGACTCGGTGACAACGCGCTCGGGGCGCTGCTTGCGGCACTTGTCCGTCGCATAGGGGCAGCGGGGAGAGAAGACGCAGCCCTCGGGCAGGTTCATGAGCGAAGGCGGGTTGCCGTGAATCGGCGTAAGCGGCTTCTTCTCCTCAATGGCCTGCTCCGGGATGGAACGAATAAGACCCCAGGTGTAGGGATGGCGGCTCTCGTAGAAGATCTCCTCAGCAGTACCGAACTCGACGGGACGGCCGGCGTACATGACCATGATCTTGTCGGCCATATCGGCGACGACGCCCAGGTCATGGGTAATCATGATGATGGCGTTGCCGTTCTTCTCCTGCATCTCCTGCATGAGCTCGATAATCTGAGCCTGAATGGTAACGTCTAGAGCCGTCGTAGGCTCGTCGGCAATCAGGATATCGGGATCACAGGCAAGTGCCATAGCGATCATGACACGCTGACGCATACCGCCGGAGAACTGGTGCGGATACTCATTGACGCGCTTCTCGGGCTCAGGAATGCCAACGAGGTCCAAAAGCTCGGTGGCGCGCTTGAGTGCCTCCTGCTTGGAGTAGCCACGGTGCAGACGAAGGCCCTCGCCCACCTGCTTGCCGATCTTATAGACCGGGTTCAAGGAGGTCATAGGATCCTGGAAAATCATCGCGATATCGTTACCGCGAATGTGCTGCATCTCTTCTTCAGTCATCTCGAGGATAGAACGACCGCGATAGCGAACGTCGCCGCCCTCAATCTTTCCCGGAGGCATCGAGATGAGGCCCATAATGGTCATGGCGGTCACGGACTTACCGGAGCCGGACTCACCGACGACGCCCAGGGTCTCGCCGCGATCGAGCGTGTAGGAGACACCGTCGACAGCGCGAACGACGCCATCCTCGGTATGGAAATACATCTTAAGGTCATCGACCTCGAGCAGATGCTGGCCCTCGGGAACCGGCTGGTCCTTCAGGTCCACATAGTTCTTGTTCTTCTTCATCCTTATGCGTCCTTCATCTTGACGTCGAGGGCGTCGCGCAGACCGTCACCCAGCAGGGTGAAGGCGAGCACCGTCGAGAGAATTGCCAGACCGGGCATGATCATCATCCAGGGAGCAGTCAGAAGATACTGCTGACCGTCCTGAATCATGGAGCCCCACGAAGGCGTAGGCGGAATAACGCCCATGCCGAGGAAGGACAGAGCGGACTCGGTCAGAATGGCGCCACCAATGTTCATGGTCGCATAGACCACGATGGAGGCGACAGAGTTCGGGAAGATGTGACGCACGACGATACGAGCATCAGATGCACCCATCGCGCGTGCAGCGTCAACATAGTCGTTTTCCTTGACTGTCAAGATTGCAGAGCGGAAGACGCGCGCAATCGAAGGCCATCCGAGAATGCCGATGGCGATAAAGACGTTCTGAAGACCACGGCCGATAACGGCGATCATGGCGACGACGAACAGCACGTACGGGAACGCCAGGAAGATATCCGCGCAGCGCATGATGATCGTATCCCAGATGCCGCCGTAGAAACCGGCCAGAGCACCCATGACCAGACCAATCAGCGTGGAGATCGCAGTGGCCATAATACCGACGGAAAGCGAAACGCGTGCACCGTAGATAACGCGGACGAGAATGTCGCGACCAAGGGCGTCGGTGCCAAACGGGTGCTCTGCACACGGAGCCAGCAGCGACGTCTGGGCCATGGTGGTCGAGTCCGAAGCCGTCGGCGAACCGAGCCAGGGCTTAGCCCACAGATCTGCGGTCAGGGCAACCACAACGACGATGATGATCCAGCAGACACCGATAACGGCGAGCTTGTTCTTACGAAGACGCTTAAAAGCGTCGCCCCACAGCGTGCGGGACTTGGCGGGAGCAGATGCGGCCTTGGTGGCGGTAGCCTGCTCCTGAGACTGAGAATCAGTTTCCTGCATGAGACGTACCTCCCTTAGGCCTTATCCGACGGACCGCCAAGGCGGATGCGCGGGTCGAGGAATGCATAGCTAATGTCGACGAGCAGGTTGATCACCATGACGACGACGACGATGAGCGTAACTCCGCCCATAACGATGGGCCAGTCACGCATGCTAATGGCGCGATAGACCTCATAGCCGATACCGGGCCAGTTAAAGACCGTCTCGGTCAGGATGGCACCAGAAAGCATGCCGCCAAAGTCGACACCAATATAGGTAACGACAGGGATGAGTGCATTCTTAAGCGCGTGCTTGATGATGATCGCGCGATTGGAGAGACCCTTGGCCTTTGCCGTGCGGATGTAATCCTGGTTCATGACGTCAAGCAGCTGCGAGCGCATAATGCGGGCGGCGTAAGCGGTCGAAACCGAAGCCAGCGTAATGGTCGGGAGCACATAGTGCATCCAATCCTGATACTGAGAGCTGGAACCACCGGCACCCGAGATCGGCATGGAGAATGCACCGCCCGTGGCGTCCTTGAGAATGACGCCAAAGAACAGTTGCAGCAACATACCGAGCCAGAAGGCCGGGACGGCAACGAGGATCGACGTGGTGAGCGTTACCAAAATATCCCAGAAGGAATAACGCTTTACCGCCGAAATGATACCCGCACCGATACCCATGATTGCCTCGAGCACGATGGCGCACGCGGCAAGTTTGACCGTATACGGATACTTCTGGGCAAAGATTTCCGTAACCGGCAGCTTACGCTGATACGAATTGCCCAGATCGCCATGAAGCAGGCCGTTCATGTAATACAAATAACGGTCCACGAGCGACGTTTGAACGGGGTCGCCGTTCTCGTCAAGAATCGCGTTGCCGTCCTCGTCCGACTGGACCAGGTGATAGCGGACGCGAAGCTGAAGCTCCACCTCGGGGGACAGAGCCTTGTCTCCACCGATCAGCTTGATCGGATCTCCCGGCACGATATTCTGGAGGGCGAACAGAATCAGCGTAACGCCCAAAAACACCGGGATGAACTGAAGCACACGTTTAACGATGTACTTACCCATACCACTCCCCTATCTAGGGATTAACCTAAATGGGATGCCGATCGCCAGACCGGCATCCCAAAATTACCATCAGCCAGTTTACCCCAGGTTAGGGAGAACTGTATGTTTCCCATGAGGTCTACGTAAATACTTGACCCTCACGGAAGCTGCAAACTCTTAGGCGAGCTCAGCGGTACCCAGATCGGCATGCTTCTGCGGATCGACATAGAGGTGCTTGATGCGATCGGAGCCGACGATGGTGTGCGTGTAGAACATCACCGGGATGACCGGGCAGTCGGCAGCGACCATTGCGTCGGCCTCCTGCATCTTAGCGACGCGCTCCTCGTCGTCAACAATAGTACGGGCCTCGTCGACCTTGGCGTCGAACTCGGGGTTGTTGTAACCAGAGCGGTTGTCGCCACCGAGGGAGTCGGAGTGGAACAGCGGATACAGGAAGTTGTCCATGATCGGGTAGTCGGCAATCCAACCCAGACGACCGAACTGATAGTTAAAGTTCTGATACTGCTCGAGCAGGGCAGACCACTCAGGGGTATCGGAGACAGCGGTAACGCCAACCTTGGCGAGGTCGCCGATGATGGACTCCATGATCTCCTTGTGACCGCCGTCCTGGTTGTAGGAAAGGGTCACGCTAATGCCACGATCCCCGTTAGCGCCAGCGGGAGCAACCTTGTCGAGGTACTCATTAGCCTTGTCGACATTGTAGGCGCAGAACTCCCATGCACCCTCCTTGTAGCCATCGATGCCCGGAGGAACAATGCCGTCGGCAGGGGTACGGGTACCCTTGAAGATGGTCTTGCAGATGGCCTCACGGTTGATGGCCAGGGAGATGCCCCTACGCAGGTCGGCGTTGTTGAACGGCTCGGCCGTGGTGTTGCAGGTCAGATAGTACGTGGAAGGCTCGGCGCCGAGCAGCATGCGCTCGCTGTCACCCATGGTGTAGCCGTCCTTGGACACGCCGCGATCCTTCTTGGCGGCATCGATCTGAGCAACGGGAACGTCGCAGACATCGAGGTTACCGGCCTGGAACTCCTTGTAAGCAGTCTCCATGTCCTTGATGACCTGGAAGTGGATGCCATCGATCTTGGCCTTGTCGCCATAATAATCGTCGAACTTCTTGACGTTGATCTCCTGGCCATCCTCCCACTTGCCGTCCATCATGAACGGGCCGTTACCGACCGGGGCAAGGTAGAAGCTCTTGACATCGGACTCGGCGCACTCGGGAACCGGGGCCAGGGCCGGGTGAGAAGCGACGAAGGGGAAGTCGGCGTAAGCGGAAGACAGCTTGACGACGAGGGTCTCATCGTCGGGGCAAGTAACACCGCTGAGCTCGGTAGCGTTACCGGCAAGCAGGTCGTCATAGCCCTCGACCATGGAAAGGTGATAGGAGACCTCGGAAGGGCCATACTCGGTAGCGATGGCCGACTTGGTGTTGACCAGACGCTCCCAACCGAGCTTGAAGGACTTGGAGGTAACGTCGTCACCGTTGTGGAACTTGGCCTTCTTGATCTTGAAGGTAAACTCGGTGGCGTCGTCGTTGGACTCAAAGGACTCGCAAGCCAGCGGAACGATCTCGCCCTTCTCGGCGTCGTAAGAGGTCAGAGCGTCAAAGAGCTGATACTCGACCTGAGTGCCCTGGTCCTCCTGGACATTGTAGGGGTCGATGCAGACCGGGTTGTTGATGTAGAAGTTCAGCGTCGAACCGGACTCAGAACCGGAAGCGTCGCCACCCTTCTTGCCACATGCGGCAAGAAAAGCCATGGAGCTCGCAGCAAGGGTGCCGCCAACAAAGGCGCGACGACCCATAACGGGCTGGTGGAACATAGAATCAGCCATGCCATCCTCCTTATGAGATAGGACAAAGAAATGTTCAGTCGGACACATGTCGAAACAATCCGATCCGAACCATCAAAACGCCGCCCGCTGCTATGGCTGGTTATGCACAACGGACCAACGTTTTGCAATACAGTAGCGCATTTTATACACAATTTGGGGCTAATTCCGGTTAACGGTCGAGAATTTCTTTAGTTGGGCGAAGTATGTGGGGATATTTTGACTCTGTTACAAATATGTAAACAAAAAGGGTCCCGCACTTACGGGACCCTTTTTGAATATTTATGCGGCTCGTGCTTAGTAGCCGACGATGCCCTGCGGGAAGAAGAACATGCACAGGACGACGCACACGGCAAACACGACAGCCATGATTACCGTCAGGCGATCGAGGTTCTGCTCCATGACGCCCGTGGCAGAGCTGGAGTTATACAGCGAGCTAGCGATCATATCCGAAACGCCGGTGCCCTTACCGGAATGCATCAGGACGAGAATCGTCAGCGCCACGGCAGAGACAGCCCAAACGACAAACAGAAGAATCTGGAACGGACCCATAGATAAGCTCCTTAATAGAACAATTCAAACTCCAGTACTGTACCACAATCCCCCGCTCTTCCCCACCCGCCACTCGGGGACGGGGTAGAAATGGCAGAAATATTAAAAAGGGGGTTGTCCGGTCGTGGACAACCCCCTTACTAGAAAACGGTATTTGTTTTCTCTTAGGCCTCGGTGGCGAGCACGCGACCCGTCATCTCGGCGGAAGGCTCAATACCAGCCATGGTGAGCATGGTCGGAGCGATATCGGAAAGACGGCCGTCCTCGATACCGGTGAGCTTGGCCTTCTCATCAACGATGATGAACGGAACGCGGTTGGTGGTGTGAGCCGTAAACGGATGCTTGGAACCGTCGGAAGCAACGTCAAACATGTGATCGGCGTTGCCGTGGTCGGCGGTGATCAGCGCAAAGCCGCCCTTGGCGAGAATCGCCGGGACAACCTTAGACAGGGCATCGTCAACGGCCTCGACGGCCTTAACGGCGGCGTCGAAGACACCGGTGTGACCAACCATGTCGCAGTTCGCGAAGTTCACGATGTAGAAATCAGCGCGATCCTCGTTGA
The DNA here is from genome assembly GCA_900542305.1 of uncultured Collinsella sp. Classification (GTDB taxonomy): domain Bacteria; phylum Actinomycetota; class Coriobacteriia; order Coriobacteriales; family Coriobacteriaceae; genus Collinsella. Next base: position 33,066 of record UQMU01000021.1, on the reverse strand, counting down.
TGGCGGCGACAAGCTTCTCGGTAACCTCGGGAGCGCTCATCTCGGGCTGCAGATCGTAGGTAGCGACCTTGGGGGAAGCGACGAGCACGCGCTCCTCGCCCTCCTTGGGCTCCTCGATGCCGCCGTTGAGGAAGAACGTCACGTGGGCGTACTTCTCGGTCTCGGCGGTGTGCAGCTGCTTCAGGCCGTTGGCGGCGATAACGTCGGCCAGGACGTTCTCGGGGAACGTCTTGGGGAAGGCGACCTCGACGTCAAACGTCGGATCGTACTCGGTCATCGTCACAAAGTGCGAAAGCTTGATCTGCTCGCGCTCAAAGCCGTCGAACTCCTTGTCCGTGAACACGCGGGTCATCTGACGAGCGCGGTCGGGACGGAAGTTGAAGAAGATGGCCGCGTCGCCCTCGTGGATGCCCTCGTTGTGGGCAGCGAAGGGCTCGACGAACTCGTCGCCGCGCGGATCCTTCTCGTAGTAGGCCTTGATACCGGCAACAGGGTCGACATCGGCATCGGACGCGTTGACCATGACGTCGTAGGCACGCTGGATGCGCTCCCAACGGTTGTCGCGGTCCATGGCCCAATAACGGCCCGAGACGGTGGCAACGCGAGCGTCGCAACCGGTCTCCTCGGAGATCTTAGCCAGGAAGGCGCAGAACTCACTCATGTAGCCAGCGCCGGACTGCGGGTCAACGTCGCGGCCATCCATGAAGGCGTGGACGCGAACGGTCTTGACACCGTGCTCGGCAGCCATCTTGACCAGAGCCTCGACGTGGTTCATGTGAGAATGAACACCGCCAGGGCTCATAAGGCCCATGAGGTGAAGAGTCTTGGCGTCAGCCTTGACGTCGTCCATAGCCTTGACGAAGACCTCGTTCTTGGCGATGGAGCCGTCCTTGATGGCGTTGTTGATGCGCGAAAGCTCCTGGAACACGATGCGGCCGGCACCGATGTTGAGGTGACCCACCTCGGAGTTGCCCATCTGGCCATCGGGAAGACCCACGTCCTCGCCCGAAGCGCCGAGCGTGGTGTGGGGGTACTTCTCATACAGGCTATCAAGGAAGGGCGTCTTGGCAGCGGCGACGGCGTTCTCGCCATCGGACGGAGCCAGGCCGCAGCCGTCCATGATGATCAGGAGTGCAGGAAGATGACGCTGTGCCATATGTCCTACTCGCCTGCCTTGACGACCATAGAGGCGAAGTCGGCAGCCTTGAGCGAAGCGCCGCCCACGAGGGCGCCGTCAACGTCGGGCTTGGCGACGAGCTCGGCGATGTTACCGGGCTTGGCAGAGCCACCATAGAGAACGCGAATGCCGTTAGCGAGCTCCTCGCCGAACATCTCCTTGAGGGTCTCACGGATAGCGCCGCAGACCTCCTGAGCGTCCTCGGCGGTAGCGGTCTTGCCGGTGCCGATGGCCCAGATGGGCTCGTAGGCCACGACGACCTGCTTGGGGCAGGTGATCTCAAGACCAGCAAGGCCAGCCTTGACCTGGTTCACGACGTGCTCGACATAGGTGCCAGCCTCGCGGACCTCAAGGGACTCGCCGCAGCAGAAGACGGGAACAAGACCTGCGGCAACGAGGGCCTTGGCCTTCATGTTCTGATCCTCGTCGGTCTCGTGGAAGTAGTCGCGACGCTCAGAGTGACCGATGATGCAGTAGGTGCAGCCAGCGGACTTGAGCATGTCGCAAGAGGACTCACCGGTGAAGGCACCCTTGGCCTCCCAGTACACGTTCTGTGCACCGAGGGCGATGGGGGCAGCCTGAATGCGGTCATGAACCGTGGTGATGTCGATGGTCGGAGGGCAGACGAGCACCTCGACGCCAGCCGGAACCTCGGGCAGAGCCTGAGCCAGCTCGTCGGCGAGCTTGGCGGCCTCGGCGACGTCGTTGTTCATCTTCCAGTTGCCAGCGATAAGAAGGGTGCGATTAGGCATCGAGAAGCGCCTCCACTCCGGGCAGGGCCTTACCCTCGACGAGCTCCATGGAAGCGCCACCACCGGTGGAGATCCAGCTCATCTTATCGGCCAGGTTGAACTTGTTGACAGCTGCGACAGAGTCGCCACCGCCGATGATCGAGGTGCAGTCGGCCTCGGCGACAGCCTCGGCGATAGCCTGGGTACCATGAGCGAAGTTGTCGAACTCGAAAACGCCCATGGGGCCGTTCCAGAACACGGTCTTGGCGCCCTTGACGGCCTCGGCATAAAGCTCCTCGGTCTTGGGGCCGATGTCCATGCCCTCACGATCGTCGGGGATAGCGTCGGAAGCGACAACCTCGGGGACAGCGTCCTCGCCAAAGTGATCGGCAACGCGGTTGTCGATGGGGAGCAGGATCTTGACGCCCTTCTCCTCGGCCTTCTTGAGCATCTCGCCAGCGCGCTCGACCCAGTCCTCTTCCTTGAGGGACTGACCGACGGACAGGCCCTGAGCCAGGAAGAAGGTGTAGGCCATACCGCCACCGATGATCAGGGTGTCAGCGGAGTCGATGAGGTGATCGAGAACGCCGATCTTGGAGGAAACCTTGGAACCGCCGACGATAGCGACGAAGGGGCGCTCGGGCTCGGCGAAGATGCCGGTCAGCGTGTCGACCTCCTTCTCGAGCAGGAAGCCAGCGACGGCGGGCAGGTAAGCGGCGGGGCCCACGACGGAACCCTGGGCGCGGTGGGCGGTGCCGAAGGCATCGAGAACGAAGACGTCACCATAGGAAGCGAGCTTCTTGGCGATCTCGGGATCGTTCTTCTTCTCACGCTTATCGAAGCGGACGTTCTCGAGAACGAGAACCTTGCCCGGCTCGACGGCGGCGACAGCCTCGGCAGCCTTCTCGCCGTAAGTGTCGGCGACAAAGGCAACGTCGAGACCAGAAAGCTCGGCGAGCTTCTTGGCGACGGGCTCGAGGGACAGCTCGGGCTGGAAGCCGGTGCCATCGGGACGGCCGAGGTGGCTCATGAGGATGACGCGAGCGTTGTGCTCAACGAGATAGTTGATGGTGGGCAGGGCAGCCTTGATACGGGTGGTGTCGCCAACGACGCCATCCTTGATAGGCACGTTGAAGTCAACGCGGACGAGAACGCGCTTGCCGTCGACATCGATGTCGCGGACGGTCTTCTTGGTAAAGGCCATGTTTGCTTCTACCTTTCGTACGTGTCTGCCTCCCATTACGGCAGACGATTTCTTATAAAAAGGGCGCGACCCTAGGGTGTAAGCCCTATGAGGCCGCGCCCTTCTTTAGACGCTCAACGAGCTATTCGCTAAAAGCTAAATTAAGCAACGAACTTCTCGAAGTACTTGATGGTGCGGACCATCTGAGAGGTGTAGGAGTTCTCGTTGTCGTACCAAGAGGTAACCTGAACGAGGGTCTGGCCGTTGCCGAGATCAGAGCACATGGTCTGAGTGGCGTCGAAGATGGAGCCGTGGGTCTCGCCGACGATGTCGCGGGAGACGATCTGGTCCTCGTTGTAGGCGAAGGTATCGGGGATGGTCTCGGCGTAGGCCTTCATGGCAGCGTTGACCTCGTCGACGGTGACCTTCTTGTCAACGACGGCGTAGAGGTTGGTCAGCGAGCCGGTCGGCGTCGGGACGCGCTGGGCGGCACCGATGAGCTTGCCGTTGAGCTCGGGGAGAACCAGGCCGATGGCCTTGGCAGCGCCCGTGGTGTTCGGGACGATGTTCTCGGAGCAGGCGCGGGAGCGACGGAAGTTGCCCTTGCGCTGCGGGCCGTCGAGCGGCATCTGGTCGCCGGTGAAGGCGTGGATGGTGGTCATGATGCCGGACACGATGGGAGCGAAGTCGTTCAGACCCTTGGCCATCGGGGCGAGGCAGTTGGTGGTGCAGGAAGCAGCGGAGATGATGTTGTCCTCAGCGGTCAGCGTCTCATGGTTGACGTTGTACACGATGGTGGGCAGATCGCTGCCGGCCGGAGCGGAGATGACGACCTTCTTGGCGCCAGCGTTGATGTGGGCCTGAGCCTTAGCCTTGCTGGTGTAGAAGCCGGTGCACTCGAGAACGACGTCGACGTCGAGGTCGCCCCAAGGCAGGTTGTTGGCGTCGGCCTCCTTGTAGATCTTGATCTCCTTGCCGTCAACGGTGATGGAATCCTCGCCAGCAACGACCTCGTGATCGCGAGCATAGTTGCCCTGCGTGGAGTCGTACTTCAGTAGGTAAGCGAGCATATCGGGAGAGGTGAGGTCGTTGATAGCGACGATCTCGGAGCCCTCATGACCGAACATCTGACGGAAAGCCAGACGACCGATGCGACCGAAGCCGTTAATAGCAACCTTTACTGCCATTGTGTCTCCTTTCGTAAGGCCCCCGCAAGCTACAGCGCCTGCCGTTGAGGCCCACAAACTAACCACTCGCCTAATATACCTTTTTTTTGACTTGAATTTCACGAGAATGCTCGAAATTGAAAATCAAATTTACGTTAAAACGTTTTAAAGAATAAAACAGCAGTTAAATCCGTATATAAGTCGATACTTTAAACTACCTGTTTGCTTCAATGAGCTTTTCAAGCCTCAAAACTCGATGGTAGAGGGCCGACTTCGACAAGGGAGGGTCAGCCATCTCCCCCAAATCACGCAGCGACAGATCGGGATATCGCTCGCGCAGGTCGCAAAAGACCGCCAAGGCATCCGGAAGCGCATCGCGAAGGCCACGCTGCTCAAGCTCATCGATAAGCGCAAGCTGATGTTGGGCGGCACCGGCGCTTCTGGTCTGGTTGGCGAGTTCGGCGTTCACGCGACGGTTCACATCGTTTTTAACCAACTTGACCGCACGCGCCTCCTCAATCTCGGCAACGCTGCGCTTGGCACCAATCAGCTTTAAAAGATGCTCGATTTCCTCGGCGCTCTTAATGTACACGGCATATGACCCCCGCCGTGCATTAACACGCGCATGGACCCCAATCTGCTCCAACAGATCGCAAAGCCCCTTGGCATATTGCTCGCCCTGCACCGCGATTTCCAAATGAAAATCGCCGCGTGGATCGGCCACGAAGCCGCCCGCGATAAGCGCGCCGCGGATATAGGCAAGTCTACAGCAAGGACGCGCAACGATATGTCGGGGCACGCCGGCGACAAGTCCTCCCCTACGGTCGAGGATGCCCAGCAGCACCAGAGCCTTATCCAAATCGGGCTGATCAGGTAAGGTGATGAGGTAGTTTCGAACCTTATGCAAGACCGATTTACGAACGGTGAATTCCGTTTTGAGTTTAAGGATGCGATGCGTCAGCGTGATCATCGTGCGCGCGACGGCTCCCGTCTCAGTCGCAACCGTCAAACGATACCGCCCAGAGCCAGTAAGCGAGAGCGTGCCACTCACGCGCGTGAGGGCGGCAAGCGTCGACAAGTCGCAGTATTCACATTCGGGTTCGCAGCGCGCAAGCTCATCGCGCACCTCAGCGGTAAACGACATGCAGGCCTATGCCTTCGTGTTGGCGCGCGAGAGGTCGCGGTGGGAGATACTCACATGGTACTGAGCGCCTTCCAGGTAACGAGCCGTGGCCTCGGCAATGGCAACGCTGCGGTGCTGGCCGCCCGTGCAGCCGATGGCAATAGAAAGCTGCGGCTTGCCCTCCGCGATGTAGCCCGGCATCACCGTATCAAGCAGCTGTGTCCAAGCCTTCCAAAATTCCTGCGTCTTGGGATGGTCCAGAACAAAATCGGAGACCTTTTTATCGAGACCGGTCATGGTGCGCATCTCGGGATCGTAGAACGGATTGGGCAGGAAGCGGACGTCGATCATAATGTCCGCCTCGACGGGCATGCCGTGCTTAAAGCCAAACGAGAACACATGGACGTCCATGAGCTGCTGGTCGGACAGCTCGGAAAATGCCATACGTAGCTTGTTACGCAGCGCAGAGGTGCGCAGACGGCTCGTGTCGATAATCATATCGGCTCGATCGCGCACGCCCCGTAGCTGCAGGCGCTCGCGCTGAATGGCATCGGCCGTAGTCTCTCCCGGCTTGGCAATGGGATGACGGCGGCGATTTTCGCTGTAGCGACGAATCAGCACCTCGTCAGACGCCTCCAGGAACACGATGTCGCAGCTCATCTCGCGCTCTTCGAGCGCGGCGACCGCATCGAGCAGCTCATCGAACAAGCCCTGGCTACGCAAATCGCAGGTGACGGCGAGATGCCTGCCCACGCCCGTATTGATGCCGACGAGCTCGGCAAGCTGGGCGATGAGACGCGGAGGCAGGTTATCGATGCAAAAATAGCCCATGTCCTCGAACACGTGCATGGCCTGTGTGCGGCCCGATCCGGACATTCCGGTGATGATGACGATATCGGGGATACGCTCCGAGCGCTCCGCCGCATCCATGGCATCTCCCTTTTGCATGTGCTGCCTCCCAAAAACAAGCGCGGGACCCAGCAACCCGGATCCCGCGCGGTCAATTGCCTTAATTGAGTATACCGCCCCAAGCGGATACGAGGTCTGTCTTACGCCTCAAGCGCAGCCTTGAACCAACTTGTAATACTCGTGGGGTGCGTGATAGCGGTGCCGACGACAACAGCCCAGGCACCGGCATCGATTGCAGCGCGAGCCTCCTCGGGCGTGTGCACGCGGCCCTCGCAGATGATGGGAAGACCGGGGAATTCCTCGGTCGCCTGACGCAGGAGCGGCAGATCGGGGCCATCGGCCATGGTGCAGTCGATGGCGGCGACACCGTGAGAAAGCGTGGTGGATACCAGGTCGAAGCCCATATCGACCGCACGGCGAATGTCCTCGATAGTGGCACAATCCGCCATCAGGAGCACACCTTCCTCGTGCAGCGGGCGGAAGGTATCCTCGACCGTCTTGCCATCGGGACGTGGGCGATCGGTGGCGTCGATCGCCACGATATCGGCACCCGCAGCAACGCAGGCGCGAGCGTGGCGCAGCGTCGGCGTGATGTAAACGCCCTCGTGCCCATCCTTCCACAGGCCGATAACAGGAACCTCACAGCGACCCTTAATGGCGGCAATGTCGGCAAGGCCCTGGCAGCGAATGGCGGCGGCGCCGCCGAGCTCGCAAGCGCGAGACATTTGAGCCATGGTCTCGGGCGTACGAAGCGGCTCGCCCATATACGCCTGAACGCTCACGACGAGCTTACCCTTTAGGGATTGAATCAAAGGATCGACGGTCATAAGGCTGCAACCTTTCTCAGAACAGCCTCCCGAGGCGTGTTGTCTCGAGAGGCTCCTACAGCAGATACGTTTACTTTAACGAGGCAAGAAGATGCTCAGCGGCACCAATGAGCGGCGCGTCGCCCTCCAGAGACCCGATGAGGATCGGTGTGTCCTGAAGCGGGTCGAGTGCCTGGCTGGCATAGCCCTCGTGCACCGAGTCCTTCCACGTCTGCGAACGCCAATCGGGACCCTGGTGAATCACGCCGCCCGAAAGCACGATGACCTCTGGATCCAGAATGTTGGCGAGCGAGCCCAAGCTGGCACCCAGTGCAAAGCCGGCGTCATGGATGACCTCAGTCGCCTTTGCGTCGCCCGCGCGGCACAGGTCGTTCACATCGCGACCAACCGAAGGACGGCTGGGGTCGACGCGACCAAAACGCTCATCGTACATACGACCAATGGAAGTGCCCGAAGCAACCGACTCAAGATGACCGGAACGCCCGCAGGCGCAGGGAATGCCGGCAGCAGCCGAGCACTCGATGTGGCCCATATGACCGGCAGCACCGTGGAAGCCCTGCATCACGCGGCCGTTCTCGACATATGCGCCGCCGATGCCCGTACCGATGCCCAGACACAAGACGGAGAACTTGCCCTTGCCGACGCCCCAGTGAGCCTCGCCCAGAGCATGAGCCTGCACGTCGCCCACCACGGCAACGGGAAGACCAAGGTCCTCACGCAGACGCGGCCCCAGCTGAACGCCGGACCAACCGGGCATAATCTCGTTAGCATACGCGATGGCGCCCGTCTTGGGGTCGACGACACCGGCGGCGCCAATACCGACACCAAGGACCTCGACATCGGGGTTCGCCTCGAGAGCAGCCTTGATGGACGCCTCGATGCGCTGGAAAACTGCCTCGCCGCCTTCTTGGGCCTCGGTGGGAACCTCAGCTTCAAAGACCGGATGGGGCACGCCACCATCAGCCGGATACTCCATAATGGCAGTCGCAATCTTGGTGCCGCCGATATCGACGGAGCAAACGTACTTGTTCTCCATGTCGCTCTCCTTAGGAGATATAAACAACTACAGGAAATGCGCCGTCAGGCTAGCCGTCACAGCGCGGTAAAGGTTTTCCAGGTGCCCGAGATCGCCGAGAAGCCGTGTGGCCATTGACCTAATGGGTCATGGCCGCACGGTTGAACGGCGAGGTCGGGTGCCCGGGATAGCTTTAAAGGAGGCCGTTGTCCTGGAGGACCTTCTTAATCGCCTCGACGTTCTCGCCGGTCATGGCCTTCACCGGGCGCGGCATGGTCGGGCTGTCGAAGATGCCCATGAGGTTCATAGCGGTCTTGAAGGCGCCGACGCCACCGGCATAGCCCTGGACGCCCGAGGTGACATCCCAGATGTGGGAGATCTCATTGAGACGATCCTGCTCGGCCTTGACGGTAGCCCAGTCACCAGCCTGAGCGGCCTTCCACTGACGCACGTAGCCCTCGGGCTCAACGTTGGCGAGACCCGGGACGGAACCGTCAGCGCCGCCGAGATAGGCGCCGTCGACAACAACCTCGTGACCGGTGAGGATGCTCATCGGATGGCCGTTCTTCTCGTTCTCCTGAACGAGGTAGCGGAACGAGATGTCATCACCCGAGGAATCCTTGACGCCAGCAAGGACGCCCTCGGCGCCGAGCTTGGCAAGGAGCTTCCAGGGGAGCTTGGTGTGAACGCAGACGGGAATGTCATAGGCAAAGATGGGCAGGTCGAGCTCCTCGTGCAGGATGCGGAAGTGCTCCTCGACCTCGGTCATACCCTGCAGGGCATAGAACGGGCAGGTGGCGACGAGGGCATCGGCGCCCAGCTCCTGGGCGACCTTGCCGTGCTCAATCATGCGCTCGGTCTCGGTATCGATGATGCCGACCAGAACCGGCACGCGGTGGTCGACGATACGGACGGCCTCGGCGATAATCTGGCGACGGCGCTCGTCGGTGGAGAAGACGACCTCGCCCGAGGATCCCAGGAAGAACAGGCCATCGACGCCGGCATCAATCATGCGGTTGATGCTGCGCTCAAAGGAGACAACATCGAGCTGGTAATCTTCGGTATCGGGAACAACGACGGGAGGGATAACGCCGGTGAATTTCTGAGTTGCCACAAGAATCTCCTTAGCTGTCTGGCGAGCGGCCCTATGCCGCTCACTCTTGTTGGCAGTGTCCAGGCCGCCTAGGCCAAAGAACACGGGTAGAACGTTTGGTTAAAAAAGTCGACGACTTCGTTTTCGAACGCATTGATGCGCTCGTGAGCGTATTTGGCATAGATGATATGCCTCCGGTCACACTCAAGACCGTTGAATACGGCAAACTGGCCCTTGGGATCGCTCACGGCATCCATAAGCGATGTGCCCATGAGCACCGATCCGCGCACCCGAGACGACAGCGCCTCGAGGCCGCCAGGAAGCGGATTGGCAACCGCCGTGCAGGCGAGGCCCCGCTCGTCCAGAGCAGAAACCGCCAGCGCGACTCCGCCGCCAAGACCCTCGCCCCATGCAAAGATGCGGTCGGGGTCCATGCCATCAAGATTGCGCGCCACCTTCGCCAGCGCGCAACCCCAACGGACGCGCTCGACAAAAGCGGGCGAAGAAATCCCCCGCTGCAGGTCGTCCGCACCAGCAACATCGTCATCCAGCGCGAGGACGGCATACCCCATGGCGGCAAATCTCGTCATGTGATGCCAGCCGCGCACAGGCCGATCGATGTCGTGGAACATCAGGCACAACGGCACGCGCTCAGATACTCGGGCACGACCGACAGGCTCGATCAAACGAGCGTGAATCGCATCGTCACCGAGCTCAAAGGAGACCTCCGAGTAACGGGCGCAGGGGTTAACAAAGTCAATCGCCGTAATGGCCAGGCCTTGAATCTCAAGATTCGAAGCGCATGTCTCTAAATCAGAAACATCTGCTTGGACATCACCGCGCCAGTCCCGATATTCTGCGAGCCTTGACGAAACCGTTCCAGGAATTCCCACGAGTCCGGGGACAATCAGCTCGTCAACATTGCTCTCGCACTTAGACATGAGCCTCCCCTCCCTTGCAGAAAAACGGAATGATCAGATCGTCAAAATCCTGAATCTCCTCGTGGCCAAAGCCTTCAAAGAACTCATGACGCTTTTCGCAGGTCAGGTTGTTATAGACCGCAAACTGCGTCGCTGGCGGACAGACGATATCGGCTGTGCCGGTGCCAAACAGCACGGGGCATTTGACCATAGGGGCAAAGTTCTTGGAATCGAAGTACGCCAGCTTGGCATAGGCTTCGTCAATACGAGTCGAGTCCTCGTCAAACCAGCGAGACCAATAGCGCAGGCCCTCGTAGGCAATGTCGTCGGCATCCAAATCCCAGACCAGGCGGAAATCTGACAGGAAGGGATAGAGGATGGCGGCACGATTGATAAGCTCGCTGTTAAGCGCACAGGTCGCAATGCCCAAACCGCCGCCCTGCGACGCGCCGTTCACAAACACACGCGCAAGATCGATGCCCTCGAGCTCGCGAACGATGCGGCACAGGATGCGAATATCTTGGTGCAAGCGGACATAGTAGAGGTTGGCCGGGTCGCCGTCGATACCGGCGACGATATGACCGGCAACCGTTGTGCCCTCAAATCCACCAATGTCCTCGGAGGGACCTCCTTGGCCGGGGCAGTCGAGGGCGATGAGTGCCATGCCCATGCCCGCAAACGACGCCTGCTCAAACCAGCTGCGGCTTGCACCCGGATACCCATGGAACTGAAGTACCAATGGCACGGGCTCGTCCGAGACGGGTTTAAGGTACTTGGCATGCAGGCGAGCGCCACACATGCCGGTATACCAGAGGTCGAAAAGCTGGCAGGTCGCGGCATCGGTGACCGATGCCGTCTCGATCGCATAGTCAAGCCCAACGGCGTCGGCCTCGGCCATGCGATCCTTCCAAAAGAGATCGAAATCTGATGGACGGGGCATGGCGCCTCGATATTCACCAAATCGATGTTGTAGCTCCTGAGCACTTGGCATGGCTCGTGAACCCAACCTTTCGAAATCGCAACGGAGGTGCGCCCGGCAAGGGAACCGGGCGCACGGGAGGGAAAGCGAGCCTACTCGCCGAGCTTGGGGTGCAGCAACGACGGCGCAGCGCCGAGCAGCATCTTGGTGTAGGGGTCCTGGGGGTGCTGGAAGACCTGCTTGGCCTCGCCCTGCTCGACGATCTTGCCACCATTCATAACGATGATGTCGTCAGAGATATAGCGGACCGTCTGGATGTCATGGCTGATGAACACCATGGCCAAGCCGAGCTCCTTCTTAAGGTCGGTCAGCAGGTTCAGAATCTGCGCGCGGACCGAAACGTCCAGAGCTGAGGTGGGCTCGTCGGCGATGATCGCATCGGGGTTCAGCGACAGGGCACGGGCAATTGCGACGCGCTGGCGCTGGCCGCCCGAAAGCTGGCCGGGAAGAACCTCGGCGGCGGAGCTGGGCAGACCGGTGAGCTCCAAGAGTTCCTTGACGCGCTTCTCCTGCTCGGCCTCGGTACCCAGGTTGTGGACGCGCATGGGGTCGAGCAGCTGCTCGCGAACGACCATGCGGGGGTTGAGCGCCGTGGCCGGGTTCTGGAACACGACCGAGATTACGCGACCCATGTGGCGACGGTCCTCGGCGGTACGTTTGGTAACGTCCTTGCCCTTAAAGTAGACCTTGCCGCTCGTGGGGGCCTGCAGGCCGCACATGACGTTGGCGGTGGTGGACTTACCGCAACCGGACTCGCCGACGATGCCAATCGTCTGACCGGGCATGAGCTTAATCGTTACACCCTGGACGGCGTGAACCAGGTTGGGGTGCAGAATCGAGCCGGTACGGGTCCTAAAGGTGACGTGGACGTCATCAAGGAAGATGATCGGCTCGACGCCGTTGACTGCAGTCTCGCTCATCTACATCACCTCCGCGTGAGGGGTCAAACCATTTGCCTTGAGCACCTCGTCGGGGAGCTCGGAATAGAAGTGCTCGGTGCCGGGCACGCGCTTGAAGACCGGACGGGTGTCCAGGCCAATACGCGGATGGCTCGAGCGGGGCGCGAAGCGATCGCCCTTGGGGAAATCGCGCGGACTCGGAACGGCGCCGGGCACCTGGTGCAGGCGGCCCGAACCGCTCTCGATGGACAGAACGGAGCCCAGAAGACCGCGGGTGTACTCGTGGATCGGGTTAGTAAGCAGCTCCTTGGTGGGCGCCTGCTCGATAACCTGACCAGCGTACATAACCGTGATGTTGTGGGCGACCTCGGCGACCAGCGCCAGGTCGTGCGAAACGAAGATCATGGCAAAGCCGAGCTTGGCCTGAAGATCGTTGAGCAGCTTGATGACCTGCTTCTGGACGGTAACGTCCAGAGCGGTCGTGGGCTCGTCGCAGATGACCAGCTTGGGGTCGCGGGTAAGGGCCATAGCGATCAGGACACGCTGACGCTGGCCGCCGGAAAGCTCGTGCGGATAGCTCTCGAGCGTGCGCTTGGGATCGAGGCCGACGAGCTCCAGGAGCTCCTCGGCGCTGCGGGTTCCGCCGCGCTTGGTGAGCTGCTTCATCTGGGCAGAGATGAGCATGGAGGGGTTGAGCGAGGACAGGGCGTCCTGATAGACCATAGCGATATCGGTACCGCGCAGGCCGAACCACTCCTTCTTGCTCATCTTGAGCAGGTCACGGCCCTCCCAGAGGACCTCGCCGGAAAGGTGCTCGTCATCGTCGGTCAGGCCCATGATGGCCAGCGTGGTGATGGACTTACCGCAACCGGACTCGCCCACCAGGCCCATGGTCTGACCAGGACGGACGTCAAAGTTGACATGGTCGACGACGTTGATATCACCGTGATGCTCAAACTGGATGCAGAAGTCACGGACCGAGAGAATCGGTTCGACAGACTCGTCGGGCACATGGCGATCGTCACGCTTGAGCTCAACATCGCGCAGGGCGCCAAGGCGAGCGGAGAGGGACTGGGCCTGCTCCTTGTAGGCGCGAACGGGGTCGGAGACCAGCAGGTCGGCCTCGCGACGCTTGGAGGAATCGGTCGGATCCAGGGCGGCGGAGGGAGCAGCGGCCATGGCGTCGGTAATGCCCTCGGAGAGGATGTTGAGCGCCAGGCAGGTGATCATGATGGCCAGACCCGGGAACAGCGCCTGCCACCAACGGCCGGCAAGCACACCGCCGCGGGCGTCGGCGAGGATGTTGCCCCAGGTAGCGGTGGGCTCCTGAATACCAGCGCCGATGAAGGTCAGCGAGGCCTCGAAGATGATAGCGTCGGCTACCAGGGTAACGGTGAAGACCATGATCGGGGCGATGCAGTTACGCAGAACATGCTTGATCAAAATCCACGGAGCCTTGGCGCCGGAAACGATGACCGCACGGACATAGTCCTCGCCGTACTCGGACACGATGTTGGCGCGCACGATACGGGCAATCTGCGGAGTGTACATGAAGCCGATGGCGAAGATGATCGACGGCACGGAGTTGCCCAGGATGGAGACGAAGACGGCCGCGAGGGCGATGCCGGGGATGGACATGATGATGTCCAAGATACGCATGATCGTCTCGGAGACGGCCTTGCGCGAAACCGCTGCAAGGGCGCCCACGACCGAGCCGCAGACCAGAGCCATGGCAGTGGCGCCAAAGCCGATGATCAGCGAGTAACGACCACCGTAGAGCATACGCGACAGAATGTCGCGGCCCTTATCGTCGGTACCGAAGATAAATCCGTTGCCGGGAGCCTGGCGAGCCGTAAAGATCTCGACCGGGCTATAGGGGGCAAGAAGGGGCGCCAGAATCGCAGTCAGGGCGACCAGCACCAGCACGACGGCGGCAATCTTAGAAGACAACGTCATCTTCTTCCAGCCACCGAGCTTGAGCCCCTTGGAGGCAGCCTTCTCGAGCTGCTCGGTTTGCTTCTCTCGAATCTTTACCATAATCTACACCGTCCTGATGCGCGGGTTGATGAGCAGGTAGAGCATGTCAACCACGATGTTGATGATGATGAAGGCAAGAGCAACGACGATAACGACGCCCTGAACCAGGTTCGCCTCGTTGCCCTGAACGCCCTGCAGAATCGCGGTGCCCATGCCGGGGAGGTTGAAGATAACCTCGATGACGACGGCGCCGCCCATGAGGTAACCGATCTTAAGACCGAGGGTGGTGACCGGGGTGATCAGCGCATTGCGAAGAACGTTGATGCCGACGACGACCTTCTCGGGAACGCCGGCGCCGCGAGCCATACGGACATAATCCTTGTCGAGCTCCTCGACCATGGCGGTACGCACGATACGAGTCATCTGGCCCGTCAGCGGAAATGCCAAGGCGATAGCGGGCATGATCATTCGTCCCAGATAGCCAACCGGATTCGTGGTGAAGTGAGGCAGAGCACCCGATGCCGGAAGCACCTTAAGGTAGGAAGAGAACAGCAGGATCAACAGAACGGCAAGCCAGAACGACGGGGTTGCCAAGCCGGCGATGGAAAAGACGCGGATCACTTGGTCCGGCCATTTGTCGCGATACAGTGCCGCGATGACGCCGAGCAAAAACGAAACGACCGCACCGATGGCAAGACCGATGAAGGTCAGCTGCATCGTAACGGGCAGGGCGGTGGAGATGCGCTTGGCAACGGAGTTGCGAGCAGCACCATAGGTGCCCATGTCGCCATGAATCAAATCGCCCATATAGCGCACGTAGCGCACGGGCCAGGGGTCGTCCAGACCATACTTCTCATGGTACTCGGCAACCGCCTCGGGCGAGGCACCGTCACCCAACGCCGTGTAGGCGGGGTCGGTCTTGGAGAACGACATAAGGAAGAACACCAGGACGGTGACGCCCAATGCCATGATCGGCAGCGCCACGAGACGCCTTCCAATCAAACGTAGCAAGTTGTTCACGTTCTCTCCCCTTTCTTTTGTCGGTAGGACCAACTGGTATATGAGTACGGATACTCATTACAAGACCCGAGCGACATCGTTGCCGCCCGGGTCTTTGTTTCAACTATGAGGACGTTGCCTTACGACCGACGCCCTACATATGACTCAAGCGAGTCTTAGGCCTTGACGGTCGCGACGCCCCTGAAGGACATGCTCGTCGTGCCGATGCCCTTGAAGCCATCGAGGGCCTCGCCGTTGGGCGCAGTGGACGGATCGTCCCAGGAAGCGGAGACGGTCTTGACGTGGACAACGGGGTACAGAACGGCGTTGTCGGCAATGATGTCGAAGCACTCGTTCCACTTCTTCTGCTGCTCGTCGCCCTCGGCGGCAAGAGCCTCGTCCATGAGACTGTGGAGCTTCTGCCACTCAGCGGACTCCTTCCACGGGCAACGGGTCTGCATCCAGACGTTGTCGCCGTACCACCAGTTGAGCAGCAGGTCGGGGTCGGCGCCGAAGCAGGAAGGATCGCCAGGGGCAAGGAGGATATCGTAGGCCTCGCCGCCGTCGATGGCAGCGTAGGTGGCCGGCGAGGTATCGGTCTGGATGGTCACATCGAAGCCGAGAGCGTCGAGGTCGTTCTTGACCTGGGCGGCCATGCCCTTAATCTGCTCGTTGTCGGTGGTGCGCAGGGTGATGGCACCCGGAGTGATGCCAGACTCCTCGATGAGCTTCTTAGCCTTCTTGGCGTCGGTCTTGTACACCGTGGAAGCCTCATGATAGTTGGTGAAGCTCTTGGGCAGGTAGCAGCTGGCAGCGGTGGCAAGGCCGGCGAAGGTGTTGCTGACCATCTTCTCGGTGTCGAGCGCATACATGACAGCCTGACGGACCTTGACGTTGTTCCAAGGCTCCTTGGCGACGTTGAACATGATGAAGCGGGTGCCGAAACCCTGAACGTTATCGATCTTGCAGCCGGCGCTCTCAAGCTGGTCGACGGCGTCAGCGGTAACGAGCTCCATAACAAGCGTGGAGCCCTCCTGCTGAGCGGTAACGCGAGCGGTGGGGTCGGTCAGGATGCTGTACTGGATCTTCTTATCCTCGGCAGCATACTCACCGTTGTACTCAGGATTGGGAACCAGGGTAATCTCGGTATCGGAGATAGAGTCGTACATCCAGGGGCCGGAGCCGATCGGCTGCTTGGCGCGATCCTCCTCGGTCTGAGTGGCCGGGGTAACGCGGACGATGGCCAGACGATCCTTGAGCAGGGAGAAGTTGGGGACCTTGGTCTTGACCGTCACGGTGCTGGCGTCCTTGGCCTCGATGGACTCGAAGGGCTGGAAGAACGGAGCATAGGTAGCGGAAGCGGCGCAAGCGGTGTAGGAGGCAACGACATCGTCAGCGGTGACCTCGGTGCCATCGGAGAACTTGGCACCCTTGCGGATGGTGACCTCGAAAGTGGTGTCGTCCACAGACTTGGGATCGTCGGTGGCGAGCTCGTTGAAGGTGCTGTAGTCGTGGTAATCGATGCCGTAGAGGCCCTCGACGACGTGCCAGTTAGCACCCAGGCCCACAGCGGAGCCGGTGCTGGCGGGATCGAAGCTGGACGGAGCGTAAGCGGAACCAGCGGTGATCACGCCGCCGCCACGGTTGGCGGAATCGGTGGAACCGGAAGCGGAACCCTCGTCGCTAGAGCTGCCACCGCAGCCGGTGAGACCAAGCCCTGCGACAGCAGCGACGCTGCCGGTGAGGCCGAGGAACGAACGCCTGGACATACCCTTGTTGATGATGGCCATGTCTTCTCCTATCAATAGAGAATCTTACTCGGGAGCACCTAGACTTGCCCCCGCGCAACTTGCGGACGATATATACCTTACCTACCGACGAACCCAACTGAGGTGCCGCGCTCGGCGACCGATACATACATCCGCTTGAACGGTATTTACTACCGTTCACCGAATTCGTTGACAAACGATTCGCCAGACAGTATGTATCGGCGAGGTGAGATATCAGTCTTCGTCAACCCGCAGGATAGCAGGGTTTTCGCTTGGGTTAGTCAAACGTTTTAGCGTTAATAAAACCCGAAACCAGCAGGCAATCATGGCGAAATAAATGGTTGAAAATCGCGCAATCATGTATATCAGTTGTTTAGGCTCGTGTTTAGCTATCGGAATGGCCAGCCGCCGCCTCGGCGCGCTCGGCATTCCATGCAACGAGCGCCTCGTGGACCGCCTTGGCAACATCGGCAGGTATGCCGCGAACTTCCGCGATCTCTTGCTCGCTCGCCGCGCGCAAACGCTTCATCGAGCCAAAATGGCGCATAAGGGCACGTTTTCTGGTGGGTCCCACGCCTGGAACGTCATCGAGTACCGAAACCGTCATGGCCTTGTCGCGCAATTCGCGATGGAACGTGATGGCAAAACGGTGCGATTCATCGCGCACCTGTTTAATTAGATAGAGCGACGCGGACCCGGTCGGAAGCACGACCGGAGTTTCGTCCCAAGGCACGAAAACCTCCTCATCGGCCTTTGCCAAGCCACAAACTGGTATATCGAGCCCAAGAGCCTCAAGTTGCTTGATCGCAGCGGTCAATTGCGGCTTACCGCCATCGACAACGAGCAAATCGGGGCGCGAGCCAAAGCGCTCGTCGGCCATGCGCTCGGGAGCATAGCGTCGTCCCAAAACCTCGGACATCGACACGAAGTCGTTTGCCTCGTCCAATTCGGCCTGAATTTTAAAACGACGGTACTGGCTCTTGTCGGCGCGCCCGTTGGTAAACACCACCATCGAGGCGACCGTAAAGGTGCCATGCAGTGTAGAGATATCGAAGCACTCGATACGCAACGGCGGCGATGGCAGCGCCAACGCGCTTTCGAGCTCCAGGAGCGCTTGATTGGTGCGGTCGTCAGCGTACCCCGTTCGCATCATGTAGCGCATGAGGGCATGGCGCGCATTTTTGGATGCCATATCGAGCAGACGGTGCTTTTCGCCACGCTGCGGCCTATGGAGATGGCAGGAGCGCTCACGCTTGCCCGCAAGCCACTCCCCCAGCGCCTCCGCATCCTCAAGCTCGACGGAAAGGTTGACCTCAGCTGGAATATCAGCTGTCTCGTCGTAATAGCGCTTAAGAAAGCCCGACTGGAGCTCTTCCTCGTCAACATCAAGACCCTTGTCGAGAATGAACTCGCAGGTGCGAACTGTTCGGCCCTCGCGAACGACGAAGACGCAAGCGGCGGAGATGGTCTCCTCGCGATAGAAACCGATGACATCGATATCGACACTGGAGGGAAAAACGACTTGCTGACGATCGTCCAGACCCCTGATGACCTCCAAACGACGTTTGACGCGTGCCGCGCGCTCAAAGTCGAGCGCCTCGGCGGCATCCGTCATCTCGGAGGTCAGCTCATCGACGACATCCTTGCGATGGCCCGACAAGAAGCGCTCGACACGCTTGACGTTCTTGGCATAGTCTGCCGGGGAAATCGCGCCGACACACGCACCCGGGCCGCGCCCGACATGGTAGTCAAAGCAGGGACGCCCGTTTTGCGCGCATATCATATTGACGATGTCTTCCTCGCCCTTGTGGGACTCGACGATACGACGACAACGACGCCACTCCGCACAGGATGCGGAGCAGATGGGGATAACCTTGCGCAGCGTATCTATCGTCTCACGCGCCGCACGGCTGTCAGTATAGGGACCAAAATAACGCGTTCCCGGCTTATGGCGCTCACGCGTATATTTGATAGCGGGATACAGGTCGCCCTTTGTAATGGCGATAAAGGGATAGCTCTTGTCATCCTTGAGGTCGACGTTAAAGTACGGATGGTACTGACCAATCAAATTGCGCTCGAGCACCAACGCCTCATGCTCGGTCTCCACCACGATATAGTCAAAGCTCGCCACCAGCTGCATCATCAGCGGGATCTTTTGACGCTCATCCTGCAGTGTCACGTATTGACGCATGCGGGCGCGCAGGTTTTTCGCCTTGCCCACGTAGATGACATCGCCCTTTGCATCCTTCCAAAGGTAGCAGCCGGGTTGCGTGGGAACGCGCGAAACCTGTTCGGCAAGTGTTGGAATGTTGTCGTGACCTGCCACACGCACCTACTTGCGACGAAGCAGCGCCGAGACCTCAGGCATCTTAAAGACGAAGGCAAGGCCAAAAGTCACGACGAGTGAGACGACGCCTGCAACACAAACGTAGCCCAGGGTAATGAGGATCGAGCTGCCAAGAAGTCCGACAAAGTGCTCAAGTGCCCACATGACGCCGGCGCCCGCGGCAGCGCCCAAGCCACCGAACAACAGGCCGAAGAAACCGCCGTGCAGGATAGACTTGACCTGAAGGCCATGCAGACGACGGCGCAGCCACCACAGTGAGCATCCGACCAAGACCACGTAGTCAACGACGTACGAAAGCGCAATTGCCGGCATACCGTAGCCCAGCACCACGCCAAACAGCAGCACCGAACCGGCCTGACCGATAGCGGAGTACAGGCAATAGCGGCTATAAGGTTTCATATCGAGCAGGGCCGAGAAGCTCTTCTGCATCAGCACGACCACGCCATAGAGCGGCAGGGAAAGTGCCAGATAGATAAGGAACTCCGACACCAGCGCCACACCGGATTCATCGAACTTGCCGGCGCAGTAGATCATGTTGAGCGGACGGGCGAAGACGATCAGGTACATCGCAAACGGAATCAGGAAGAAGAGCATCTGGGCGACACCGTGCGAAATGCCCGTGCGGACGCTGTCGTAATCCTTCTCCTGCGCATCGTGAGAGAGTTCGGTATAGAGTGCCGTCGAAAGCGAGGCGGCGATCAGCGCATAGGGCAGCGTGTACCACAGGCGCGCATATGCGATGACGGAAGGGCCGGTCTCGGGCTGCACCACCAGTGCGGCGGCATTGGTAATGGAGGTCGAGACAAACATGCACACCGTGGCGAGCAGCGTCGGGATACCAAGCGCAATCGTCTGTCGCAGCGCGGGGTCCTTAAAGTCGATATGGATATGAGGATGCACGCCATGCTTGCCAAGCGCGGGAATCTGGCAGGCCATCTGGACAAAGACGCCGAGGGTCGTACCGGCTGCGATCAAGATAATGCCGACCCGCTCGCCAAATTGTGCAGACACGGGAGCAAAGCCCATAAAGCTGGCGATGACGATGACATTGTTGAGAACCGGGGCAAACGTCGACCAGAAGTAGTCGCGGTGTGCGTTGAGAACACCCGAGAACACCGAGCCCAAGCCATAAAACAGAATTTGGATAGCAAAGAAGCGGAACATGAACGCAGCGGTATCCATGCTGTCGCCATTACCCGAAAGGAACGACTGCGTCCAAATAAAGCCGGGAGCAAACACGGTGCCCAGCAGCGAGATGCCGCCCAGCACCAGAAGCAGAATACCGAGCAGGTTGCCGACATACTCGTTCGATGCCTCGCGGCCCTGCTCACGCCTCACGCCCATATACACCGGCAAAAACGCCGTAACGAGCATGCCGCCCATCACGAGCTCGTAGAGCATGTTGGGCAGGTTGTTGGCAACCTGATAGGAGGACGAGAGCAGCGACATGCCGATGGCGGCCGCCATGGCCCACGTGCGGATAAACCCGGTGACGCGCGACACGATGGTCAGCACGGTCATGAGGCCAGCAGAACGACCAACCGTGGAGTAGTCCGACGAACCCATGTCATCTGCGTCATCTCGCGACGAAGAAACCTCGGATGTGGACGCCTGAGCTGCCGGCCCCTCTGCAAAATGAGCCCCGCGCTTTGATTCTTCCTGCGGCATCGCTCAGTCCTCTCTCGTGATCGGGGCAACCGTCGCCCCGCAAAATGCAATTAAATCGTCGGGGGCGAGCTCTAACTGATAGCCACGCTTGCCTCCCGAAATAAAAATGGTATCCCAAAGAATGCACGTCTCATCGATGAGTGTCCGGTAGCGTTTTTTCATACCGACCGGGCTGCAGCCTCCTCGAACATAACCAGTCGCCGCTAGCAAGTCCTTCACATGCATCATGGCCAGGGATTTCTCCCCCGCCGCACGAGCGGCAGCTTTCAAATCAAGTTCATCGGCAACAGGAATGCAGCACACAACGTGGTCGTTCGACGGCGTCACGCACACCAGAGTCTTAAACCCCTGGCCAAGCTCCTCACCAAGCTGCTCGGAAATCGCGAGGCCCAGTCCAACCGACTCATCACCGTCGTCTTCATATGTATGGAGGGTGTAGGAGATACCGGCGCTTTCCAATTCGCGCATAGCATTGGTTTTTGGCACCTTTACGGCCTTTGCCACGGCATATCCCTTCCTTCATATCTCGAACGTGACGATTAAGTATATGTCCATTTACACGGCCAACGATATCTCGACAAAGAGAGCGCCACCGAATCACAAGGAGTCGGCGGCGCCCATGCTTCGAAACACCTATGTTTTAGGCATCAAGTTGTGCCTGGCGCTCCCGGTCGCGCTGGAGCAACGGAGCCAAGAACTTACCCGTATAACTTTGCGGACACGCCGCGACCTGCTCCGGTGTTCCCGAGACCACGACGGTTCCGCCGCCATTGCCGCCCTCGGGGCCCATATCGATCAGGCGGTCGGCAACCTTGATGACATCAAGGTTGTGCTCGATCACCAGCACCGTGTTGCCCGCATCGACCAGACGCTGCAACACGTCGAGCAGCTGGCGGACGTCCTCAAAATGGAGACCGGTCGTTGGCTCATCCAGAATGTAGAACGTCTTGCCCGTCTGGCGTCGATGAAGCTCCTTGGCGAGCTTCACGCGTTGCGCCTCGCCGCCCGAAAGCGTCGTCGCGGGCTGGCCAAGGCTCACGTAACCAAGGCCTACGTCATACAAGGTCTGAAGCTTGCGCTTGATCTGCGGAATGTTCCCAAAGAAGGCCAGCGCCTCGGTAACGCTCATGTCGAGTACATCCGAGATGGTCTTGCCGCGATAGGTAACCTCAAGCGTCTCGCGGTTATAGCGCTTACCGCCACAGACCTCACAGGGAACATAGATATCGGGAAGGAAGTGCATCTCGATCTTGATCTGCCCGTCACCCTTGCACGCCTCGCAGCGACCGCCGCTCACGTTAAAGGAGAAGCGACCCGGCGAGTAACCGCGCGCCTTCGACTCCGGCGTGCTCGCAAACAAAGCGCGCAGGTCATCCCACAGACCAATATAAGTCGCTGGGTTCGAGCGCGGCGTGCGACCAATCGGCGACTGGTCGATATCGATCACCTTATCGATGCACTCGATACCCTCGATCTTCTTGTACGGACCAACAGGACGCGTCGAACGATGGATGGCGTTCGTAAGCGCGGGCGCGATGGTATCGGTGACCAGGGAACTTTTGCCCGATCCCGATACACCGGTTACGACCGTGAGCGTACCGAACTCGATCTTGGCGGTAACGTTTTTGAGATTGTTGGCGCGGGCGCCCGTGATCTTAAGGCAGCCGCGACCGGGTTTGCGGCGCTCTTCGGGCACGCGAATCATCCGCTTGCCGGTCAGGTAGGCGCCCGTCATCGATTCGGGGCACGCCATGATATCGGCAGGCGTTCCTGCCGCAACCACGTGTCCGCCGTTCACGCCCGCACCGGGACCCATATCGATCACGTAGTCGGCAGCGCGAATCGTATCTTCGTCGTGCTCGACGACGATGACGGTATTGCCGATATCGCGCAGGCGCTCGAGCGTCTTGATCAGGCGTTCGTTGTCGCGCTGATGAAGACCGATCGAAGGCTCATCCAGAATATAGAGCACGCCCATGAGGCCCGCACCGATTTGCGTTGCCAAGCGAATGCGCTGCGCCTCGCCACCGGAAAGCGTCGCCGAGGCGCGATCGAGCGTCAGATAGTCGAGGCCGACGTCGACCAGAAAACGCAGACGCTCCAAGATTTCCTTGACGATGCGGCCGCCGATAAACTGCTGGCGCTCGGTGAGCTCCAAGCTCTCAAAAAACTCGAGCGACTCACGGCACGACAGGCAACAAACCTCATAAATCGACTTACCGCCCACGGTGACAGCAAGCATCTCGGGACGCAGACGGGCGCCATGACAGCTCGAGCACGGCTCCTCGCGAATGTACTTCTCCAGACGGGCCTTGGTGTTCTCGTTCGTCGTCTCGGTGTAGCGCTCATACAGAATGTTGCGCACGCCCGAGAATTTGGTATCCCACTGGCTGCGACGCCCGTCGAGCTTTTGATAGTCGACCGAAATCTTCGTGTCGCCCATGCCATCCAAAAACGCACGACGCACCCGCGGGGGCAGGTCCTTCCATGGCGTATCGGCACTCACCTTAAAGTGTTTGCAGACCGCGGCAAAGATCTGCGGATAGTAGTTAGAGTTGCCAAACAGGCTGCCAAAGACTCCGTCGGCAATCGACTTTGAGGGGTCTTCAATCAGCGCCTCGGCATCGACTGTCTTTTTAAAGCCCAGGCCATCGCACTCGGGACATGCACCATAGGGCGCGTTGAACGAGAAATCGCGCGGCTGCAGGTCGTCGATGGAATGCCCGTGCTCCGGGCACGCCAGTGCCAGCGAATACTCCAGCAGCTCGCCCTCGGTTCCCTCGGGAGCGTCGCGGTCGGGCAGCATGTACACGTTCACGTTACCGTGCGCCAGTGCCGTCGCCTGCTCAACGGACTCTGCGATGCGGCCTAGGGAGTTCTCTCGAATTACGATACGGTCGACCACGACCTCGATATCGTGCTTGAACTTCTTGTCCAAATCGATCGAGTCGTCGAGGGAGCGCACCTCGCCGTCGACGCGCACGCGGCTAAAGCCTTCCGCGCGCAGATCCTCGAACAATTTGGCATACTCACCCTTGCGTCCACGAACCACCGGCGCCAGCACAAACGCGCGACGGCCTTCCCCCGCCGCCAGCACCTTATCGGCAACCTGGTCGGTCGTCTGACGCTCGATGACACGCCCGCACTCGGGACAGTGCGGGGTGCCCACACGGGCGAACAGCAGGCGCAGGTAGTCATAAATCTCGGTTACGGTACCAACCGTCGAGCGAGGGTTTTTAGACGTCGTCTTCTGATCGATCGACACGGCCGGCGACAGGCCGTCAATCGAATCCAGATCGGGCTTATCCATCTGGCCCAAAAACTGGCGCGCATAGCTGGAAAGGCTCTCGACATAGCGGCGCTGGCCCTCGGCATAGATGGTATCGAACGCCAGCGAACTCTTGCCCGAACCGGAAAGACCGGTAATGACCACGAGTTGGTCGCGCGGAATAGAAACATCAATATTGCGCAGGTTGTGCTCACGCGCACCGCGAATAACGATAGAAGTATCAGACATGGAAGCTCCTTGCCTCCTATACATCGAATCACACTGTCAGTGAGTTTAGCGCACTCAACGCGCACAGGTGTTCGTAATACAAGAATCGCAGACCTTTGGCTTTGTGTGTCGAGCGCTTTGTTTCTCGAAATGCCCTAGAAAGGTTACAGTAGTCTAATAATTAACTTACATTTGCTGAACCAGAGGAACGTCCATGACCGAAGATATCCCCCTTGAAATCACTTCGAGCGACATGGCCAATCTGCCCATATTCATTGCCGTCCTTATCGTAGCCGCCGTCGTCGTGCGCGTGTATTTTTCAATCAAACACAATGAAAAGCCACCCATTGCCCGCGTCTTTTGGTGCGCGACGCTCCTCATCCCGCTCGGCATGGTAGCTGCATGGATTACGAATCAATTGCTCGTAAATGAGGACAGTTCCCTATGGGTCCTTTCTTATTCGGCGCTCGGTGCTGCCGCCGTCATACTTCTTGTCGAGCCCTTGGTTTCGGGACTTATCGACCAAACCGATCTTGCGACGGGAACGGTTGCCTGTATTTGCCGTGACATCCTTGTCATCGCCGCTGTTTCAGCGCTCTCGTTCGTTTCACTCGAAATTGCCTGCAACGAAACGTTCTATCGCATTCCCGCCAACTCATTCGGGTTTTCCGTCGGGCTGCTCGCGACGGTTCTGCTCTCCCTTTATTTGCTGGGACAGCGTCATGGAGGCGTCATGGCCCTCGTGCCCGTCGCCTGTTGCATCCTTGGCATTGCCGAGCACTTCGTCATAACGTTTAAAGGCGAGGCCATCCTGCCAAGCGATATCTTGGCCCTTGGCACCGCAATGGAAGTGAGCGAGGGATACGAGTTTACCTTTACCGCCGGAATCGTAACCTCTCTAGCCCTGCTGGAGATTTCCCTGGGGCTTCTTTCGCTTATCCGACCGAGAAAGCTCCGTACGCCCACCCATGTCTTCCCCGCAATCGCCGCTAACCTCTGCGCTTTTCTGCTAGTGACCGTTGTGGGGCTCTCGGGCTTTTCCAGCATCGACTTGGAGCAGGCGCTGAATTTTGGATTTGACCGTTGGCAGCCCATCACCACGTATGCGTCTCAGGGTTTTATCACTTCGTTCACCGAAATGGTCAACGAGTTGCCCATTGAGAAGCCCGAAGACTATACGCCCGATGAGGCGCAGAGCATCGAGCAGGAGCTCGCCGCCACCTACGACAGCACGTATGGCTCGAGCGAGCAGCGCGCGGCGGCTGTTGCCCAGTTCAATGAAATCAAGCCGACGATTGTTGCCGTCATGAATGAGAGTTTTAGCGACCTTTCGTGCTTTGAGCAGCTCCAGGCGGCCGGGTACACCGGCCCCGCATTCTACAACTCGCTTCCCGACACACTTGTTCGCGGCACCATGCTCGCTTCGGTCGCCGGTGGCGGAACGGCGAACTCCGAATTCGAATTTTTGACCGGAGCGACAACGGCCTTTGTCGGATTAGGCAAAATCCCCTATCAGCTGTATCAGATGAATGGCGTCAACAGCCTGGCAAAGGACCTTAAAGAGCTTGGGTATACCGCTACCGCTATGCACCCGCAAAACCCCGTCAACTACCATCGAGATAAAATCTATCAGCAGCTGGGCTTTGGAGACTTTCTTTCAATCGGCGATTTCGAAGGTGCGCCCTGTTACCATGCCGGCGTATGCGACTACGCCACCTACGACAAGATACTCGACCTGCTTAGAACCGACGAAGCCCCGCAGTTCATCTTTGACGTCACGATGCAAAATCACGGCGGCTACGACTATGGCACCGTTCCCGCCGAAGAGTTGACAAACTATTGGGTCGAGGGAGCCAGCGAGGGCGCCAATAGCGCGCTCAATACCTATCTTACTTGCATCAACGCATCCGACCGGGACCTCGAGTACTTTATCAACGAGCTCCGCAATATCGGCAGACCGGTTGTCCTTGTCTTTTTTGGCGACCATCAGCCGAGCGCCGCAACGGCTCTCAACGACGAGCTGTACCCTCAGGAAGATACGGCAAGCCACGCTTTCCGTATCTATCAGTCGACATATTTTGTCTGGGCTAACTATGAAATCGCCGGCAATACCGAGCTCAACGTCTACGACACCGTCGGGGCAAACGAGGTTGCAGCCATTACCCTTAATAAGATCGGCGCCCCGCTCACCGACTATCAAAAGGCTCTGCTTGCAACAAGGTCAGATGTGCCCACCATCAATGTCGCCGGCTACCTTGGTGCCGACGGGCTGCGCTACGACTTGGAATCTGAAGACAGCCCATACGCCTCGACGATCGACAAGCTGCAGCGCATGCAATACCTCGAGTTCGCCAGCAAAGTTCAGTAAGCCCGCCCATTCGCTTGGACCCATCGTATTGCAAGCACGCTCGGCCCAAATGCATCGTAAATGACTCCCGCTCGCAAACGAGGGTACAATGACGCTCGTGTCACATCACGGGGCCCCGGCCCCAACATATACAAAGGAGTCATACATGGGTTGCGAGCACGCACAGGCCGCCGGCGGACAAACGTCGCCGTCGCAATTTGAGGAGAATACGCTGTCCGAGGTCAAACGCGTCATCGCCGTGCTTTCCGGCAAGGGCGGTGTCGGCAAGTCGTTTGTCACCGGTGCCATCGCCACCGAGCTTGCCCGTCACGGCCACAAGGTCGGCGTCCTCGATGCCGACATCACCGGTCCCTCTATCCCCAAGATGTTCGGTATGAGCGGACGCCACGTCCATGCCCTTGGCAACCTCATGCTGCCTGAAATCTCCGAGCACGGCGTCAAGGTCATGAGCTCCAACCTGCTGCTCCAAAACGAGACCGACCCCGTCCTTTGGCGCGGTCCGGTCATCGCAGGCGCCATTAGGCAGTTCTGGAGCGAGACCTCGTGGGGCCCCATCGACTACCTGCTGGTCGACATGCCTCCGGGAACAGGCGACGTCGCGCTCACCGTCTTCCAGTCACTGCCCGTCGACGGCATCGTTATCGTCACGAGCCCGCAGGATCTGGTCTCGATGATCGTCGCCAAGGCGGTCAACATGGCCGAGAAGATGAACGTCCCCATTCTGGGCATCGTCGAGAACATGAGCTATATTGAGTGCCCCGACTGCGGCAAGAAGATCGAGGTCTTTGGCAAGAGCAAGCTCCCCGAGGTCGCAGAGCGCTATAACCTCGACATCTTGGGCACGCTTCCCATCAATCCGTCACTCGCCGAGGCCTGCGATAAGGGCGAGGTCGAGACCGCGCTGCCCGATGGCATGTTGCCCAAGGCAGTCTCTGCCGTCGAGGCTATTACCCCGCACGAGACCGACGAGGCCTAAGTGAACACGAGCGCCTTCTATGACGTCCTGGTAATCGGCGGCGGGGCTTCAGGCCTCGCCGCCGCCATTATGGCCGCACGTGCTGGCAAAAGCGTCTGCATCGTTGAGCGCGATGTCGCCTGCGGCCTTAAGCTCCTTGCGACCGGCAACGGCCGCTGCAACCTCTCCAACGAATCGATTGATCCTCAGCGGTATAACCACCCCGCATTCGTCGAATCTGTCATGGGCCCCCAACCCGAACAAGAGCTTATGGGTTTCTTCTCCTCGCTGGGCATCATGACAACCTCCGAGGAAGGCCGACTGTACCCGCGCTCCCTTCGCGCCGAATCGGTGCGCGACGCGCTTCTCAACGTTTGCGACCGCCTAGGTATCACCTTAATCTGCGGAGCCAACGTTGCCTCGGCGCACAAAGCTTCCGAAGGCTGGACACTCCAAATAGACCGTCCAGCGCGGGCACTCAAGGCAAAAAAGCACGACGACCGAAAATCGGAGCTCCGCTCGCTTCGGAAAGCGCTCGCCGATGTCCCTCGCAAGAACGAGGCCCTGCAGGCACATACCGTAATTATCGCCACGGGTGGCAACCCCACCGGTATCGCCGATACGTTTCGCCTCCCCCTCACTTCGCTGCGCCCCATCCTCTGCCCCGTATCGGCAACGGTCGTCGGCGATCGGGCGGCACTCAAGACGTTGGATGGCCTGCGCGTCCGCGCCCGCTTGACGCTCGCCCGCAATCATAATGAACTCTGGCACGAAGACGGTGAAGTCCTGTTTCGAACCTTCGGTATCTCGGGCGTCGCTGTCTTCAACCTCTCCCGTCGTATCCAGCACGGCGATACGATCTTGCTCGACGTTTTCCCCGACCTCTCCAAAGACGAGCTGCTCGATATGCTCAACCGGCGCGTTGAGCTGCTCGGCTGCTTTTCGCCCCGCGATCCCCGTTGGCTCGACGGCATGCTCGCCCCGCAACTCTCCCGCGTCGTCTGCACAGCGTTCGAGCAGTGCCATCCAGGCTCCAACGATGTCATCCACCTGGTCTCGATCCTCAAGCACTTTAAGTTGCTCGTCGAGGGAACAGCCGAGGAGCGCTCGGCGCAGGTCACGCGTGGTGGCATATCTGTCGAGAGCATCTCAACACCCAGCCTACGCGCGCGCAGCGTTGTCGACGCCCCGCTTTACGTCTGCGGCGAAGCGCTCGACATCGACGCCGATTGCGGAGGCTTTAACCTTGCGTGGGCATGGCTCTCGGGCATTCGCGCTGCAAGCAGCCTGTAGCCGCGCAGTCTATAATCAAAAACGCATTCGGGCCGTCTGGGATACCGGACGGCCTCTTTCTTGCCTCTAAGGAGACCTCGATGATCGAAATCACCCAAGTCAACGTGTCGCTCGATGAAGCCGGCGATGAAAATACCTGCCTCATTGTTGGCAAGCGAGTCGCCAAGCGCATCCTACGTTGCAAGGACTCCGAGATCAAGTCCATCGAACTCCACCGCAAGTCAATCGACGCTCGCAAAAAACGAGACGTCCATTTTATCCTGAGCTTTCGTGTTGAGCTGACTAGTCCCCACCTCGAGCGAGAAGCGGTCGACAGCGTTGCCGAGCGTGACCGCTCGCGCGTACGCGCGATAGAAGACGATGAGCCTTCATTCCCCTCCCCCGTCTCCGACGCACCTCAAGAACGCCCTGTCGTTGTCGGCGCCGGATGCGCCGGCCTTTTCGCTGCGCTCACGCTCGCCAAAGCAGGTCTTAAGCCCTTGCTTATCGAGCGCGGCGACCCGGCATTTCGCCGCTCGCAGGCGATCGACCTCTTTCTAAAGGAGCGCATCCTCGACCCCGAGAGCAATATTCAGTTTGGTCTGGGCGGCGCGGGGACCTTCTCGGACGGCAAGCTCAATACGGGAACAAAAAATCCCGCCCATCGCCTTATCCTCGAAACCTTCGTCGAGGCGGGTGCGCCCCGCGATATTCTGTGGGATGCCAAGCCGCACATTGGCTCCGACATCCTTCCCAAGGTTGTCACCGCTATATCCCAGCGCATCGAGCAGCTCGGAGGTGTCGTCCGTTATCGAACGAAGCTCGTCGACATTCGCATCGACGCGTCTGGCGCCATCACCGGTATTGATGTCCAATCGTCCCAAGACGCCGCTTACGAGCCAATCGAGACAAAGCACCTCATCCTCGCCTGCGGGCATTCTGCTCGCGATATTTTTGAGCTCCTTAAGGACCACAACGTGGCCCTCGCACAAAAGACCTTTGCCATGGGCGTTCGCATCGAGCATCCGCAACGCGACATCGACAGAGCCCAATATGGAGCCTCGGCGGGACATCCAGCGCTCGGGGCGGCCCCCTACAAACTTGTTGCCCATCTTCCCAACGGCCGCAGCGTGTTCTCGTTTTGCATGTGCCCCGGCGGACAGGTTGTTGCCGCCTCTTCAGAACCGTGCCATCTGTGCGTCAACGGGGCCAGTCTCAATGCCCGCGACGGACGCAACGCAAATGCCGCCCTGCTCGTTAACGTCACGCCTGAGGACCTTCCCAACGATGACCCGCTCGCCGGCATCGAGCTCCAGCGTGCCTGCGAGGCGGCCGCCTATCGCCTGGGCGGTTCCAACTGGAACGCACCGGCACAACTCGTCGGAGATTTCCTCGCAGGACGCGCCAGCAAGGCGCCCGGAAAGGTAAAGCCCACCTATCCGCTCGGTGTGACCTGGACGGCAATTGACGAAGCCCTACCGCAGCATATCGTCGAGTCGCTCCGCCTGGGACTTCCCCTACTCGGAAAAAAGCTACGAGGCTACGACCGTCCCGATGCCGTTCTTACCGGCGTGGAGACTCGTTCGAGCTCACCGGTCACTGTTACCCGAGACCGAACGTGCCATGCCGTGTCGACCCCGGGCCTCTACCCTTGTGGTGAGGGAGCTGGATATGCCGGCGGCATCATGAGCGCGGCCACCGACGGCATCCGTTGTGCTGAAGCCCTGATCGCAGACCTCTAACGCACAAATTCCAGCGCGCAAAAGACATAGGCCCCGAGCTCCACAGAGAACTCGGGGCCTGTTCGCTATTTCTTAAACCGTGCACCCTGGCGTTTTCTGCCCGATGCGAACGTGGAACCCTTGCGGGCCTGCGAGCGTAAGCGCTCGATCGTCTCGTCCTCAGACGCACCCTCGAGCATCGCCCGAATCTGAACGACGGCATCGCGCAGGCGCGCCGCCTCCTCAAAGTCCATAGCGGCAGAAGCGTTACGCATATCCTCTTCCATGGTTTCGACGATCCGCACAAGCTCGTCATGCGGCAGTTCTTCCAACTGCTCCGCAAGTGTCTGCTCGGGCGCCACCGTTTCCGGCACACCGCCCTCGCCCGACTCATCGGGCGTATAGAATGCGCCATGGCCAAGAGAGTCGCCCTTCGAGCGTCCCTTGGAGCCCACGGTTTTTTCGGCCTCGGCAATAAAACTTGAGATGTCGTTGATGGCCTTGCGCACTGTCTTGGGCACAATGCCATGTTCTTCGTTATATGCCATCTGAATCTCACGACGGCGCTGCGTCTCCTCGATGGCCTCTTTCATCGAATCGGTCACAACGTCTGCATACATGATGACTTCGCCATCGGCGTTACGGGCCGCACGGCCAATCGTCTGAATCAGCGAACGGCGGTTGCGCAAGAAGCCTTCCTTATCGGCATCGAGAATTGCCACCAGTGAGACCTCGGGGAGATCCAAGCCCTCGCGAAGCAGGTTGATGCCAACGAGAACATCGATCTTGCCTTCGCGCAGCGTTCGCAGGATCTCGACACGGTCCATTGTCGCCGTATCAGAGTGCATGTAGTTGACCTTAATGCCGGCATCAAGCAGATGGTCGGTCAGGTCCTCGGCCATGCGCTTGGTGAGCGTGGTCACCAGCACGCGCTCCTTGCGGGCCACGCGCTCGCGAATCTCGTCCTCAAGATCGTCAATCTGGCCTCGGACAGGACGAACGTCGATCTTGGGATCAAGCAGGCCGGTCGGACGAATGATCTGCTCAACGTCGTTTTGACTCACGCGCAACTCATAGTCGCCCGGCGTAGCCGAGACGTAGATGAACTGGGGAATCCTCGCCTCAAACTCATCGAAACGAAGCGGGCGGTTATCGAGCGCCGAGGGCAGGCGAAAACCGTGTTCCACCAGCGTAACCTTACGTGAGCGGTCACCTTCGTGCATGCCGCGAATCTGCGGCACCGTCACATGGCTCTCATCGATGATGCAGAGCATATCCTTGGGAAAGTAATCGATTAGGGTAAACGGCGGCTCGCCCGGTTTGCGACCGTCCAGATGACGCGAGTAGTTCTCGATGCCGTTGCAAAAGCCCATCGTCTCGAGCATCTCAAGATCATAATCGGTGCGCTGCTGCAGACGCTGCGCCTCGAGCAACTTGTCGGTCGCCTTGAGCTCTGCGACGCGCTTCTCGCACTCTTCGCTGATCGATTTCAGAGCCGCCTTGACCTTCGGCTTCTCGGTCACGTAGTGCGATGCCGGCCATACGGGGATGGCCTCGTACTCACGAAGCATCTCACCGGTGACCTCATCGATCTCGGCAATCAACTCGACCTCGTCGCCAAAAAACTCAAACCGCAACGGATGCTCGGCATAAGGCGGATACACGTCGACAACATCGCCGCGCACGCGGAACGTGCCGCGTGCCAGGTCATAGTCATTACGATCATATTGAATGTCGATAAGTGCATGGATAAAGTCATCGCGCTCGAGCGGCACCTTCTTGTCGACGTTTGGAGCTAGGCCCGCATAGTCCTCTGGAGAGCCAATGCCATAGATACACGAGACCGATGCAACGACGATCACATCGCGTCGAGAGAGCAGCGAGGCGGTCGCCTGATGGCGCAGCATCTCGACTTCTTCGTTGATCGAAGAATCCTTTTCGATATAGGTGTCGCTTTGCGGCACATACGCCTCGGGCTGATAGTAATCGTAATACGATACGAAATAGACTACGGAGTTATTGGGGAAAAACTCCTTGAGCTCGCTCGCGAGCTGAGCGGCAAGCGTTTTATTGGGAGCCATGACAAGCGTCGGCTTACCCAAGGCCTCAATAGTTTTAGCCATCGTAAAGGTCTTACCCGAACCAGTCACGCCCAGCAAAACTTGGTATCGATCTCCGTCCCTCACGCCTTGCACAAGCGACTCAATAGCCTTGGGCTGGGATCCAGCCGGCTCATAGGGAGAAACGACTTCAAACGGCACCTCAGAGCCCTCAACGCCAAAACGTTTGAGCTCTCCTCCAACACGCTCAACTTCAAATTCCGCCATGGATACTCCTAACTCATATATCTGCAGTATACGCAGGCGGCAGGCATAGTCCTATACGAACCGATCGGGATAGAGGGTCTTGTAGCGAACCCTTGATTATCGACTTCATCCGAACACCTCCCACATTCATCCGCACATGTGCGGA
>UQMU01000020.1 GCA_900542305.1 uncultured Collinsella sp. | reverse complement strand
CCTGCGCAAGACGAAGGCCACATTAAGTGGCCTTCTTTGCGTGCGGAACTCGCGACAAACCAAAACCACCTCGCCAGCCCAGCGACCATGGGGTCCCAAGGTTTTCAAAAAAGCGGTCGGCGCGCAGTGCGCCGACCGCCGATATATGGGGTCTGATATTTTCTACCAGCTAGGGCCTCTTACTCGTCTAGGAGATCTTCTGGCATGTCGTTGCCGTCGCCTAGATCGACAGGGGTTTCTTCGGGGGCAGAGCCGTTTTCCGTGGCTTCGCCTTCGGGCTTCTCTTTGGCGGCCGTCATGCGGGCCACGGCGCAGATGCGGTCGTTGTCGTCGACGGTCATCATCTTGACGCCCTGGGTGGCGCGGCCGGTCTGGCTGATCTCGTCGGTCTTGACGCGAATGACCGTCGCGCCCTCCGTCACGATAAACAGCTCGTGCTGCGGGCCCACCGTCTTCATGGCCGCGAGGTTACCCTTACGCTCGGTCATTTGAATGGTGTAGACGCCCTGACCGCCGCGATTCTGCTCCGGGTAGTCCGCGACCGGCGTGCGCTTGCCGTAGCCGCGCTCGGTGATGACGAACAGATCGCCGTTGCCGTTAGTGACTTCCATGCCCAGAACGCTCACGCCGTCCTTCATACTAATACCGCGAACGCCGCTGGTATCGCGGCCGGTGGCGCGCACCTGCTCCTCGGAGAACATGATCGCCTTGCCCGCGGTGGTGGCCAGGATAATCTTGTCGCCCTCGCGCACGCGGCGCACGTTCAGCAGCGCGTCGTCGTCACGCAGGTTGATAGCGATCAGGCCGTCGCGACGGCTGCGGTCATATGCGCTCATCACGGTCTTCTTGACCATGCCGCTCTTGGTGGCAAACATCAGGTACTCGTCGGCTGGGAACTCGCGGCAGCTGATGACGCTCGCGATCTTCTCGCCCTCCTCGAAGGGCAGCAGGTTGACGATCGCGGTACCGCGCGCCTGGCGCGTACCCACCGGCAGCTCGTGCACCTTCAGGCGATAGACCTTGCCCTTGCTCGAGAAGAACAGCACGTACTCGTGCGTGGACGCGATGAACATCTCGTCGATGACGTCGTCCTCTTTGAGGTTGACGCCCGACACGCCCTTGCCACCGCGCTTTTGGGCACGGTAGGCGGCCACCGGGATACGCTTAACGTAGCCGGTGTGGGTGATGGTCACGACCATATCCTCGTCGGCGATGAGGTCCTCGACATCCAGGTCCTTCTCAACCTGGCTGATCTCGGTGCGGCGCTTGTCGCCGAACTTCTTGGAGATCTCGCGCATCTCTTCCTTGATGACGCCCAGGATCTTCTCCTCGTGCGCCAGCAGGTCCTCGTAGTAGGCGATGGCGCGGCGCAGGCCGTCCAACTCTTCTTGGATCTTGTCGCGCTCCAGGCCGGTCAGGCGGCGCAGCTTCATCTCGAGGATGGCCATGGTCTGCTCGGGCGTAAAGCCAAAGCGTTCGATCAGTCGGCTGCTGGCCTCGGAGTCGGTCTGCGAGGAGCGGATGATGCTAATGACCTCGTCGATATGGTCAAGGGCCATCAGGTAGCCCTCGAGGATATGCGCGCGGGCCTGGGCCTTCTTAAGGTCGAAGCGGGTGCGGCGGGTGACGACGTCGACCTGGTGGTCGATGTAGTGCTGCAGCATCTCGCGCAGGCTCAGGCATTTGGGAACGCCGTTGACGAGTGCCAGGTTGTTGGCGCCAAAGGTCGTCTGCAGCGAGGTGTACTTATACAGGTTGTTGAGCACGACCTGCGGAATGACGCCCTTCTTGAGCTCGATGACCAGACGGATGCCCTTCTGGTTGGACTCATCGCGCATATCCGAGATGCCCTCAATGCGCTTGTCGTTGACGAGTTGGGCGATCTTCTCCTGCAGGGTGCCCTTGTTGACCATGTAGGGAATCTCGGTAAAGACCAGGCGGCTGCGGCCGGTCTTGGTGGACTCCACATGTGCCTTGGCACGCACGGTAATGGAGCCGCGGCCGGTCTCGTAGCTCTGCTTAATGCCGGCGCTGCCCATGATGATGGCGCCGGTGGGGAAGTCCGGACCGGGCATGATCTGCATGAGCTCGTCGACGGTGGCGTCGGGGTTGTCGATCAGGTAGCAGGTGGCCTCGATCGCCTCGGTGAGGTTATGCGGGGCGATGTTGGTGGCCATGCCGACGGCGATGCCCTGGCTGCCGTTGACCAGCAGGTTGGGGAAGCGCGCAGGCAGTGCCACGGGCTCGGCGAGCGATTCGTCGTAGTTGGGCTGCCAGTCGACGGTATCCTTCTGCAAGTCACGCAGCAGTTCCATGGCGGGCTTGGCCAGGCGGCTCTCGGTGTAACGCATGGCCGCCGCGCCGTCGCCATCGATGTTGCCGAAGTTGCCGTGACCGTCGATGAGCGGCGTGCGCATGGAGAACCACTGCGCCAGGCGGACCATGGCCTCGTAGACCGCAAAGTCACCGTGCGGGTGGTACTTACCGATAACTTCGCCGACCGTCCAGGCCGACTTTTTGTGTGGGCGGTTGGGGTAGATGCCGCTCTCGTTCATCGCGTACAGGATGCGGCGGTGTACCGGCTTTAAGCCGTCGCGCACGTCCGGCAGGGCACGCGCTGTGATAACCGACATCGAATACTCGATGAACGACTGCTTCATCTCGCGACCGAACTCCGAAATCTGGAGCTGGCCGCCGTTGATGTCCTCGCCGGCCGAGGCGCCACGATCGACTTCGCCAAAGCTCTCCTCGAGCTCACCGTCGTCGTCCTCTTCCTCATCATCATCGGCATCGGGGTTATAGGCGTCCGGATCGCCGTCCTCGCCCTGCTCAGCACGGGCAAGCAGGCGCTTCAGATCATCGGGCATACCGGCATCGCCGGCCTCGCCCATACCCTCGTTGTTGTTGATATCGTCTGCCACGTTACCTCCTCTTAAGCGTCAAGGAATCGTGCATCATGTGCATGCTTCTCGATGTACTCGCGGCGATAGCCGACCTCGGAACCCATCAGCTCGCGCACGGCGCGGTCCGCCACCACGGCGTCCTCGATCGACACACGCTGCAGAATGCGGGTCTTTGGGTCCATCGTCGTCGAGGCAAGCTGTTTGGGGTCCATCTCGCCCAGGCCCTTGTAGCGCTGGACGGTATAGCCCTTGCGCTTTTTGGTGATCTTGCCGTCCTTGGCCTTGCCGTCCTCGTCGTTATCATCGGGGTTCAGGCCCAGACTCTGGATGGTATCGCGCAGGATCTCGTCTTCGGGCTGGCGGCCGTTGGGATACACGTAGTGGATCTTGTTGCGCACCTTAATGCCAAAGATGGGCGGGCAGGCAACATAGACGTAGCCGGCATCGATCAGCGGACGCATGTACTTGTAGAAGAACGTCAGCAGCAGGATGCGGATATGCGCGCCGTCGACGTCTGCATCGGTCATGATGATGATCTTGTGGTAGCGCGCCTTGGTGATATCGAAATCGCCGCCGTCGCCGGCACTCGTCGTGACGCCACAGCCGATCGCGGTAATCAGCGACTGGATGGTGTCACTCGAGAACGCGCGATGGTCACCAACGCGCTCGACGTTCAAAATCTTGCCGCGCAGGGGCAGAATCGCCTGGATGTCTCGGCGACGGCCGTCCTTGGCCGAACCGCCTGCCGAGTCGCCCTCTACGATGAAGAGCTCGGTCAGCTCGGCATCGCGCACCGAGCAGTCGGCGAGCTTACCGGGCAGGGACGCCGTCTCGAGCAGGCTCTTGCGGCGGGTCGCCTCGCGCGCCTTGCGGGCGGCATTGCGCGCCTTGCAGGCCTGCTGCGCCTTCTTGACGATCTCGCGAGCGGGCTTAGGGTGCTCCTCGAGGTAATCGGCAAGGCCGTCGGTCACGATCTTGAGCGTCAGCGCGCGCATATAGGAGCTGCCGAGCTTGGCCTTGGTCTGGCCCTCAAACTGCGGATCGGGCAGCTTGACCGAGATAACGGCCGAAAGGCCCTCGCGCACATCGTCGCCGGTCAGATTGGCGTCTTTTTCCTTGAGCAGGTTCTGCTTGCGCGCATAGTCGTTGATCACGCGGGTGAGCGCGGTGCGGAAGCCCTCAAGGTGCATGCCGCCCTCGGGGGTGTAGATGTCGTTGGCAAACGACATGACGTTCTCGCCGTAGCCGCTATTCCACTGCAGGGAAACCTCAACCTCGCCCATCTTGGCCACAGGTGCGTCCGGGTCCGATTTGCCCTCGATGTAGATAGGCTCCTTAAAGGCCTCGGGGACGTCCTTGCCCTCGTTAAGGAACTTGACGAAGTCGATGATGCCGCCCTCGTAGCAAAACTCCTCCACGTGGGGAGTAGACTCGCGCTCGTCAGTCAGCACGATTTTGAGGTTCTTATTGAGGAACGCCGTCTCCTGCAGACGGTTGTGCAGCGTATCGAAATCGTAAATGCAGGTCTCGAAGATCTCGTCGTCGGGCCAGAAGGTGACGGTGGTGCCCGTCGAATCCGAGGTGCCCACGACCTCCATCTTCTTAACGGTCTTGCCGCGCGAGAACTCCATCTCGTAGGTGTTGCCGTCGCGACGAACCTGAACGACCACGCGCTTGGACAGTGCGTTGACGACGGAGATGCCAACGCCGTGCAGGCCGCCCGAAACCTTATAGGCCGAGTTATCGAACTTACCGCCGGCGTGCAAGATCGTCATGACGACCTCGAGCGTCGGGATCTTTTTAACAGGGTGCTCGTCGACGGGGATGCCGCGCCCGTTGTCGACGACCGTGATGGAGTTGTCGGCGTGGACCGTCACCTGGATCTCGGTGCAGAAACCGGCCATGGCCTCGTCGACGGAGTTGTCAACGATCTCCCACACCAGGTGATGCAGACCGCTGGCGCTCGTCGAGCCGATATACATGCCCGGGCGCTTACGAACGGCCTCGAGACCTTCGAGAATCTTAATCTCGCCGCCATCGTAATCGTTTTCGTTTGCCACACGTCCTCCTTCAGTCAAGAAAATGTGTACAGCCTTACTAGTTTATCGTAAAAAAATACCCTCAGGAACGAGGGTATTTGGCTCTACAAGGCCACCAGATGCGATTTAAGGCTCTTTTTTGCTTTCTACGCCCTTGGCCCACTCGGCACTGGCTCTCATGGCATTCTCGAGGGCCTCGCGCAGTTTTTGGTCTTCGATGGGCGCCACTTGGCGCTCAATCTCGGTGCATTCGGCCTCACTTAGGTCGGCGTGCGGGGCCGGCGGGCGCTCGGTCGTCGCCGGGCGCAGGCGCTGCTTGGCGGCGGGCGGCGTGTGACCCGGCGCGGTGGTTTTGAACACCAGGCCGTCCACATGCGCACCGGCGCGCTCCATGCGCGCGCGGATGATCTCGCGCAACAGCGTCATTTCCTGCGTCCACGAGGGCGAATCGAGATATACCAGCAGCTCATTGGACTCGGGCAGGTAGCGCAAGCCCGTCACATGCCGCCCCTCGCGCGTGCCCGA
This sequence comes from uncultured Collinsella sp., assembly GCA_900542305.1. Classification (GTDB taxonomy): domain Bacteria; phylum Actinomycetota; class Coriobacteriia; order Coriobacteriales; family Coriobacteriaceae; genus Collinsella. Next base: position 39,248 of record UQMU01000020.1, on the reverse strand, counting down.
GCACACCGCGTTCCACGCGCGATAGACCGCGCGCGACTCCTCGGCAGCCTCCATCTGCGCGCGGCGCTCAGGTGTCGCGGCCGCCAGGATGCGCTGACGCTCTGCGTTCAAAAATCCACTGAAGGCAACCGTTTCGCTCTCGCGCTCGTAATTAGCACGTCTCACCCATGCTCACCACCTTGGCTCGATCAAGCAGGTCATCGGTAAAATACCCCAGGTTGGTCGTGGTTATGACCGTCTGGATATCATCGCCGATCAGACGCAGAAAAGCACCGCGGCGTTCGCCGTCGAGTTCGCTCATCACGTCGTCCAAAAGCAGCAACGGGGCGGTGCCCAGGACATCGCGAGCCACGGCCACCTCCGCCACCTTCCAGGCCAGAACCAACGTTCGCTGCTGACCTTGGCTGGCAAATGAACGGGCGGAGCGACCCGCCACGGTAAACTCAATCTCATCGCGATGCGGTCCCACCAACGTCACGCCGCGGCGAATTTCCTCGTCGGCGTGCTCATCAAGGGCAGTCAGCATGCGCTCGTACGCCCAGCCCTTCAGCTCTTCGCGATCATCGACCTGGGGCAAATCCCCCAGCGTGGACGTATAGGTCACGTTGGCAGCCTCACCGGATGCCACTTGCCCGTAGGCAGTGTGCACATGGCCCGCCAGCCGGTCGAGCAGGGCCAACCGGTGCACAAGCAGGGCCGAGCCCGCGCGGGCAATCGAATCGTTCCACGCGCCGAGCATCTCGCGACAGCACCAGGTCTCCTTGAGCAGGGCGTTACGCTGGGTCACGCAGCGTCCATAGGTGCTCGCAAGATCGGCATAACGTGCGCTCAGCTGCATGCCAAAGTCATCGAGGGCGGCGCGGCGCACACTGGCGCCTCGCTTAACCATGTCCAGATGGTCGGGGCAAAACAGCACGCTCGGCAGAGCCCCGCGCACACCGGCGGCAGAGCACCTCTTGCCGTTGCGGCTAAACGAGCGCTTACCGTCCTCCACGCTCAATCCCATATCAAGCACGCGGCCGTCGCCCTCGAGCCTCAGCTCGACCTTGCACGAGCCCACGCCATCATGGACGAGCTCGGCTGCGGTCGGATGCCTAAACGAGGCGCCGCTCGTCAGCAGCTGCAGCGCCTCTATGAGATTGGTCTTTCCCGCCGCGTTGGGTCCCGCAAGTATCGTCACGCCCTCGTCCAGGGCAAGGCGATAACTATCGAAGCTGCGGTAGTGCGCGACGGAAAGATCGCGGGCGAACATGGTCATAGGGCGGTTGCTAGATGCGGACCGGCATAACCAGGTACAGGTAGTTGATCTTGTCGTAGGACTTGAAGATGCCCGCCTGCGAGTAGCTCTTGAGCTCCAGCGTGATCTCCTTCTCCTTGGACAGGGCATTGAGGCAGCCAAAGATGTAGTGGTAGTTGAAGGCGATGATGCCCGACTCGCCCTCGGCCTCGACATCGATCGTCTCCTGCGCAAGGTCCTGGTCATTGGAAATGGAGGACAGGCCCATCTGCCCGTTCTCGACATCGATCTCGAACTTGACGGCGGGGTTGGCGCTCGCGATAACGGCCACGCGCTTGAGGGCGGCGTTAAAGGCGGCGACGTCGATCTTGACGCTCGTCACGCACGAATCGGGGATGAGCTGCTTGTAGTTGGGGTACATGCCCTCGATACGGCGCGACACGTAGGTGGTGTTGCCGGCCTCGAAGACGACCTGGGTGTCGGTAGCCCCGATCATGATGGTCGCCTGGCTGGCCATGATGTTCAGCGCGTCGTTAAAGGCGTCGGCCGGAACGTTGAGTTCAAAGGAGCCCTCGAGAGTCGAGGTCTCGACCTGCGTATCGCACACGGCCAAGCGGAAGGAATCGGTCGCCACCAGGCGCACGGTGTTGTTCTCGACCTTCATGTGCACGCCACCCAGAATGGGGCGGGCCTTGTCGGTCGAGGTGACGCGCCACACGCGGCCGACCATTTCGGACAAGATATCGGTCGGCAGCTCCACGGCACTCTCGATGGCATAGGCCGGAAACTCGGGGAAGTCATTGACATCGAGCGTGTTCAGGCGGAAAGAGCTCTTCTCGCAACCAATCAGCACCTGGCGCTCGGACAGCTCAAAGGTGACCGGGGCATCGGGGAGGGTCTTGGTGATATTGGAGAGCATCTTACAGGGGATAACCATCTCACCCTCTTCTTCGACATGCGCCGCGATGCGATGACGGATCGAGATGGTGTAGTTAGAGGTCTGGAATTCCAAGATGCCGTCTTGCGCCTTGACGAGCACGCCCGACAGGATGGGAAGGGTGGACGCCGAAGCGACACCCTTCATAACGACGCCGATGGCTTGTGTAAGCGAGCTCTGGCTGACGGTGAACTTCATCTTTTAATACCTTTCTTTAGATATAAATATCTTAATAATAGCAATAGCACTGACGAAACTGTTGATTACTCCCAAAGACGCAGGTCAGACCCAGAAAGAGAATCGACAGCAACCTGTGTGCAACGGGGGTGGTTTTCCACGTTCAAAACCTGCGCAAAACTTTTCACCACCGCGGGTTGGGTTTTAGACACCTTATGCCCATGGTTTCGACAAGTTTTCAACAGGTGTCTCTATTTCCCTACGAGCGCAGTGTAATTTTATCGCGCAGCGATTTGAGGTCTTCGGTGACGGTACGGTCTTCCTGGATCATCTTCTGGACCTTTTTGTAGCTCGTGCTGACGGTCGAGTGGTTGCGGTTGCCAAATTCGGCGCCCACCGCCGTGGTCGTCATCTCGCACATCTCGATGGCCAGGTAGATAGCGATATGGCGTGCTTTGGCGATATTGGCGTTGCGACGCGGGCCGATGAGCTCCTCGTGCGTCACGCCGTACTGCTCTTCGATGACGGACTGAACCGTCTGGACGTTGATCTTTTTGGCCGATGTGTCGAAGTACTGGCTGGCGATGGCGTCGATATCGTCAAAGGTGAGCTCCCCGCCCTCGCGCTCGCGGTCGCCCGCCTCGCCGGCGCAGCGCTCGCAAAAGCTCTCGAGTTCGCGGATGTTGGTGCCCGAGACCTCGGCCATGTGTTTAAAGTGCTCGTCGGTCAGGTGTCCGCCGTCGCCCCCATAGGCCGCCAGCAGCGAGTCGTCGCCTGCCTCGGGAGCGGCGACGATGGTGTTCTCGTAATAGCGCTGCAAGATCTTGTATTTCATCTCGTAGCTGGGCTCTGCGACCAGGCAGAGCATGCCGGCGTTGAAGCGGCTGGTCAGACGCTCGTCCATGCTCAGGTCCTTGGGGGCACGGTCTGCCGCGATGACGACCTTCTTGTTGTTGCGGATGAACTCGTCCATGAGCTGGAAAAAGTAGTCCACGCTCGCGCGCTTGCCGATGATGTTTTGGATGTCATCGATGATGAGCACGTCCACGCCGTGGTACGCCTGCATGATGGGGGCGTTGCTCTTCTTTTGGCGGTCGAACTCGGTCATCAGGTCGTCCAGATATGCCTGGGAGTTGGCATACTTGACCTTGATCTCGGGCGACTTCTCGGCGAGCTCGTTTTTGATGGCAAGCAGCAGGTGCGTCTTGCCCAGGCCCGATTTGCCGTAGATGAACAGTGATGTGCATGTGCCGCGCTCGTCCGCGAGGGCGGCAAACTTGAGTGCCGAGCGATAGGCATGGCTGTTTTCGGGGCCGTAGACAAAGTTCTCAAAGGTAAATTTTGAGTTCGCGGCGAGCGGGGCTCCATCCGTATTCTGCTCGGCCGGCACGGTCGGCGCCGGTATGGGTGAAGCGGGGGCCGCAGCTTGCGTGGATTTAGTCGGCGCTCCGCCCTTCATCTGGTTCATCATGCGACGAAAATCATCGGCCGAGAGCGTGTTCTTGATTGCAATGCCCGAATCCGCGCCCGCCGCTGCGTCGTGAGCGATAGGCATGTGCGTGACGGGTGCGTTCGTTGACGTCGCCGCCGCGGTCGGCAACGGTGCCATGGTTTCACGGGAAACATCGCTGTGCTGGTGCTCGATTGTCGGCACGTCGCCTGCGGAGGCCGTTGCCGCCGGGGAAGCGGCGGGAGCCGTGGCGGGCGCCGTCGCGGCAGCGGATTCCGTTGCGGCGCCTTGCGGTGCCACGATGTCGAGCGCGATCGGTGCAAAGGCGATTTCTTCCAGATAGGCCTCAATAGTCGGCTGATGCTTTTTGAGCTGCGCGATGGCAAAGCGCGAGGGGGCCTCGATCGTGAGCGTATCTTCGGTCAGGCTTATGGCCCGCGATTGCCCCAGCATGTTGATGAGGCGTGCATCTTGGCCGTCGCGCTGGCAAAAGGCGATGGCATCCCCCAGGATGATGCTTGCTTCCTCGTCCACTGTCTCTCCCGTTCTTTAGCTCTGAGCTCGCACGCGAGCGGCGCCGAGTTCGGTCAGATGGTATTTCTGGCCATGCTTGATGACCAAGCCGGCCTGCGCCAAGTCATTGAGCGTGCGTGACCAAGTGGGGGCCGAGTTTCCAAACGCCCTCGCCAGATCGGTTGCACCGCACGCTTGATTTTGCGCCAGATAGCCCAGCGCGGCGTTGCCGCGATCGCTTACGAACACGTCCGGTTGTGGCTGCGCATACTGATTTGCTGCATTAGGATACATCATTTGAGCTGCTGGTTGTTGAGAACTCTGCATCGGCGGCATTTGCTGTTGAAAACTTTGAGGCCACTGTTGGTAAGGCTGCAGAGGCATCTGTTGGGCCCAGGGGTTGTACTGCTGCTGCGGCATCTGCTGGTACGGCTGCTGATATCCCTGCTGGTACTGCTGCGGGAACTGCTGGCCATACCCCAGTGGCGGCATCTGCTGATATGGATATCCCCGTTGGTACGGCTGATAGCCCATTTGCTGGCCACCCGGTGCCCCCGTCGCCTGCTGCATTGCTGCTGCATCCTGATCTGCCAGCGGCATGGCCTCTGGCATGTTTGGCGTCATCGACATAGATGCCGCCTGGGGCTCTTGTGTGGGAAGCATTCCGGGCTGCTGCATCTGCCCCACGGGGGGCTGCATCTGCTGCGTTGCCATGGGCTGCTGCGCAAAAGCTCCCGGCAGGGGATATGTGGGCTGCTCCGTCTCGGGCCGCACGGCAGCACCGCGTCCGCCGGCACGCTCGATTTCCTGCACGCGTTTAGGGTTCAGGCTTACCGTAACCACGGTGCCGTTGCCCATGTTGTCCTCGATGGATACGGCACCGCCGGCGTTTTCCAAATACTCCTGCACCATGGGAAACCCTGCTCCGGTTCCACGGATATAGCGCTTCATCTTGCTGTTTGCGCTGGTAACGCCAAAGTCGAAAGCGCGTTCCTTGTCGTCGATGCCGGGTCCTTGGTCAGCAAAGCGGATGGTGTCTCCGCCGTCCAGAATCGAGATGATGGGCTCTGCAAAGTGTGCGTGGATAAAGTTTTCGACAATCTCGCGGATGACCATGAGCGAGATATGGCCACCTTGTTCTTTCATGCACTGGTAGACGGTGTTGGTCGTCTCTTCCAAATACGTGCGGACATCTTGCGGATCGATGACGATCACACGCGGTGTCGACAGCATGTCGTCATAGACGGCGATGCGCGCGGCGTACATGGCTTTTGGCGCCTGCGTTGTCGTCTGTTCACCTTCGTCACGCTCTTCGCGCACGCCGGTGATGTGCTCGTTGTCGGGTGCCGGGTCTCCGGAATCGACCATGGTGTAAAAGTCGTCAGACATGCCGCTCGCAATCTTCCAAAAGGTTTCGAACAAATAGTAGCTCACCGTGCAATGTTTCTCATCTTTCGACAAACTTTCAAAACCTGTTGAAAACTTTAGAAAACGGACGAAAAGTTCTCAACATTGCCAACATGACCTGTTGAAAACTCGATGAAATATCGTGAAAAGTTGCCATGCACCGCTAAATCGAGCTTGGCTTATGGGGGAACCGTGTGAACTGCGCAACCTTTTACCTTTGATTTCTTGACATTTGAACATTGATTTCCCTACAATCTTCAAGCTCACGTGTCTATATCTGCGTCCGCGTCCCCGCGGACACTCGAAATGCAGCAGGAGGAACTTAAGATGAAGCGTACGTATCAGCCTAATAAGCGTAAGCGTGCCAAGACCCATGGCTTCCGTGCCCGTATGGCCACTAAGGGTGGTCGTGCCGTGCTCGCCCGTCGTCGCGCCAAGGGCCGCAAGCGTCTCACTGTCTAGCAGCGATACACACATCTCGCATGAAGACTATTAAGTCTCGGCAAGATTTCGAGCATGTGTTCAGTCAGGGGCGTCGTTTCAATCACCCTCTGATTCGAATGACCATATGTGAATCGGTTGGCGAAGGCGACTCCGGAAGGGTCGCCTTCGTTGGTGCTAAGCGACTCGGTTGTGCCGTCGTGCGCAACCGATCTAAGCGTGTGATGCGCGAGGCCGCCCGCAGCTGCGGATTTCCCGTTGCGGGTTATGACATCATCTTGTTTGCAACTCCCAAGACGAGGGTTTCCTCGCCGCAGGAGATGGACAAGGCGTTGCGTTCGCTTATGAAGCGCGCCGGCGTTGCCGGGGAGGAGCGATGAGCAATCACGTTTTGCGACGTGTTGCCATCGCTCCTATTCGCATATATCAACAGGTTATTTCGCCCTTATTGCCTGACGCCTGCATTTATTACCCAACGTGCTCGCAATACGCCATCCAGGCGATTGAGAAGCACGGTGTTTTGAGAGGCTGCTGGCTTGCCGTGAGGCGCATCGCTCGCTGCAATCCCCTGCACGTCGGCGGTTATGACCCTGTGCCCTAGCGGGCACTCGCTATCGGAGGAAAACTTACATGTGGGATTGGATCGTTAACATCCTTTTCGAGCTGCTCAAGCTCATCCAGACCTTTGCGGTCGACTGGGGCCTGTCCATCATCATCCTGGTGGTCATCATCCGTCTGCTGCTGACGCCGCTTATGCTCAAGTCGACCAAGTCGACGGCTCGCATGCAGGTGCTGCAGCCCAAGATGCTCGAGATCCAGGAGCGCTATGCCGACGATCCCCAGCGTCAGGCCGAGGAGATGCAGAAGTTCTACAGCGAGAACAAGTTCAACCCCATGGCTGGCTGTCTGCCGCTGCTGATTCAGATGCCTATCCTGTTCGCCCTGTTTACATTGCTGCGCAACCTGCCGCAGTACTTTAACAACGGCACGTTCTCGTTCTTCAACATCCTGCCCGACCTGACCACCACGCCGAGCGCTTCCTTTGCCGATGGCTTTATGGTTGCACTGCCTGCGCTGGTTTGCCTGATCCTGTTTGCCGTCCTGACCCTGATTCCGCAGCTCTATATGTCGCGCAACCAGACCGGCCAGCAGGCTCAGAGCATGCGTATGATGGCCGTTGTCATGACGGTCATGATGCTTTGGATGGGCTGGAGCCTTCCCGTTGGTGTTCTGCTGTACTACGACGTCTCGTCTGCTTGGCAGGTTATCCAGCAGTTTTTTGTGACGCAGAAGGTCATCGACAAGGCGAAGGCCGATGAGGAGGAGCGTCTTAAGAACGCTCCGCTGCAGGTTGAGGTCACTCGTCGCGAGAAGAAGCCGCGCCCGCACAAGAAGAAGTAGTGGGATATCAATCTTATTTAGGTACCTAACTTTTGGAGTACGTTATGTCTGAAGAGATCATCGAGGATATGCTTGAGGAGGTTGCCCCGCAGGTCGCGGGCGATTATCCCGAGATTGCACAGCGCTACAAGGCTGGTGAAGAGCTGACCGATGAGGAGCTCGACACCATTGCCGATGTTGCGATTTCCATCCTGCGTTCCATCCTTTCGCACTTCGATGCCGCCAACTCTCCTATCGATGAGTATGAGGGCGACGAGGGTGAGCTGATTTTGGATGTAACGGCTCCCGACCTTGCTGTTCTCATTGGCCGTCATGGTCGCACTCTTGATGCTCTTCAGGTTATGTTCTCTTTGCTGGTGAGCCGCAAGCTTGGCTTTAGGTATCCGGTTGTAGTGGACGTCGAGGGATACAAGAGTCGCCGTCAGGATAAGGTCGCCTCCATGGCTCAGTCTGCTGCCGAGCGTGCCATCCGCACTCATAAGAGTGTTTCGCTTCCGCCCATGAATGCCTACGAGCGCCGACTGGTTCACATTGCACTTCGTGGCAACGATGCAGTCGATACTCATTCTGAGGGTTCTGACCCTGATCGCCATGTGGTGATTGTTGCTCGATAATCTACTCGAGCTTATGCTAGGGGGACGTGGTTTCCACGTCCCCCTTTTTTGTCAAAAGTTCTCGATACGCTGATTTTTGTCAGAAAGGAGCTTCAGTTGTTTGTACTTACCGATCAGCAGGCTGACGAGATGTTGAGTCGTCTAACTTCCTATTGCAAAGAATATTCCTTGAGCGTAACTGATATTGAGCTGAGGAAATGTATCCAGCATTTGGATTTGGTTCTAGAAACAAATAAGACAACCAATCTCACCCGTATTCTTAACGTAGAAGATGCTGCCGTACTTCATATCCTCGACTCACTTGTTTTGCTCCCCTATATCAATAAGGCTCCTGAGGGAGCTTTGCTCGATATGGGAACAGGTGCGGGCTTCCCTGGTATTCCATTAACCATAACCACGCATCGTAAAGCTACTTATATTGACTCTGTTGGCAAGAAGGTTGATGCGGTTAATTCCTTTGTCCATGCTCTTGGATTGAAACATGCTCATGCGGTTCATGATCGTCTTGAAGAATATGCTCGAAGCCATAAGAAGCAGTTCTCCGTTGTAACCGCCCGCGCACTGGCCCCTCTACCGATTCTTGTTGAGTATGCGGCTCCGTACCTGAAGGATGGAGGGCTATTTGTTATCACCAAGGGCAATCCTTCGGATGAGGAGCTTGCTTCCGGCATGTCAGCAGCTAAGATTTGCGGCTTCACTTTGCTTCTGAATGACGCAATTGATTTGCCTGAAGGCTTGGGTCACAGGGAGTTCATTGTTCTTAAGAAGAGTCATTCAGCATCCGTTTCATTGCCTCGTGCAAATGGCATGGCAAAGAAGAATCCGCTTGCCTAGATGTTTCACGTGAAACATAATGGTTACTAACAGCTTGCAGTGTTTCACGTGAAACATAGCAGTTGCTATCGATTCGGAATGTTTCACGTGAAACATCCTCCGTTTGACAGCTTTAATACACACCAGGAGGGACCGTGGGATTTCGCGACGTTAAGCGTTCTAAGAGCGCAAAAGACACGCGTATCATTGCAATCATCAATCAAAAAGGCGGCGTCGGTAAGTCAACGACGGCTGTAAACCTTGCAGCAGCACTGGGTGAGCAGGGTCGTAAGACACTGATTGTTGATTTTGATCCGCAGGGAAACAGCACCAGTGGATTCGGAATTGAAAAAGAAGACCTTGATCACTGCATCTATGATGCATTGCTGAATGATGTGCCGGCAGAATCGCTTGTTCTTGATACAAATTGCAAAAAGGTATTCGTAATTCCGGCTACAATTCAGCTTGCAGGCGCGGAAATTGAACTCGTAAGCGCAATTGCTCGTGAAACCCGTCTCAAAGATTTGCTTGAGCCGATTCAGGACGAGTTCGATTTTATTTTCATTGACTGCCCTCCTTCGCTCGGCCTGCTTACTATCAACGCTTTGACCGCAGCAGACAGCGTTTTGATTCCGATCCAGTGCGAGTATTACGCACTCGAGGGCGTTACGAAGCTGCTTGAGTCAATGAAGATGGTCAAATCTCGTCTGAACAAGGGCTTAGACACCTACGGTGTGCTTATGACCATGTATGACTCGCGTACTTCTCTATCGAATCAGGTTGTTGAGGAGGTTCAATCGTACTTTGGTGATAAGGCATTTAAGACGTTGATCCCCCGTACGGTTAAAATCTCCGAAGCTCCGTCTTTTGGGGAACCGGTAATTACCTATGCACCTCAAAATAAGGGTGCAAAAGCATATATGAACCTTGCAAAAGAGGTGATCAAGCGTGCCTAGTGTAAAGAAACGTGGCGGATTGGGACGTGGACTCAATGCTTTGGTCTCAGAGGCCGAGTATGAGACCGGTGGTTCGGCTGCATCGGCTTCGAATGCCGCATCTGAAACAAAACTACCTATTGAGGATATCGTTCCCAACCCTAATCAGCCGCGAATTCACTTTAACGAAACTGAACTTCGTGAGTTGAGCGAATCAATCCAAGAACATGGCGTCTTGCAGCCGCTTTTGGTTCGCAAGCATGGAAACGGCTATGAGATCATCGCTGGTGAGCGTCGTTACCAAGCGTCAAAGCTTGCTGGTCTTGAGGAGCTGCCCGTCATCATTAAAGATGTTAATGATGAAGAGATGCTGGCTCTTGCTCTGATCGAAAACCTTCAGCGTTCTGATCTGAATCCCGTCGAAGAGGCTAAGGGCTATCGCCAGCTTATCGATGCCAGCGGTATGACCCAGGAGGCATTGTCGAAGGCAGTCAGCAAGTCACGCTCTGCAATTACAAACTCGCTGCGCCTTCTCGATCTCCCTGAAGTTGTTCAGCAGATGATTTTTGAGGGCAAACTTACTGCTGGTCATGCACGTGCGATTCTTGCAGTTCCCTATGAGGACGCTCGAATTCGACTTGCAGAGAAGGTTGTTGCAGAGGGCCTTTCCGTAAGAGCGACAGAAAATCTTGCTCCGTTGTTTTCTGCCGGAGAGACACCTAAGACGCCGAGGCCTGCAACGCCTCAGTCTTTTAAAAAGGCTGCCCGCGTGCTTCGTCAGGTTTTTAATACCAACGTGCGTGTTAAGAGCTCGCGTGGAAAGAATAAGATTGAGATTGAGTTTAAAGACGAGGAAGAGCTCTCTCGTATTCTTGGCGAAATGATTCAGTTTGATCAAGGAGGCCAAGATGAGGAATAGGATTTTAACTGCGATTGCATTGGCGACGACTGTCGCGGCTGGTGCCTTTGCTGGCTATAAGATCGCGACAGACGATGAACTTCGAGGTCGTTTGCTTCGTAGTGCGCAAGATATTGTCGATACATCCAAGAAGAAAATGGATGTTATGACAGAAGATGTTGCCATGCGTACGGCTCAGGTAACGAAGAATCCCAAGATTAATCAAGGTTGGGTTAGTAACCAATGGGAAAATGTAGGCTATTAGGTACCTAATAATTACTTAGCATATTTTGAGGGGTCCTTGTCTGATTCACGAGGCAAGGACCCCTTATTTTGGCCGTAAAAAATGGGACAGGTAGCAGCTGATTCAAAATTAAGGTCAATAAATAAAACGGCCCCGGTTGCATCTCCTGTAACCGGGGCCGTTCGATGTTTCACATGAAACGTTTTGGGGTGCGACTCCCCTATGCGTTCTTCTGAACTTTGAAGTGCTGCTTCAGCTGTCCGCAAGCGGCGTCAATATCGTTACCACGGGAGTTACGAATCGTGGTCTCGATGCCACGGGACTCAAGACGACGCTGAAGATCCTCAACCTTATGAATCGGCGACGGCTTGAGCGGGCTGCCCTCGATGTCGTTAAGCTGAATCAGGTTAACGTGGCACAACGTTCCCTCGCAGAAGTCGCAGAGCGCCTGCATCTCGGGATTCGTATCGTTGACGCCTTCGATCATGGCATACTCATAGGTCGGGCGGCGGCCAGTCTTCTCGGTGTAGAGTTGAAGCGCCTCGTGAAGGCGAAGTAGCGTGTACTTCTTAACACCGGGCATTAGCTTATTGCGTGTCGACTGGATGGCGGAATGCAGGGAAACGGCAAGCGTGAACTGCTCGGGGATGTCCGCAAATTTGCGAATACCGGGAATAACGCCGCTGGTAGAGACGGTGAGGTGACGAGCACCGATACCGATGCCATCAGGGTCATTGAGGATTCGCAACGCCTTGAGAACCTCGTCGTAGTTGGCAAACGGCTCGCCCTGGCCCATGAAGACAACGCTCGTGACGCGCTCGCCAAAGTCGTTGGATACATGAAGTACCTGGTCGACGATCTCTTGAGCGGTCAGAGAGCGCTTGAGGCCGTTGAGGCCGGTAGCGCAAAAGGCACAGCCCATGCCGCAGCCTGCCTGGGTGGAAACGCAGACGGAAAGCTTGTTGCGACGGGGCATACCGACAGTTTCGACGGAAATGCCGTCGTGGTACTCGAGCAGATACTTGCGCGAGCCATCTTTGGAAACCTGCTTGGTGAGTTCAGTCGGCGTATCAAAGGCAAAAGCCTCTTTAAGCTGCTCGCGGAAAGCCTTGGGAAGGTTGGTCATGTCGTCGAACGAACAAACGTTCTTCTCAAAGACCCATTCGATGAGCTGCTTCGCGCGGAAGGCGGGCTGGCCAAGCTCGGCCACGAGCTCGCGAATATCGTTTTGGCTCAAGTCGCGAATGTCCTGAGATTTAGTCCTGGGATTCATGGAAGCCTTTCGATTTTGGGGAAACGTAGAGGGTATCGCTACAATATGGTATCAGCTGCAGAAATTATAGAGGAGGAGTCTGCCCATGCCGGGTAAAAGCCTAGAGAACATGCACGTAGCGGTCTTGGCGGGCGGTCATTCCGCTGAGCGCGAGATCTCGCTTAATTCGGGAAAGAACGTTGTGGTGGCACTGAAGGAAGCCGGCTACACCTCGGTGGAGCTGCTCGATACGGCCGCTGATGACTTTATGGTAACCATGGCAACCGGCGGCTTTGACGTGGCGTTTATCGCCATGCACGGTGCCGGCGGCGAGGATGGCGCCATGCAAGGCGCCATGGAGACCCTGGGTATCCCCTACACGGCTTCGGGCGTGCTTGCCAGCGCCTGCGGTGCCGACAAGGAGGTCTCTAAGCTCCTGTACGCCAAGGCGGGCATTCCCATTGCCCCCGGCCTTGCGCTCGAGGTGGGCGATGAAGTCGATATCGATCATATCGTCGAGGTTTGTGGCGAGCGCTGCTTTGTGAAGCCGGCCGTCAACGGTTCCAGCTATGGCATTTCCCTGGTCCATGAGCCCTCCGAGCTGCCCGCGGCAATCGCCAAGGCGTTTGAGTACGGCGACAAAGTACTGGTCGAGAAGTGCATCGAGGGTACCGAGATCACCGTCGGCGTATACGGCGAGGACGACGTGCGCGCTCTGCCGATTGTCGAGATTCGCAAACCCGAGGACTGCGAGTTCTACGATCTGGACGTGAAATATGTCGACCCTACGGACATCCATCGCATTCCGGCGCAGATTTCACCCGAGAATTACGCTCGCGCTCAGGAGCTTGCCTGTGCTGCTCACAAGGCCCTCGGTTGCCTGGGTATCTCGCGCAGCGACTTTATCGTGAGTGAGGACGGCCCCGTTATCCTCGAGACCAATACCATTCCCGGCATGACCGATACGTCGCTGTATCCGGACGAGATCCGCCACACCGACGACATGACGTTCCCGCAGGTCTGTGACAGCCTGATTCGTATGGGCCTTCGTCGAGCGGGCATTGCATGCTAATCGAGGACGCGGTTTCGTCAGGAACGCCGCAGTTTGTCATCGACTCCTATGCCACGCTTGCCGAACGCGCCAAAACGCAGTCCTTCGGCCTTATCGAGGAAGATGTGATTGTCCTCGATACCGAGACCACAGGTCTTTCGGTGCAGGACAATGAGCTGATCGAGATCTCGGCGGCCCGTCTTTCGGGCCGCGAGGTCGTCGACCGCTTCGATACCTTCGTGCATCCCAAGCAGCTGATTCCCGCCGAGATCACCGAGCTCACGAGCATTACAAATGCCGATGTGGCAGATGCCCCGTCGGCCGTTGAGGCCGTAGCCGCTCTCGCCGATTTTGTCGGTGGTTGCCCGGTAATCGCACATAACGCCACGTTCGACCGCTCGTTTATCGAGTCGGTCAAAGGCGGCGTCAACGTGAGCGATATCTGGATCGATTCGCTGGCGCTGTCGCGCATCGCGCTTCCGCGCCTGGCATCGCACAAGTTGTCTTTTATGGCCGATCTGTTTGGCTGTGACTCGGTATCACACCGTGCCAATGCCGACGTCGACGCCCTGTGTGGCGTATGGCGCGTGTTGCTCGTGGCGCTCACCGACTTGCCTCAGGGCCTCATGGCGCGCCTAGCCGACATGCATCCGGACGTGCCTTGGTCCTATCGTCCAATCTTCTCATTCTTGGCGGGGCAGAACCCTGGTTCTATCTTCTCTCTCAGCGCCGCCCGTGCTGACGTTCTCAAGGCCGATCGCGCCGACGATCGGGTGGACGCCGACGAACTGCCGGTACTCAAGATGCCGAGTCGTGAGGAGATTGAGGCAGACTATGCGCCAGGTGGCCTGGTCAATCGCATGTATCCCACCTACGAGCCGCGTGATGAGCAGATCGCGATGGCGCTCGAGGTCCGCGATGCGCTGGTCACGGGCACTCATCGTGTAATTGAGGCGGGCACGGGCGTCGGCAAATCGATGGCCTATCTGGTGCCTTTTGCCGAGGCAGCACGCCGTAACAACATCACGGTTGGTATTGCGACCAAATCGAACAATCTTGCCGACCAGCTCATGTACCATGAGCTGCCAAAACTTGCCGAGCAACTGGACGGTGGCCTGTCATTTTGCGCTCTCAAGGGGTATGACCACTATCCATGCCTGCGCAAGCTTGAGCGCATGAGCCGCGGCCAGGTCGAGATTACCACCAAGCGCGATCCGGCGGACACGCTCACGGCGGTCGCGGTCATTATGGCGTACGTCTGCCAATCAGCCGATGGCGACCTCGACTCGCTCGGCATTCGGTGGCGCAGCGTCAACCGCCCCGACTTTACGACGGCCTCGCGCGAGTGTGCTCGTCGCCTCTGCCCGTTTTTCCCTGATAAATGTTTGGTCCACGGCGCTCGCCGTCGTGCAGCGCATGCCGACGTGGTGGTCACCAACCATTCCCTGCTGTTCCGCAATGTCGCGGCCGAGGGCAGGATTTTACCTCCGATTCGTCATTGGGTAATCGACGAGGCCCATTCCATCGAGCGCGAGGCGCGCCGTCAGTGGGCGCGCGTGGTGTCGGCGGACGAATCACGCGTTCTGTTTGAGCGCCTGGGTGGCTCGAGCACCGGTGCGCTAAGCCAGGTCTCCCGTGATTTGGCAACCTCCGAGGGCTCTACGCTCTATCTGGGCCTTACTGCCAAGGCGACGTCGACGGTTGCGCGCGCGAGCATGGCAATCGCCGACGTGTTCGATGGCGTTCGCGAGCTCGGCCGCCGTGCCCGTGGGGGTTATGACAATGCCAATCTATGGATTGGCCCCGAGCTGCGCGAATCTGACGACTGGCATGATTTCTTACAGTCGGCCTACGCTGCCATCGACGTATTGGAACAGGCTGACAAGAGCGTCGACGCGCTGGTGCAAGCCGTCGCCGCCGACAAGTCCGAGGTTGTTGTCGACCTGGGTGATATCTCGCGCCGCCTGCACGAGCTGGCCGAGAACCTCAAACTCATCATTGATGGCACCGATGAACACTACGTGTATTCGCTGCAGGTCAATCGCAGGCTGCGTGCCGGCGGAGAGTCAATGACCGCAGAGCGCATCGACATTGGCGAGGCCTTGGCAACCGAGTGGCTGCCCGAGGTTCACACGGCTATCTTTGCCTCGGCGACCATGACGGTGTCCAAAAGCTTCGAACACTTTAACCACGCGGTCGGCCTCGATCGCATCGGCGCTTCAACATCCTCATCGCTGCACTTGGACTCGAGCTACGACTTCGATTCGAACATGGCTGTAGTCGTTGCGGGCGATATCCCCGATCCGCGCGATCGCGAGAGCTATCTTACGGCGCTCGAGCGCGTGCTGGTCGACGCCCATCTTGCCATGGGCGGATCGGTGCTCACACTGTTCACCAATCGGCGCGACATGGAAGACCTGTACGCCCGCGTTGAGCCCAAGATGGCCCGTGCGGGTCTGGAGCTCAACTGCCAGCAGCGCAACTCATCTCCTCGTCGCCTGCGCGATCGGTTTATCAACGAGCCGACTTCATCGCTTTTTGCGCTTAAGGCCTTCTGGGAGGGGTTCGACGCCAGCGGCGAGACGCTGCGCTGCGTCATCATTCCCAAGCTGCCGTTCTCGAGTCCCACGGACCCGCTCTCGTGCGAGCGCAACCTGCGCGAAGACCGCGCTTGGGCGCGCTATTCGCTGCCCGAGGCGGTGCTCGAGGTCAAGCAGGCGGCCGGCCGCCTTATCCGCTCGTCGACCGATTGCGGCGTGCTGATTCTGGCCGACCCGCGCCTGGTGACGAAGGGCTACGGAAAGAAGTTCTTAACGTCGCTGCCCACGAGCTCCTACCAGCGCATCGAATCGGCGCAGATCGGGCACTATCTGCAACTGTGGCGCGCACGCCACGAGCGGCGGCGCTAAAGCGGACAGACGAGGGTTTTTGCCATATCGCACAGGCGCTTTGACAGGGCGGGGTCATCCAAGATGCGGATGGCTCCGCCCGCTGCGATTACCTGGCTCAGTAGCCAACGCTCGGAGCCGTAATGCACAGTTACCGTTGCCATGTCTGCCCCGCCGCGCTCGATTAGGGTGATGCCGGCCCAGTCCAGATGCTCCGCCATATCGAATGGCATCAAGAGCTTTGCGCTGCGCTGCGTCCGGGCAAGGGAATCGTGGAGGGATGCGACGTCCGGTGTGTGAGGCACGACGGAGTCTTCCGTCAAGGCGAGTCCCTCGATTTTATCCATGCGATAGGTGCGCTGCTCATCGACTGTGATGTCCCAGGCAATCAGGTATGTTTGGTCGCCGTTTGCCGTAATGCGCAAGGGGTCGACCAGACGCTCGCGTGGCCGTGCATCGTCCATCGAGCGATATGAGATGCGGCAGCGAACGCCGTCCTGAATGGCACAGCTCAGCTGCTGCCAGTGCGACCCGTGGTTGACGGTGTCAAAGACGCGCTGGTTATAGCCGAGCTCTTCGGGTAGAAGGGCGTGTCGAATCCGAGCTGCCGTCTGCGGCTCGATCCCCAACGATTCAAGTTCGTGGTTGAGCACAGCGCCCTCGGCTGCACTCAAGCGCAACGGTAGCACACGCCCGGCGTCACCAGTGAGGACCACACGCTCGCCGTGGCATTCGCAGATGATGCGCGCACCAGATTCTCGGTCCGCGAGCGTCGAGACGATCTCGAGAATCTCGTCGAGCGATACTCCCGTGATGTCAAAGCGGCCGCAAATCTCGGTTCGTGTCATGCCGCTCTCGCCGGCGGCGTAGAGGGCCTCCATGATGTCGATGGCGCGCGAGAGTCTCTGCTCGCTGGTGAGTTTACGCACGGGCATACTCGTGCACCGTCCTTTCAATGAGGTGGTTCCACGCCTGCTTGAGCGATTTGGGGGCCATGGGCCTCATGCCGTCCATGGCGTGGGCCATGCAAAATGAGGCGGCGGCTTCAAGGTCGCGCACGTCAACGGTCCAGATCCATCCCGCATCGGTGTGTGTGAGCTCACCTCGCCCGCGCGTGAGGCCGTTGATCATATCGATCTGCGTCTGAGGGGCGAACGAGAACGTGGCTGCAACGGGCGGTCGGTCGGCGAAATCGAATTCAAAGAACAGATAGTCGTTGAGATTGAAGTCCGCAGGGATGGCGTAGGCCTTCGAAGGACGCCATGCGCGAACGATACGGTCGCAGCGGAATGTCCTGATGTCGTCGGTGACATTGTCGAGGCCGCAGAAGTACGCCACGCCCTCGCGTTCGAACATGCCGTAGACACAGACGGTACGTTCTTTCTGCTCGCCGCGTCCGTTCTGATATAAAAATCGCAGCGCGCATCGCTCGGCAAAGGCGCTCCATACCGCATCGACGGTGGGAGAGCGGCGGATCGGTACTTCGTCCACCGTCGTCCTGCCGGTGAGGTAGGCAATTTTGGAGCGAATATCGGCAAGCGGCGCGGCAAAGGTGGAAGAGCCGGCCGCTAGCGTCTGGTCGATGGCGTTGAGTAGGATATCGGCGTCGTCTGCGGTGATGAGGCCGCCTGCAGCAAACGTGTGCTCGCGGTCGATTGTCCACGAGCTTTCCTCGGTCTCCTGCGCACCGGCGGGGCGAACCTCCTTGATTAAGATGCCACGCTCGAGCAGTTTGTCACGATCGCGCCGAAACTTGCGCTTATCCGAGTCGATATTGCCCGAGCCATATCCCAGGTCAGAATCCAAGACGATCTGCTCGGTCGTCAGCGGTTCGGGGGAGCTGTTGAGCACAAAGAAAAGATTGAGGATGCGCTGAGCCGTTTTATCGAAACCGGGCTCCGAATTCCTCTTTTTAATTGTCGCGGTCGCGTCGCTTGCCGTCATAGAATCCTCGCATGAGAAGGTCGTTTGATGCCATGATTTTAGTCCGATATGGAGATTAGGCTATATCCTTGTCCGCTCGCGGCGTTAAGATGCCCCGAATTCGGTCGTTTGCGCTCGCTCGGGGTATACTTTCGACTATATACGGTTCTAATGTGCATGCATTGGGCCTATTTGTCGGATTATGGATGTGGAGCGCACATGGCGAACACCCAGAACTATATTAACCACCTGCTGCAGAACACCGGCATTACGCCGGCGTGCAGTGAAGAAGAGCGCCTGGCTGCCGAGGATATCGCTCAGATTTTCCGCAACCACGGCTTTGACCCCGAGGTGCAGGAATTTAATGCTCCCGCACCCAGCAGGTTGGCGTTTGCCGTTACCGGTATCCTGGCGTTTGCCGGCGCCTTGCTGATGGGCATCGGCGGCGGCATTGGCTTGGTCGGCACCTTGCTGGCCATTGTCGGTGCCGTGCTCTACGTGCTCGAGCGCACGGGGCATCCCGTGGTTTCGCGCCTGGGAAAGACCGGTGTGAGCCAAAATGTCATCGCCTATCACAAGGCCTCGGGCCCGCTTGCGTCTCCGCGCAACCGCCCAGTCGTCGTGGTGGCGCACTATGATTCTCCCCGTGCCGAGCTCCTTGCTCGCGAGCCCTACGCCCCGTATCGCGCGCTCATCGCCAAGCTCCTGCCTGTCGCCACGATTGCGCCCGCGGCTGTCGCCATCCTGCGTATCCTGCCGCTTCCCGGCGTGCTCAAGGTGCTGCTGTGGGTTGTCGCTATCCTGGCCTCCCTTGTGGCGCTGGCCAACGCCGCCAATATCATCTCCAATCGTTTTGTGCTCCCCTATACGTCTGGCGCGGTGTGCAACAAGTCCTCTGTTGCCGCCATGCTCGGTGTCATGGACAACGTTGCCCCCTATCAGGGCGAAAACGAGTTCCCCGACGACATTCCATTCGATACCTATTTTGGCGAGCAGAAGCGTCGCGCCGAGGAAATGGCGCGCGCGGCGGCCGAGTATGCCGCGGCCCAGCAGCAAAACGACTACGGCAACACCATTGAATATGAGGAACCTTCCTACGACGAGGACGAGTTTGGCCAGCCGGTTGCGCCTGTCGACGCACCCGAGCAGGACGAGACTTTTGATGGACAGATCGATGGTTTTGAGGGCGCCTCTGCCGACGAGACGCTAATCGGCGTTATCGCGCCCGAGGCTCAAGACCAGACTGCCCAGGCCGAAGTGTCCACCGAGGAAAAGTCCTCCGCCGAGCCGGCGGAGGAGCCCGCGGTGGTCGAAGTCGCCGAGCCCAAGCCCAAGCTCTATCGCAATGCCGCCGGCAATATCCGCTTTGGTTCGGATGCCATCCGAGCGCTCGGCATGCTTCCCGAGTCCTGCACGCTCGATTACGAAGAGGGCGAGGAGCCGACGTTTGAGCCGGAGCCTGCTCTCGTTGCACAGGAGCCTGCGCCCGCGGCCAATACGGCTGTTGCTCCCGCTGAGCCGGTCGCTGCCCCTGTTGCTGCCGCGGAGTCTGACGCAAAGCCCGCGCTCGATTCTGCAGCCGGTCTGGATATTCTGGCACCTGCCGCTCCGGCACAGGTTGAAGACGAGACCGCCGACGAAGACTATGACGAGTATCCGCAGCGCGTGTCCTATGAGAGCGACACCGATTTCTCGGCCGAGCTTCCCTCGACAACGCCCCATGCCGATATCGCTTCTGCGTTCTCCTCGATTGGTGCCAGCGCTTCAAGCTTCTTTAAGGGTGCCTTTGCGAAGGGCAAGAAGTTCGTCGACGACTTTGAGGAAAAACGCGCCGCTGCCCGCGAGGCCGCCGAGCGGGAGGCCATCGCCCAGCAGCAGGCCGCCGAGGCCGAGCGTGAGCGTGCGGCACAGGAGTTCGAGCAGGGCGAGGCCGAACAGCCGGAGCCTGTCGATGTCGCCGACGCCACGACGTCCTTCGAGGCTCCGCAGCCGACATCCGCTGACGTTGCCGACGCCACGACGTCCTTCGAGGCTCCGCAGCCGGCCGATGGCACCATGTCATTCGATGCCACGATGACGTTTGAGAAGCAGGGCACCGCAATTGCTGAACCCCTCCCCATCTCCGATGGTGCTCAGGACGCCGCCGATGATTCGGTTATCGACGAGGCCGATTCCGTTGAGGCCAGCGCACCCGAGCAGGTCGAGGCTCGTGTTATGGAACAGGAGCCCCCTGCGATTGGCGAGGCTCCCAAGACGGATGAGTCCAGGCCTTATTCTACGCAGATCTTCACCATGCCCGCGCCGAGCGACCCCGGTGCCACGGTGGCCAATGCCGCTCCCACGCAGGACGAGACAGTTGACTCCCTCATGGCGCAGATTTCGTCTCAGGTGCCTCCGCGCCAGCAAATGAATATCCCCGATCCGGCCTCCGCGCCCGCGCCCTCTTCGTCGCCGCTGGCCTCGGTCCCCGATCCGTCGCTGCCTTCGATGCAACAGGCCAACGTCGCGTCCCGAACGTCGCTGTTCGATCTTCCCGATCCTTCGGCACAGACAAATGATCCCTTTGCGACGGCGCAGGGCCCCGAGCCCACATCGGCACCGGTCGCGAC
Source organism: uncultured Collinsella sp. (assembly GCA_900542305.1). Lineage (GTDB taxonomy): Bacteria > Actinomycetota > Coriobacteriia > Coriobacteriales > Coriobacteriaceae > Collinsella. The sequence continues at coordinate 18,458 of UQMU01000020.1, read as the reverse complement.
CCCCATGCCCATCTCCTCGGGCGCACAACCGCTCGAGACCATCTCGGCTCCTGCTTCGACGGGCGCCAAGCCGCAGAAGCGTGGCCTGGGTGGCTTGTTCGGTCGCAAAAAGAAGAACGAGCAGGACAGCATGAGCGACTGGCTGGGCGTCGAAGACGATTACGATGCCAAGAAGTCTGGTCGCGGCATTGGCTCGTGGGATAACTTTGAGGATGACGACGACGGTTGGAAGGGCGGCGCCACCTCCTCCGATGGTGCTTCTGCCGAGGATATGCTCTCGGCTGTTGCCTCCATGGGTGACGATGAGCTGCTCGGCCACGATATCTGGTTCGTCGCAACGGGCGCGTCCGATTGCGACGGCGCCGGCATGAGGGCGTTTTTGGCCTCGCATCGTGACAAGCTCCGCGGTGTGTTCTTCATCAATCTCGAGTCTATCGGTGCCGGCAGGCTTTCGGTAGTAACGGTCGAGGGCGAGCAGCAGCTGTTTAAGGGCGATCGCCGCATCATGAACCTTGTCAGCAAGGTGTGTAAGTCGTTCCACGTCGATTGCGGCGCGTTCGAGATGCCCTATGCAAAAACCGATGCATCCGCAGCGCTCGAGGCGAGCCGTCGCGCCCTTACGATCGCCGGTGTGGACGGCCCGCGCCTTGCCTGCGCTCGCACCGAGGATGACCTGCCGTACAACGTCAATCCGACCAATATCGCTACGGTGTCCGAGGTCGTGACCGAGGTCATTCGTCGTTCGTAGACAGACCCGCTAAGGAGTCAGCGTGTTTTCGTACATCAAGCGCCATTGGCCCATCTATCTGATTTTGACCCTGATCGCTATCGCATTGGGTTTTGGGGCCGCGTATGTCGTTGGCGTTAAGGGCTCGACGCCCGAGACGACAATGAACGAAGAGGTGGAGCAAGAGCAAAGTTTGGGTGCCGACGGTATTTCCGAGTCCGATCAGGCAGCCATCGATGGCGGTTCGTCATCTGCTGAATAGCCGATTCATCGTTTATGCCCAAGGCGGGCGAGCCGGGAGACTGGCTCGCCCGCTTTTTTATCGTGCTAGCGCTTCTTTGTGGCTGACTTAAGGCGAGCGAACCATAGGGCCGCAGTGCCCGAGGTCAGGAGTGCGGTGATGCATGCGGCGACGGTAACAGACCCCGTTGCCGGCAGGTTCTGAGGCAGGGCGCATCGTTGGATGACGCGGTCCTCATCATGCGCCTCGAGTTTATCGCCACCGCCGTTGCGACAAAGATCGACGTGCGCGCTGTTGGCAAGTGCGGTTTGGGGCGTATAGGACGACGTTGCCTGCATATGCACGACTGCGCCTCGGGCATCCGAGCTAAGGGCCGCCTTGGCATCGTCAAGATCGTCATGTTCGTCTTTAAGGTCATCCCGGGTCCAAGAGCCCGCCTCGCTTCTGGTTGTAAAGTCGGCGGCTACCGTACCGTATTCAAAACGGATGCCCGTGATGACGGCGTTGTCTGTAAGATCAATCTCTTTCGTATCGAGCGTGACGGACTTGTCCGTCGGGATATCTGCTTTCCATAGGTGCCACCCGTCGTAATCGACGAGACGCACATCGTCGCCCAGCAGCTTTGTGACCTCTTCCGTTTCGAGCCAAGGATTGCGATGCCCGTCGTCAAGCGTTGCATTGACCTGCTTGCCCGTATCGCTTGTTCCTGCCGGAGACGTTCGATACCACACGTTGCACAGCCCGTTTAGATCACCGATCGCAATAGGGGTTTCAACGGCAACAAGTTTCGCTGCGCCATCTTTGGCGCACTCAAGGTCGTCGGTGATGGTCAACTCGTCGACCCAGGTGCTCGACTCATTTTTGGCGTCGATGGTATAGGAGAAGGCGCCTTGCGTATCGGCCCGTACTTTGGCTCGGTTTTTTCCGTCGCCGTTGGCAACGAGTTTGCTTACGACTGGTTGTGCAATCTCTTGGCGCTTATCGATGCTTCCCCTGATTTCGATGGGGGCATCCTTCATGGCCATGGTTTGAACTTCTCCCGTGGCCTTTACTTCAAATGTTATCTCTTCGGCAAGGTTGTAGGTACGCGGAGACATCGTTTCGCGCAGGGTGTAGGTGCCGGGTGAAAGGTGCTCAATGCGGTGTGGTTTGCCGGATGAAGTCCAAGAATCAATTTCGTTGCCATTGGAGTCGCAGAGGACAAGCTCAGCGCCTGTCACTTCCTGACCTCCGCACGCGTCGACTTTGGAGACATCGAGCTTGGTGTAGTCGTTGGAAACGTCAAGGTGCACTTCGATTACGGGCGTTTGCTGGTCAGCGTACGACAACTTCACAGTGTGTGGGGTCGGGTTGAGCAGATAACCTTCGGGCGCTTGTGTTTCGACGACCTCGTAGGTGGCGGTACCGCATCCCAACGAAAGATGGTCGACTCGCGCATGCCCCCGTTCGTCGGTTGTAACGGTGGCGACGGTTTCGCCATCCAGGGCGACGATGCTGCCGTCGGTTCGCACGATGTCGCCGTCAGCGCGGATGTCAAACGTGGCTCCAGCGAGGGCGCGCCCATCTACAACATCCGTCTTAATGATTTCGATGCTTCCGGTTGCGGCGTTGTCATAGAACGAGGCGACGGCGACCGGCGTCAGATTTCTGTCGGCGGGAATCGTTATTTCCAGGTCTTCTCCGCGCAGATACGGTTCCTTGGCCGATGCCTCGTGCACGTAGTATGTTCCGGGATTAAGTGATTCGGGCAGCGTGACGGCTCCGGCTGTATCGGTTGTGAAGGTATTCATTACATTGTGGGCCGGATACCAACATGTTTGCGAGACGGGCTCGTGGTGGCTATCGAGCAGCTGGAACGTAAAACCGGCAAGTGGTACGGTGCCGCCGGTTTGAGCATCGCGCTTTACGATTTGAAGGTGTGTCGATAGGGCATGGTTGTCAATGATGTACTGAAGCTCGGCGCCGTCTGTGGACTGCTCTGCTGTGATGGTCCATTCCCCTGCTTGCTTAAATCCTTCAGGGACCGTTTCTGCAACCTCGCGAACGGTGTAGCCCGCGCGGTCGTAGGGAATGGCACCGTGGGCGCCGGCGGGTCGCTTGCCTGCGCCAAACCATGCTTCGGGCTGGTCTTTGGTGGAGGCAAAGCCGTAAACGTTTGTGGTCAACGTGCCGACGACTTGTTGGGAGCTATTGCTGACAACTTCAAAGACGACGCCTCCCGCCGGCTGCTCGAGGCCGGACTCATCGTTATCGCCATGGTCCTTAAACTTCGAGATTTCAAGGTCAAAGGCGATGGGGATGTTGGGAATACGGCTTTCGAGCTCAACGATGCCCGTATCTCCGAGCTGCTCAGCACCGACGGTGTAGCTCCAACAGTCGTTTGCAATCAGGTAGCCCTCGGGCGCTTTCGATTCGTAGATGGTAAAGGTGCCCAGAGGAACGTCATTGAGGATCGCCCGTCCGTTTTCGTCGGTCGTAAGGGTGCGAGTCCAGCCGGGAGTTGATTGTGAGACGCAGGTGAATTCAGCGCCCGCAAGCGACGCCCCAACCTGGGCGCCGGCATCCGTGGCGGCATCGACTTTTGCAATACGCAAGGTGATGGTGCCGGGCTGCTCGTTGACGGTGACATGTTCACCGCTGTTTTGTGTGGTGAAGGCTATTCGGTCGCTTCGAGGGATATAGCCTGCCGGGGCTTTGGTTTCGACCAGGTAATATGCCGTATTGGGCGAAAGCGTTGCTTGTGCATGCCCATTTTCGTCCGTCTGGATAGTGCCGACACGTGCATCGCCTGCACTTTCAAAGATATCGAAGGTTGCGCTACCGAGCCTGTAGGCGTCGTTACCGGCGGTGATGTCAGCCTGGGACGATTGTTTTTGGAACGATACGGAGACGGCGGGCAGAACATAGAGCATGTCCTGGTGTCGACCCTCGCCCGAGACCGGGCCGTGATAACGCCTGGCTCGATGTGGGGCCGCCTTAATGGATCCGGACTTAGCGCTGTCGTAGAGCCAACGTGCAGCCGCTACGGCCTCGGCGTTTTCGTAAAACCTACCGCTCCTGGCAACTCCCTTGCTGTTTGTATACGAATAGGTGCCGTCGGGGCGCGTGGTTCCGTTGAGCATCCAAACGGCAATCTGGGTGGCGGCACGGGCGAGATCGGGCGACAGGTTGTGGCCGCCAAAGGATGTATTGGAGGGGTATCCGTGACAGACGATGGCGGCAAATTCGTCATCGAGCCATGTCCAGCCCTGGTTATATGTACGCCATGGCCCTCCCGGCTTGCTGGGGCCGGGGCAGTCTTGATTCATGCAGTACGAAATCGAAGTGTCCTGTGCCTCGTATTTACCGACACCGAAGGGGCCGCAGCCGTCGCTTATGGTGCGGAAATTAAGGGCGTCACTCCCGTCGACGGCGAGCGCGGCCCCTGGGGCCAGACAGCCGATCAGAAAAAAGAGGAGCAGGAGCAGCGGACCTGTTGCGATTGCGCTGTGGACAGAGTGCGTGGGTGCGTTGGACATGGCTGCTCCTTATCCCTCGTGCGCCGCACGGGGAGGCCGCGGCGCTTGGGATGAGGCTACCGCCATGGTTCATGCGGGTAAGTACCAGAAGCTGACCAAAAGCTTGCCCGATTTGTGACAAATCGAGCTCAAATACAACAATCAGATAAAAGCGCAGGTAGAAGTAAATGAAAAAGGACCCCCACGGGTCCTTATCTCCATATATTTATGAAGTTATAGAAATAAATTCATAAATTAAACAAGAAAAAAGATATTTGGATCGATGTGAAGACGATAATCTCACATCGATCCAAATACAAGTCTATGACAGGAGCTGTTCGATTGTTGCCTTTTGGTCATCACTGGCCTGTATGGCGGGATCGAAGATCGCGGTCGAGATTGGAAGACCCTTTATATTGACCGCTACTTTGATGGCAGATACAAACAAATCGCAGGCGTCGTAGACGGCCATGAGCGACGAGATGCGCTTGGCGCACTCGATGGCGGTCGCGAAGTCGCCTGCCTGGTAGGCGCCGTGCAGCCTCACAAAGAGCTCGGGCTCCACGTTGGTGAGGCCACACAGAACGCCGTTGCCGCCGCTCGCGCGGTTGACCAGGTAGTACTCGTCGAAGCCGGAAAGGACCGAGAACTCGGGGTTGACCTTGCGGACGGCGCGGATGACCTTGCGCGTGTGACTGATGGTGTCGACCGTGTCCTTGATGCCGCAGATATTCGGATGGGCGGCGGCGAGCCTGGCCACGAGCTCGGGCGACAGGTCGGTGCCGGTGCGCGCCGGAAAGTTGTATAGCACGACGGGTAGGTCGGTGGCGTCTGCGATGCCACCAAAGTACTTTTCGGCAGCGTCGTCGGTGGGCCCGAAGTAGTACGGCGAGACCGCCAGAACCGCGTCGGCACCGGCCTTCTTGGCATAGCGCGTGAGTTCGAGGACGTTGTCGTAGGTGGTGTCACCCACGCCGACGAAGACCTTCATGCGGCCGGCGACCCGCTCGACGGCAAAGTCGATGACCGACTTCTTGTCCTCGAGGCTCACGCTGTAGAACTCGCCGATGCTGCCAAACAACAGCACGCCGTTGATGCCCGCGTCGGCCAGGTGGTCCAGGTGCCTGCCCCACAGCTCGTAATCGATCTTTCCATCATCGTCGGTGATGGTGATGGAGGGGCAGAAGACTCCCTCAAACATGTGTCACTCGCTTTCCGGGGTCACACCCCCACAAATCCCTGCACTGCCGAGAAGGACCTAGAGGTAGTAGGCCTTGACGGCGTTATCGTAGAAGACACCCTGCTTCTCGGCGTCGGTGAAGACGTCGGAGTCCTCGATGAAGCTATAGAGGTCCTTGTAGTCGAACTTGGTGAGGACACAGGGGGAGTCGGTGCCCCAAATGATCTTGTCGGCGCCCAGGACGTCCTTCGCCATCGCGATGTACTCGAGCGCGGTGGGATACGGGTAGGCCTCGGGAGCAACGTTCCAAGGCAGCGCGGAGAGATCGACCCAGACGTTATCGTGGGCGAGGTACGGAAGCGCGCACTTGAGGACGTCGCCGTCCTCAAGGGACGGGGCGAGCAGGTGGCAGACGACAATGTGCAGGCCGGGGTACTTCTTGGCCAGGCGATATACGGCCTCGGGCTGGCAGCTGGACTGGTTGGGGCTGCCGATGTCGAGCACCAGAGTGGCGTCCTCGACCTGGGCGATCCTGTCGATGAGGACCGTCATCTCGGGGCCGTCGACCGCGAAATCGCGGTGGTAGCCGGAAAGGCCGCCGCCCACAGAGACCTCGAACTTGAAGACGTGGGCGTGCAGATCGTTGATGAAGTGCTCGAGGATCTGCTGGGCGCAGCGGCAGAAGGGGTCGAGCATGACCGCAGCTTTGAAGCGGTCAGGGTACTTCTCGGCGCATTCCATGGCGTACTCGTTCTGCAGGCCGTACAGGACGCCCTGCAGCAGGATGGCCTTCTCGACGTCGTTCTCGTCCATGACGTCCATGAAGGTCTCAACGAGGTACTCCTTGTCTCCCTTGCCCTCGGGGATGATACGGAACTCTTCGCCGGTGGCCCAGCGACAGTTGCCGTTGCCTAGGGGGCGCAGCTCTCCGGCCTTGCCCATGGAGCCGATGTGGTCAAAGACGTGGGCGTGTGCGTCGATCTTCTTCATTTTGTTCTCCTTACGTCAAACAATGTCTAATGGATATATGGTCAGTGACGGATACGCTTTGCTGCCAGGTGGGCACCACCTCCAGTCGAACCCGCAGGCGCGGGACATAGAGTGGCCTTGCAATCCGGACGCTAGGCGGACTGCTCCTCGGCCTCCATCTCCTCCTCGGTCACGTCGTCGATCGGGACGAAGAGCGTGAACAGGAAGGCGAGGCCAAAGGCGAGCGCCAGCGAGATGCAGAAGGGAACGAATGCGCGGCTCATGAAGACGGGCAGCGTGGTGAGCGCGGGCAGAGCGAAGGCGGTGCCGGCGCAACCGAACACGCCTGCCACGGCGGAGCCAATGCCGCCGGCGACGCATGCGCAGACCATGGGCTTCTTGAGGCGCAGGTTCACGCCGTACATCGCGGGCTCGGTGATGCCCAGCAGCGTGGTGAGCGAGACGGAGATCGCCTGGGAGCGGAACTTCTTGTTCTTGGTCTTGAGGGCGACGGCGAGCGCGGCACCGCCCTGGGCGAAGATCGCGCCGCCGAACAGGGCCATGATGGTGTCGAAGCCGTAGACCGCGACGTTGTTCATAGCAATGGGGAACAGGGCCCAGTGCAGGCCGAGGATGACGAGGAACGGCTGGAACGCGCCGATCAGCGCGCCGGCGACGAGCGGCGAGAGGCTGTAGACGGCCTCGTAGCCCTGCGCGAGCCAACCGCCCACGACGGTGCCGAGGGGGCCGAAGACGGCCAGGGTGAGCGGGACGATAACGATGATCGTGATAGGCGGCGTGAACAGGCCGCGGAAGGTCTCGGGGATGATCTTATAGCAGGCCTTCTGGACCCAGCTCGCGCAGTAGATGGCAAGAAGGATGGGGATGACGGAGCTGGAGTACGTCGCCTTTGAGAGCTCGAGGCCAAACAGGTAAACGGGCGCGTCCGCCGCCATGATGGTGGTGATGGACGGATACACCAGGATGCAGCCGAGAAGGACGGCGGTCACCGTGTCAACATCGAAGCGCTTTGACGAGGTGTAAGCAAGGAACACCGGGATGAAGTAGAACAGCGAGTCGGCCATCGCGTTGAGGATTGCATACGTGGTCGAGTCGTCGGTGACCATGCCCGAGACCTGCAGAAGCGTCAGGATGCCCTTGAGGATACCGACGGAGACGAGCAGGTTGATGATCGGGAGGAAGAACGAGGACAGCAGGTCGATGACCGCGTTGACGCCGCGCTGGAACGCGTTGGGCGTCTTTTCGGGGGCTTGCGTGGTTGTCACGGTTTCTCTCCTTTCTGGAGCGTCCTGTCAGACGCTGGCCTACATATAGTTGCAGATGTGCGGAAGGGCGGTCTCGGTATAGCCAAGTGCCTCGGCGCAGACCTTGCGGCCGTTGCAGACGGCGATGATGTCGTCGAGCATCCTGTCGCGCATCTCCTCCATGGACTCGGGGCCGTAGATCGTCGGGCTTGCGTCGAGGTCGGTGTTGTCCCTCATGGTCTCGTAGGTGCGCTTGTTGGCAGTCAGGCGATACACGGGCGCGATGGCATTTCCGGTGGGGGTGCCAAGACCGGTCGAGAAGACCACGAGCTGGCAGCCGCCGGCGATGATGCCGCCCACGCTGGAGGGGTCATTGCCGGGGGTGTCCATCACGACGAGGCCCTCGTGCGGATTGAGCTGCGCCGCGTACGGATAGACGGCGTTGAGGGGGCTGTGGCCTCCCTTGTGAACGCAGCCGAGAGACTTCTCCTCGAGGGTCGTGAGTCCGCCAGCCATATTTCCAGGGCTGGGGTTGCCCTCTCGCATCTCGGCGCCAAACATCTGGACGTACTTCTCGTAGTCGTAGACGATCTTGAGGATGTCGTCCGAAACCTGTTTGTCCTTCGCGCGGCGGGCGAGGATGTGCTCGGCGCCAAAGAGCTCGGGCGTCTCGCACAGCACGGAGGTGGCACCATGGTTGACGAGCCAGTCGGAGACCTCGCCGATCAGCGGATTGGAGCCAAGGCCGCTTGAGGGGTCGGAGCCGCCGCAGTTGGTGCCGAAGATGAGCTCGGAGATGTCAGCGGGCTCGCGGACGCACCGGTCCGCCTCGGCGACCATCTTGCGGGCAAGGCGCGTACCCTCCTCGATCGCCCTAATGGAGCCGCCGACCTTTTGGATGACCAGGGTCTCGACGGGCTTGTTGGTGCGCTCGCGAATCGCGTCGACCACGATGTCGTTCTGGCAGCCCTCGCAGCCCAGGGAGACGCAAACGACGCCATAGATGTTCGGGTTCGCAGCGTAGCCTGCCAAGGCAGCAATAGTCACCTTCTGGTCGCAGTCGACCTGCGAGCAGCCATTCTGGTTGTGGAAGGAGACGCAGCCCTCAACCGCGTTCGCGATCCTCTCCGTGGTGTCGGAGGCACAGATGCTCGTGGGAAGGATCAGGACGTGGTTGCGGATGCCGACACGACCGTCCGGGCGACGGTAGCCCATGAAGGTGCGCGTGCCCTCCGCGGGCGAGGAGGTCTTGGTGGCGACGGAGTCGGTGTCGGCGACGACGGAGTCCTTCAGGTCGTCGGAGCTGGCGCAGTTATGCGTATGAACATGCTGCCCGCGCTTGATGTCTGTGGTGGCCACACCGATGAACTCACCATACTTGACGACCTTCTCACCCTTGGGGATGTCCACGAGGGCAATCTTGTGGAACAGCGGGATGTCGTCGGTCACGGTAACGCTCGCCAGCGTGCCGTCCGGCATGGGGTAGCGGGCCTCGGCGTCCGCCTCCAGTTGGTAGGTGGCGACGGCGACGTTGTCCCTCTGATCGATGACAACGGCGTTTTGGCCTTGGCTTACAACGTCTGACATGTTTCCTCCCTATGTCCACTTGAATAGCGTTCGTATTTACGAACGCTATTCGTTATACGGAACAGTATAGATGAAATGCAAAAGACCTCACACGGGCCCGCCGCGAATGGTTTTGGTTGGCCGGTGAACGGTTGCTTTAAGGGGCACGCCGCTATACTTACGGGGAAAGTCTGGGCGTTAATGAACAAGGAGAGTTGCCATGCCCTCGCGATATAATCCTGCTGGCCACCGTTCTACCTTGCGGGTTCTATCAATCTTTGAAGCCCTTTCGGCTACAAAGAGCGGACTTACCATGGCAGAGATATGCCGCATTGTCGGCGCTCCAAAGAGTAGCCTCTTCTCGATTCTGCACACCATGGCCGATTCGGATTACGTTAGTTATGACGAGACTACCGGTAGGTATTCGATTGGGCTTAAGACGTATCTGCTGGGCAAGGCATTCGATCGTGAGAGTGGGGGATTGTCCTCTTTTGAGACAGCCATGCGAAAGGTTGTCGCATCGTGCGGAGAGACCTGTCAGCTCGGTGTGCTCGACCACGGTCGTGTCCTCTATATTTCGCGCGTTGATTCCCCCCAGCACATCCGTCTTTCATCGGAAATCGGTAAGACCCTTCCTGCACACTGCACGGCAATTGGAAAGGCGATTCTATCTCGATGGGATGAGGAGTTGGTTCGCTCGCTGCTTCCTGTCCCATTCGAAAAAACGACTGAGCATGCGGTAAAACACATAGATGACCTGATGCGGCAGCTCGAGGAGGTCCGACGGTGTGGTTTTGCATATGATCATCAGGAGATGGCAGAAGGGGTTGAGTGCATCGCCGTTCCCATAGAAAAAGGCGGGCGTCTCTATGGTTTAAGCGTTTCGGTCCCTGCGTATCGTTTTGACACTGAGGTGCAAAACGAGGTAGAACACGTGCTTTCTGATGCAAGGGACCAGTTGGAGCGCGTTTCGTAGGCTTTTGTGCCGCAGTGCGCGGTGCGCGATTGCATAGTGATAACACGCCGCATTCATATTGCCCCCTTGAAATGCTCGGTATATACTATCCAAGCATTTAATTTATCCCAATGCGCAATTGCGGGCATCGCCAAGTGGTAAGGCATCAGCTTCCCAAGCTGACACTCGCGGGTTCGAGTCCCGTTGCCCGCTCCAGTTAAAAGCACAAGCACGGCACCATTCCGGTTCCGTGCTTTTTTCAATAAGGCCGGCGATGATGGATCCCTCTCCGACGTTGGGTGTTTCGACGGTTGGGGAAGATGGAGTTTGAGAAATAGCTTGCCATGCGTGCCCCTTGCCGCTCATGCATAGAGCGGCAAGGGGCTATTTTGCTGTATAGCGCTGGCGGTCAGCAAGATTGCAGTGTTCGATTGGGTGTCAATTCCAGTCTGATTTAGCATATGTGCTGCCGCCCAACACTGTGTTCTATCGCGACTGACAGCCGGGCGCATTCTGGGCTAGTTGCGCACTTGGCTTGGAATGTACCTGTTTGGCAGAATTGAAATCGCGAGCCATATCACTCGACTATGTGCCACTCAGCTGCCGAAGTGCTTCCAGCGTTGGTGATGCGGCCAGCTTTCCGTAGGCTTTGGAGCAGATAGCTTACATGGTCGCCTTTTTGCTTTGTCGTAAGGTCTGCCGGCAGAGCATGATCCAGTCCTGCGATAATCTCCGCTCTTGAACATGGGCGCACGCGCAGAAGTTCCAAAATCAGTTCCTTGAAGACACTATTGTCTACGCCCTTGTTTCGCACATACTCGCTGTGGGCACCGGTGGCCGCTGCCACTTCGGCAGAGACCGTCAGCTTAGGGTAACGACCTCTAACGAGGCCCTGTTCGTGAAGCAGGCGTGACTGTTCCTTTGTGACGGGTAGCCCCTTCTGAACGAGGTCCAACAGCAGCACTGTCGCCAAATCAAGATTTCGATTGCTTGCGAGAAGTCGAGAATAGTCCTCGTTGAGTACTGTGCCGTACAGTGTTACGGCAACGCGTCCAACCTCAGATAGATCGTAGGTGGGCATTGGTAGCAGGCGGTTACGCTGAATATCGAAGACGTTGCGAATACCTATGGCGTTGCGGTCCATCATGCCCGTCTTATTCATGGCACTTGAAAGCAGGGGATTACGATAGTACGGCGGCTTGTAACCGCTCGCGAGCGCATTCTCTATCGTCCCGGGGATAAAAGCGCCCTCGTTCTTGAATACAAGCCTGTCCTCATATTCAAGAACGTTAATTTTCCCCGACATTCTAAAATCTTGGTGAGCTATGGCGTTGTGAAGAAGCTCTCGGATGACTTCGGGGCTGTAGCGATGTGCTTCGGTGGGGAACAATGTCTCTTCGCGGTCGAAGAACCGGTATTTTTCGTTTCTTATCTTTCCCAGAACGCGATCGACCTGCAGGATGAACGGCGGTTCAAAATGTTCATAGGCCATAGTGGAGCCGTCGCTTGCGTAGAGCGTCCAAGTAATGCGCGGTTCGATGCCACCCAGAAAGACGCTCGACTCCGGTTTGCCCAGAAGGACAAGCGCCGCATTGCTCACGTGGCCGTGGATCACAAGTGCCATTTTGCTGAGGATGGACGTTTTATCGAGGTTACGAACTGCAGGCTGACTTTCTCCGTATTTTTCGATGAATTTGGAGCACGCGAAGCTTACTGCCTCTGGATCGAGGTCATCGATGTTTGCCTCATAGGCAATTTGACGCGACCAGTCTGGCCGACTTTGCCCGTAGATGGCGTCGAGTTTGAACTTGGGCATTTCCACGAGGGACTCATTCTCGCGAGACCAAGGGATTCCATGCCAAGTCGTTGGCGTTGCAAAGCTGCCGGCCGGAATCTGGAATGCAACGATACGTTTGCCATCAACTTCAAACTCGTAGATCTCTTCGAAAGTCATGCCATTATTCGTGTGTTGGGCGATTTCATGTTTCAGGCGTCGCAGGCCAACGCTCGGCGTTTGGGATTCTTTGCGGTAGGCAGTTCCCTTTATCTGACGGTTGTCTGAAATGCCGAAGAAAAGCCATCCGCATTCTGCTTTGCGCAGATTTGCCTCATTGCTAAGCGCGGAGAAATACTTTCCAATGTCCTCAAAATCATAGTTTTGCTTTGCTGCTTTGTATTCGACGACCTCGGTCTCGACGTCGGTGATGATGCGCAGAAGCAAGGAGGGCATTTCACTTGTTTTCCGTATCATGGCACTCCATATAATGTAATTCGATTAGCAACTAATGTAATTATATCTTTCATTACATTAATTGTCGGCGTATAAGGACGTAAGTCGGTTGTACGCCCCAACGCTTCAATACATTCAACGTTCTTGCTAGCTATTGAATGCGAAGGCAACTGCCAGAGAAAGCGGCAAACAGCACAGCTTCCTCTAATGTAATTACACATGTAATTTCACATGCAACGGATGGGATTACATTAGTTCGCGGGGCTTTCGTTGCCCGCTATAGTCGTGTCCACTGTTCACCTCCCTTGCCCGCTCCGATCCCAATTCCAAAATGTTAGGTTAATGCCTACTGCCCATACTTGCACCCGCGCACGGTACAATGGTTGGGTTACGACCAACGTGCCAATAACCAAAAAGGAGCCGCTATGATCGATCGCTATACCCGCCCGGAGATGGGACACATCTTCTCCCTCGAGAACAAGTACGCCATTTGGCAGGAGATCGAGGTCCTGGCCTGCGAGGCCCAGGCGGAGCTCGGCAAGATCGGTATTTCCAAAGAAGAGGCCCAGTGGATTCGCGACCACGCCAACTTTGAGAAGGAGAAGGTTGACGAGATCGAGGAGGTCACGCGCCACGATGTCATCGCCTTCCTGACCAACATGAAGGAGTACATCGACGCCGACGTCCCCGAGGGCGAGCCCAAGCCCAGCCGCTGGGTTCACTACGGTATGACCAGCTCTGACCTGGGTGATACGGCTCTGTGCTACCAGCTCACTCAGGCTTGCGACCTTATCATCGAGGACGTCAAGAAGCTCGGCGAGATCTGCAAGCGCCGTGCCTTCGAGGAGCGCAACACGCTCTGCGCCGGCCGTACTCACGGTATTCACGCCGAGCCGATGACCTTCGGCATGAAGTTTGGCTCTTGGGCTTGGGAGCTCAAGCGCGATTTGGACCGTCTTGAGGATGCCCGCAAGAACGTCGCCTTCGGTGCCATCTCGGGCGCTGTCGGCACGTACAGCTCCATCGAGCCGTTCGTGGAGGAGTATGTCTGCGAGCACCTTGGCCTGGTCCACGATCCGCTGTCCACGCAGGTCATCAGCCGCGATCACCACGCCTACCTTGCCGGCGTGCTTGCCACTACAGCGGCCACCTGCGAGCGCATCGCGACCGAGGTCCGCAACCTGCAGAAGACCGATACGCTCGAGGCCGAGGAGCCGTTCCGCAAGGGCCAAAAGGGCAGCTCCGCCATGCCGCACAAGCGCAACCCCATCACCATGGAGAAGGTCTGTGGCCTGTCGCGCGTCGTGAAGTCCAACGCTCAGGTCGCCTTTGACAACGTTGCCCTGTGGCACGAGCGCGACATTTCGCACTCCTCTGCCGAGCGCGTCGCCCAGGCCGATAGCTTCATCGCCCTTGACCACATGTTCCAGTGCCTCATCCGCGTCATCGACGGCCTGCAGCTGTACCCTGCCCGCATGATGGCCAATCTCAACAAGACCCGCGGCCTCATCTTCTCCTCCAAGGTGCTGCTGGCTCTCGTCGATACAGGCATCACCCGCGAGGATGCCTATGCCATCGTGCAGGAAAACGCCATGGCCACGTGGCACGAGGTGCAGGATTGCGTCTCCGGTCCTACCTTTAAGGAGCGCCTCGAGGCCGATCCGCGCTGCACCGTCAGCCAGGAGAAGCTCGACGAGATCTTTGACCCGTGGGACTTCCTCACCCGCATCGACACGGTCTTCGATCGCCTGGAGCAGCTCGAGTTCTAATTGACCGATCGGGGAGGTAGTCAAATCGATCAATTCTCCGCGGCCCTCGTTCGAGTGCGACTTTCCAACACAAGCCCCGCTCGCAGCTCGCTCTGCCAGCGGGGCTTGTGCATGAGCGCACCTAGAAAGCTGGACGTCAGCGATATATGCGCGTCAACTGTGCTGCTTGCCGATAATTTGAGACATCTGACAAACATTACCTTGCCGGTAACTGTCGGGGGGGGGGGGGTATCCTTAAGCCAATTTTAAGGTGTGGGAGAATGCTGCGTTTTTTCACGAGAGATTGGACTTAGGGGAATGAGAAAAGGGTTTTGGAGGATAGCCACAGGCATCTGTGTTGCTTTAACGGCGGCAACGTTTGGGCTGACGGTGGCCGCTCCGCATGCGGATGCTGTCATGCTGGAGTCGCAGGACGGTTCCATGGGTGCATCGTTTCTCCCATACGATTCGTCTACAGGCGATGTGTGGTCAGAATTTGATGTCGCTGTTGGACAGACGGTGAAAGGAAGGCTTTCCTTTTTTAATAAAAATCACGAATGGGCGCACATTGACCCTAGCGATATCGATATCACATCGTCTGACGAGGATATCGCTAAGGTAAGTTATGAGTCACATAGTTGGGTATTGACAATTAGCCCCACCAAAGTTGGCACAACGACTATAGCCCTGAAGAGCAAGACCGACGAGAGTTTAAACGGTTCTCTTAAGATTAAAAGTGTGGCTAAAGTCAATCCAATTAAGGTCAGTTTCGTTTCTTACGACCAATCTGGTGCGACAACAAACACCGCAACGCTGGGTTACACGGATGATTGTCCGCAAAAATGCGGGAACACGCATTATGCATTACTAGAGGGGAGAGTTGACGTTCGTCCCGTGGACGAGAGCCGTGCGGCCACATATTTTGTTATTAAGGAAGACCCCTCAAAGGATTCCAAAGTCCAGGCAAGGGTGAATTCGAATTATTCATCATATGGAACTTCCGAGCTAAGCGCTTCTTTGCAACTCGAGGCGTTGTCGAAAGATGCTAAAGAGGCCAAGGTTCTTGTCGACTATTGCAACGGTGAAGTTGAGACGAAGAAGCTATGTGATGTTGTAACCGAGAATCAGGAGCCCGGATTCAATGAGCGTGGGAACAAAAAGCAAAAGATGCTGGTTGGGGACAGCTCTTATCTGACTGCCATTCTCAACGTTTCTCCAAATGAAGTACTGAAGGCATGCCAGCGCGCACATTGGGGTGCGGACTTTGGCGCTGTAACCTATTCTCTGGAAAGCAACGATGTCGTTGAGCTTATCGATGGTGAAAACTCGTTTAAGGCAATAAAGCCTGGCACCGTTAAGGCTCATGCTCGTGATGGCCTTGGCAATGACCATCCCTTTGAGATAGAGGTTGTCGACCCTGCGGAAGTGAGCCTTTCGAAGGCTAAGTTTGTGTCGAGCGATTATACATTTCCCTGTGAGGTCAGTTCAGATAGTATATCCAAAGATTGGCTTTGGCTGGAATGTGACAGGGGGTTTGAATATCCAAAGGGCGTGCTGAGTAAAAGCGCTGAGGAATTGATGGACTCCTATGCCGGCGCAAAGTATTCTTTCACTTCAGATAATCCGGATGTCCTCGAGGTAAAAGGACCGATGTTTAATGGTGGCAGTTACTTGGGGTATTTAGTGCCTCATAGTTACGGCGATGCAACGGTTTCAATGTACTTGGGTGGTCGTCTCTGCGACACGATGACCGTTCATGTTGTCAAGCCTGGCGAGGAGCCTGCAAAGACTGCGGTTTCCATTGCGGACAGCTACTCAACCTCCATGGATAAAGGCACGACTCAGCAGCTGAAGGCAAAGGTCTCCCCTGATGACAAGGCCAGCCAAGTTGTTTGGTCCTCTTCCAACGAGAGCGTCCTTACCGTCGACGCTAACGGTCTTGTTACCGCTGTCGGTGACGGTGATGCCACGATCACGGCAACGGTTGATGGGGTCTCTGCAACCACGGATGCGATTACGGTAACCACTCCGGTTGTAAAGGTGTCGGGCGTCAAGCTCAGCGTTTCAAACCTTAAGCTTGCTGTGGGCGGTGAGCCCTCGACGTTGACCGCAGCGGTTGAGCCCGATAATGCAACGAACAAGAACTTGTCCTGGTCGTCGAGCGATCCTACGGTCGCCACGGTTGCAGACGGCGTCGTGACCCCGGTCAAGGCAGGTGTTGCTACGATTACCGTCACCACTGAGGACGGAGAGCATAGCGCCACGTGCAAGGTGACGGTTATTCAGCCTGCTACGGGCATCACGCTCGATAAGCAGAAGGTCGTGCTTGTGGGCGCTGCAACCGAGCAGCTTAAGGCGGCGGTCGTTCCCGCGGAGGCTAACCAGACGATTGTCTGGAAGTCCAGCAACGAAAGTGTCGCTACAGTCGATCAAACCGGAAAGGTGGCGGCTGTCTCCAAGGGCGCCGCAACCATCACCGTTTCGACTGAAGACGGCACCTATTCTCAGGATTGCGCGGTGACCGTCTCTAATCCCGCAACGAACCTTACGGTCGACCAGAGCGTCCTCGGCCTCAAGAAGGGCGAAGAGGGCACCGTGAAGGTTTCTCTTGCTGGAACCCTTGCGGGTGAGGTCGACGAGACCAATCTTGCTCTGGATGACACGGGCGCTTCGAAGGCGTTTAAGGTTGTCGACAACGGTGATGGCTCCTACACCGTTACCGCCCTCAAGACCGGTTCTGGTTCTTTTGTCATCACTGCAGGGTCGCTCTCCCAGACCGTTTCGGTGACCGTGACCAATCCCGCCCAAAAGGTTGAGCTCAACAAGACGAGCCTGTCCTTTACCGTCGGTGATGCCTCCACAAAGCTCTCCGCAACGGTGAGTCCTGCCAATG
Source organism: uncultured Collinsella sp. (assembly GCA_900542305.1). Lineage (GTDB taxonomy): Bacteria > Actinomycetota > Coriobacteriia > Coriobacteriales > Coriobacteriaceae > Collinsella. The sequence continues at coordinate 1,187 of UQMU01000020.1, read as the reverse complement.
CAGACGATACGACGGTGAGCTGGACCTCCAGCGACTCGTCGATCGCCACGGTCAAAGACGGCGTCGTGACGCCGCTTAAGGCCGGTACCGCCACGATTACCGCCACCTGTGGCGACAAAACCGCGACCTGCGCCGTTATCGTAGCGGCAAAGACCATTGCAGGCGTTGCGGGTAGCAACGGAACGGACGTTAGCGTAAGCGCCGAGAACAATGTCGCTGCCGGCATTGCCCAGAACAACAGCATCTCTCTTGTGGTCGAGGAACCGACGGATCTTACCGATGCCGCCAATGCTACGATTTCCGGCCTTGAGCAGGGGACTACCAAGGTTGCCGATAAGCTCGATATCAAGCTTCTCAAGGACGGCGAGGTTATCGAGGACTACGAAGGCATGTCCTTCATCGTCCGTGTCAAGATGACTGCCGCCATGAAGGCGCTCACCAATCTCAAGGTGCTCTACGTTGCCGAGGATGGTTCCACTCAGGCTATGGATACGTGGACCGAGGGTGACTACCTCTGCTTCCGCACGAGCCACTTCTCGACGTACGTGGTGACGGGCGAGGAGGCCAAGGGGGAGCCGGCTCAGCCTGCGCAGCCCGTGACGCCGTCCCAACCCGGTCAGCAGACGACGACCAAGGTAACCAAAACGTCCGCTAAGACTACTAAGGGTGCGCTCGCCAACACGGGCGACCAAACCCTTGCCGTCGCCTTTATTATGACCGTTGTCGGCGCTTCGCTGATTGCCTTCGCGCTTATGCGCAAACGTCTCGAGTGTTAGGGCGCCCTCTCGTTTAAGCGCGACCTTTCAGTCCAAGCCCCGTTGGTAACTCGTTTTACCAACGGGGCTTTTACGTTAGAGGCTTTAGCCTGTGCGGGGCGCGCAGCGCGCCGCATCAGAAACCACCCGCTATGCGGGTGGGGCCAAACGGCTTTACAAAGCCGCCCCCTCGCCGGACACTTGCGATTGTTCAGGCCGCAAGGAATCCGAGTCGAGAGGGCGGTGGTGGCGTATGGCCCAGAAGGCCTACAGCCTGTCGCACACGAAGTGGATGTGCAAGTACCACGTCGCGTTCACGCCGAAGTATAGGCGCAAAGTCATCTACAACCAAATAAGGTCCGACCTTGGGGAGATCTTCAGGAAGCTGTGCGAGTACAAGGGGATCGAGATAATCGAGGGGCACCTGATGCC
>UQMU01000019.1 GCA_900542305.1 uncultured Collinsella sp. | reverse complement strand
CGACCACCGAGATCTACACTCTTTCCCTACACGACGCTCTTCCGATCTTGCGCATGGGCGCGCGCGAGGACCAGCGCGCCGATGTTTCGCTTCTGGTCGACGACGACCAGCGCGCCGGAGCCGGCCCGCTCGAGCACCCGGTCGATGTCGTCGGGCCTGTTGGCCAGCTCGGCCCTGAAGGCGACGCCCCCTCCCGCATCGAGCGCGCACGCGCTGTGCGAGCTCTTCCCGACGTCGATCCCCAGGTAGGCCACGGGCGTCTCTGCTGCAGGCATGGTGTATCCTCTCCCTTGAGCCGGCCGTAAGCCGCGGAAGCGACACCCACATTACCCGGCCGTGGCCCGGTCCGGGCCCGGCACATCTCTATCAGTCGTTCCCCGCGGCCCCTCCCGCCCCGGCGGCAACACGTCCCGGGCCCTCTACGGGGCAGGGGCTGACGGCCGTCCGGGGCGGTCGGCCAGCGACCACCGGTACGGCTCAATCGTATAACCATGCAACGGAAAAGAGCCGCCCTTTCGGACGACTCAAACTGTAATGGGGCTCTTTTGGCTACTTTGAGGATGATTAGGCAAGGAGCCACTTCCATGCGGGCACAGCGTGTACCACACCGTGCTCGCATGGAATATCGGTCTGTTCATCCATGGTAACGATTGCCGACTCGCCAAGATCAAACTGGGCCATCGAGGCATCAAGCGCGGCAATTTCGCGCTCGCGCGTTTTCTCACTTGCCATATCCGTACTCACCTGAATCAGGCTATAAGCCCGCATGAGAAGCGCGTCCCCAGCCACAAAATCCACCTCGTGGCTTTTATTCTTCTCTTTGATCAGCAGGCGACAGACCGAACCGGCCCGTACCGCGGGAGTCCTTCTTCTTAGCGCATTGAACACTGCGGTCTCGAGCCTCTGGCCCTGGTCCAATGCCGATGCGGGAGAGAATGCTCCGAACATCGCAGGGTCGACAGCGTAGACCTTAGACGCAGACCGCATGTTATTTGCCAGTGAACGCGTGAACTCCGGCACAGAAAATAACAGGTAGGCGTCCTCATAATACTCAAGTAAATCGCTGAGCGAATTACGACTGACGGGTATCTGTCTGCTCTTGAACTCGTTGTACACTTTGTTCACTGACAGCTCTCGTCCCGAAGATGCCATACACCGCGTCAAGAACAGCGATGCCAGGCGAGGGTTCTTGACGTCGTAACGTTCAACGACGTCCATGGCGACCGTTCGCGAAGCATATTCCTGTAGCAGCTGAATCGCGTCTGCAGGCGTCTGCTCAAGTGTCGCAATGAATCCCCCTCGTTCAAGATACCCGATCAGATGATGCCGAAGCAGCGCTGCATCGCTCGGGGAAAAGGTCGCATCTGGCTCGGGAACGCTCCCCGTCTTATATCGAACGTATTCCGAAAAACTCAACGGAAAAAGCTCTCGCACAAGAGAACGACCCCTGAACTCGCTCTTAAGTTCTGAGGACAGCATCTTGGAAGAAGATCCCGTCACATAGACGGTCGCTTTCTCCGTATCGACTACACGCCGCAGAAACGCACCCCATTCGGGAATTTCCTGGATCTCGTCAAAGAAAATGTAAGCGCCCTCGGTTCGAGCAGCAGGATACAGCGCATAGAACGTGTCGATCACGTCCGCCAGCAGCGATGGCTCATACGGGCGCAAGCGCTCATCCTCAAAATTGAAGTAAAGCATCCGGTCAAGCTCGACGCCCCGGCTCTGAAGCCGCCGCATCTCCTGATACAGGCGATACGTCTTTCCACAACGGCGGGCCCCCACAATCACATTTACGATGTTGTCGCGCTTTGGCTCCTGTGGGTTTCCTAGATCAAGGTCTCGCTCAAAGACCTGCGGAACCCCCTGCTGTTCAAAGTCCTTTATTTTCTGGGCGATCAAGTCGTTGAATGCCATGATTCTCCAATCTTGCTCTCTGGCTAATCAAGATTATACTGTTTCTTGATTAGCTGGAAAGCAAGATTTCGTTTAACTTGATTAATGATTAAGCAAGTTTTTCTCTTTCTGTCCCGAAGGATGTCGAGCGGTTGAGGAGGCAAACACGAACGCCTCTAGCCGACAGAAACGCGCGGCTCCGTCAGCTAGAGGACGTTTCCTAGTTCCACGGGTCGGCTTCGAACATCGGCTCGCGCTCGGGGCGGCGATCGCTGTAGGGATCGTAGCCGTCGTCGTCCTCGTTCTCAGCACGGATGAAAGGGTCGCGCGGCTTTGGCGCCGGCTTAGGCGCAGGTTTGGGTGCGGCGGGCGCGGCATCGGTCGCCGGCTTGTTCGTCTTGGTCTCATCTTTCATCTGCATAGCTCCTTGCCATGTACTCACGTTCGACATCATCGATTGTCGCACGAAAAAGGGCGGCGGACCCAATTGGATCCGCCGCCCTTGGCGTTTTGCGATGAGGGGCGATTTAAAGCCGGCCCCAAAATCTACTCGGCGTCGGGGACCTCGTAGGTGGCCGCCGGCGTGTTGTCGCACACGACGGTAAAGCCGCCGTCCTTGTCGACATCGACCGTCACCTGATCGCCCTCGCGCACCGTGCCGTCAATGATGGCCGCCGCGATGGCGTCCACGACTTCGCGCTGCACCAGACGCTTGAGCGGACGGGCACCAAAGACCGGGTCCAAGCCGCCCACGGCGAGCATCTGCTTGGCCGCCGGGGTGATGGAAAGCGTCATGCGCTCCTTGGCCAGACGTGCGCGGACGTCGGCGAGCTGAATATCGACGATCTTTTCGATCTGCGCCATGCCGAGCGGATGGAACACCACGATGTCGTCGATACGGTTGAGGAACTCGGGGCGGAAGGTCTGAGCCATGGCCGCGTCGACCTGATGGCGCATCTCCTCCTCGTCCTTGCCGGAAAGCTCGGCAATAGCCTTAGAGCCCACGTTAGACGTCATGATGATGATCGTGTTCTTGAAGGACACCTGGCGACCCTGGCCATCGGTCAGACGACCGTCGTCAAGCACCTGCAGCAGCACGTTGAAGACATCCGGGTGAGCTTTCTCCATCTCGTCGAGCAAGATCACGGAGTACGGACGACGGCGCACGGCCTCGGTGAGCTGGCCGCCCTCGTCGTAGCCAACGTATCCCGGAGGCGCACCGATCAGGCGCTGGACGCTGAACTTCTCCATGTACTCGGACATGTCGATACGCACGAGCGCGCGCTCGTCGTCGAACAGGCACTCGGCCAGCGCCTTGGCGAGCTCGGTCTTACCTACGCCAGTGGGGCCCAGGAAGAAGAAGCTGCCAATGGGCTTGTCCGGATCGGAGAGACCCGCACGGCTACGGCGCACGGCCGCGGCGACGGCGGAGACGGCCTCGTCCTGGCCGATGACGCGCTTGTGCAGCTCGCCCTCCAAGCCCTTCAGCTTGTCGAGCTCGCCCTGCATCATCTTGGACACGGGCACGCCGGTCCAGGCGCTCACGACCTCGGCGATCTCATCGGAGGTCACCTGCTCGTTGAGCCCCTCGCCGTCCTGCTGCTTTTGTGCCTCGAGCGCGGCCTCGGATTCCTGAATCTGCTGCTGCAGGCCCGGAATCACGGAGTAGCGCAGCTCGGACGCACGGCCCAGGTCGCCGTTGCGTGTTGCGCGCTCCTCTTCGCTCTTGGCCTCGTCGAGCTGGCCCTTAAGCTCCTGCACGTGATCGATGGCGTTCTTCTGGTTGAGCCAGCCGGCCTTTTGCACGTTGAGCTTTTCTTGGACCTCGGCAATCTCTTGGCGCAGGGCCTCCAGACGCTCCCTGGAGGCGTCGTCGGTCTCCTTCATGAGCGCCTGCTCCTCGATCTGCAGCTGGGTGAGCTGACGCGTGGTGGCGTCGATCTCGACCGGCATGCTGTCGAGTTCCATGCGCAGGCGGCTTGCCGCCTCATCGACCAGATCGATGGCCTTGTCGGGCAGGAAGCGGTCGGCGATGTAGCGATCGGAGAGGTCGGCAGCTGCCACGAGCGCGCCATCGGTGATATGCACGCCGTGGAAGATCTCGTACTTCTCCTTGAGGCCACGCAGGATCGAGATGGTGTCCTCGACGGTAGGCTCGCTGACCATCACGGTCTGGAAACGACGGGCGAGCGCCGCGTCCTTCTCGATGTACTTGCGGTATTCGTCGAGCGTGGTCGCGCCGATCGCATGCAGGTCGCCACGGGCAAGCGCCGGCTTGAGGATGTTGCCGGCGTCCATAGAGCCCTCGGTGGCACCCGCGCCCACGATGGTGTGGAGCTCATCGATGAACAGGATGACCTTGCCCTCGGACTTTTGCACTTCCTTGAGCACGGCCTTCAAGCGGTCCTCGAACTCGCCGCGGTACTTGGCACCGGCGACCAGCGCGCTCATGTCGAGCTCGATAAGGTCGCGGTCGCGCAGGGTGCTCGGCACGTCGCCGGCCACGATACGCTGGGCGATGCCCTCGACGATGGCCGTCTTGCCGACGCCCGGCTCGCCGATGAGCACAGGGTTGTTCTTGGTGCGACGGGACAGGACCTGGATGGTACGACGGATCTCGTCGGTACGGCCGATGACAGGGTCGAGCTTGCCGGCGCGGGCAAGGTCGCAGATGTTGCGTCCGTACTGCTCCAGCGCCTCAAACTGGGTCTTGTCCTCGGCAGACGTCACGCGGTCATCGCCACGCAACTCCTCGTAGACCTGCTCGATGCGCTCCTTGGTCACGCCGGCGTCGCGCAGCACGCGGCCCGCCTCGCCCTTGTCCTCGGCAAGCGCCATCAGCAAATGCTCGGTCACCACAAAGCTGTCGCCCATCTTGGTGGCCTTCTTCTCGGCCTTCTCGATGACGCGGACGAGCTCATTGGAAAGGCCCATCTGCTGACCCTCGCCCGAAACCTTGGGCGCGTGGTCGATGGCGTCTTGCGTGGAACGCGCAAGCTGTGCCGGGTCGGCACCGATGCGCTCGATGATCACGGAGATATTGCGCTCGCCGGCACCGAGCAGGGCAGACAGCAGGTGAATCGGCTCCACCGCGCCGGCCTGCGCGTCAGCGGCCGTGCTCATGGCGGTCTGCAGCGCCTCGCGCGACGTCATTGCTAGCTTATCGATTCTCATGGAATCACCTCTCTTGGGGCGGCCGCCCTACGGGGCGGCTTCACGTTGTTCGAGAAGTATTGTTGCCAGCTTTGCGCGATCTTATACATAAATCTAAGTCTCTATATATAAGATTTTCTGAGTGATTGAAAGATAGGGGGCAGGTGCGCTCACCCGCTACGGCCTCGTCCCCTTACTATCTCAATCTGTAACATCTAGCGACTGTTTATGGCTCCAGATGTTATAGATTGAGACGAACAGAAAACACCCGGATCAAAAATCTAAATCTGTAACACCAGGCCCACTTTTAGCGGCCAAGATGTTACAGATCGAGACAGACCGAAAACCACCACAAAGAGGACAGGCACCTTTGTGGTGGTCGCGGTCTCTACTCCTTCGCCGAACCCATACTTCCCGATTCGACGGTCCAGGGCATCTCATCCTCGAACAGCCATGTACGGGCAGACCCACTATCGCGTGCAGTCTGCGGGTCAGGCAAGCAGGTCTGTTTATAGGCATCTTGGATACACTGACCCATAAAATCGTTGAGCTCGGTCTGGTCGCCCTCCATGACATAGGCGACATCGCCGTCCATGATGTAGATGCCCGGACCCTCATTGCCCTCGTAGCCCGGATCGTACGAGACATCACATAACTTTGCGCCGTTTGCAGTGTCCAGCTCGATAGAAGAGTGGCATCCGCCAACCATGTCGTTCGCTTTTGCCCGATAGGACGCATATCCGTACCAGCGCTTAAATGTTTTGCCCTTGAGTAGCTCGGACGCCCTATCGATCAGGCTTGTATCCGTGGTATAGCGCATGGCCCCAAGCTGAATACGCGGATAATTGCTAATACCCAGCACAGCCGGCTGCTCATCAAAATCAACGGTAATGGTCTCGGGCTTGTCGTCGCCGGTCAGAAGTTCGACAGATTGAGTCACAGGCTTGACCACCGGCTCCGTCACCGCAGCAGGTAGAAATGCCATACCGACAGCGCCCGCGCCAACCACAGCGATCGCAAGCGCCAAAACAATCAATCCAATACGGGCAGGACTTCTCACAGCAAAGCACCTCACAATGCAAACCTTCGCCACCTGCACTAATGATACCGCCAGCTAACACTATTACCAAAAGAAGCCGCGCGCTCCTCACCATCACAAAGGGGACAGGCACCTTTGTGGTGGTTTTCGACGCTAACGGTCGACCATCTCGCGCCATGAGATTAAACTTAATTTGTTATCTGAATTTATCTATTTCTATCTATCCTCAACAGCTTTTTGTTTCGGGGAGATCATATGAAGCCGTCTCATTCCACCGGTCGCAACGTCATCGCCATTCTCGCCGTACCCATCGTGATGCTCTTCCTTATCGTCATCACGCCCTTTTCCCTCGGTATCGCCTCGCCCTTCGATTTGTGCGGGATGGTCGACGCCGGCTCGCGTGCCACCTCGCTCTCCTTTATCTGCCGCGGCGTGTTTTACGAAGATAGAATTCCCACCGGATTTTGGCAGTCAAAGTTGCCACTGCTCGGTCAGATCGACGGATGCTCCCCCCATTTCTGCCTTGAACCTCAGGCGCTAAACTATCTGATCGACGACCAGCCACTCGACTCCATCACCCTCGCCTACGACCACGCACCAAACACCGATGAGCGCCACATGAACCAAGTCCTCGACAAGATGCTTGGACAGTGCGGGCTCACCGAGGAGGACGGTCGAACCATCTATAGCAACCAGAAATTAAAGCGAACAGAACTCCGCCGTGTCGGAAAAATCGAAGGGCGAAGTGGGGCCGCCTACTGGCAGGCCTGGGCAACACGCGACAAGAGCGAATTCGGACACAGCACCTATATGGTCACCGTCTACACCAAAGACGGAATTAAGGACAATGTTGACGATTTCGCGTCGTCCAAACTCGGCATCCCCAAAACAACCAAACCCGCCACCCCAGATGAAATCCTGTAGAGACATTCATTAAAATGCTGCCCAGCGATCACAATAACATCGAGCCCGCCCCCCACCACCACAAAGGGGACAGGCACCTTTGTGGTGATTTTCGACTCCGGCGCTCATCTGTCTCGATCTGTAACATCTAGCGGCCGTTTTTGACCCCAGATGTTACAGATCGAGATGAAATGTTCAGCAGCTCCCATTTATCTAAATCTGTAACAACTACTCGGCAAATAGGGGTCTACCTGTTACAGATCGAGACAGACAGAAGACACCCGGATCGAAAATCTAAATCTGTAACACCAAGCCCACTTTTAGCGGCCAAGATGTTACAGATCGAGACAGACCGAAAACCACCACAAAGGGGCACCTTTGTGGTGGTCGCGTTCCCTACTCTTTTGCCGAGCCCGTGCTTCCCGATACGGCGTTCCAGGGCATCTCATCCTCGAACAGCCATGTACGAGCAGACCCACTATCGCGCGCAGTTTGCGGGTCGGGCAGGCAGGTCTGGTCGTACGCGTCCATCTCGCAACGATCCAAAAAATCGATCACCTGCTGCTGGTCGCCTTCAAGAATGTAGGTCACGCCGCCATCTTGGATATAGACGCCGTCCCCACCTCCGGCTTTTGCGTATTCCGGATTGTAGTTAACGGTGCGCATCAGTTTGCCATCAGATGAATACAGCTTCAGCGTTGTATGGTAGCCACCGTTCACAAAACCACGTCGGCGCTCATAGGCATCCCAACCGTCCCAGCGTTTGAACGAACGACCGTTTAGCAAGTCCAGCGCCTGTCGGGACAACTTCTCGTCCTTGGTATAGCGAGACGAGCCAAGTTCAATCATGGGGTAGTTGCTTATGCTTAGAATGCCCGGCGTTTCCTCGATATCGAGCGTTATCTCATCGGGCTTTGTAACGTCCGAAATCATTTGCCCGGGCATCGATGCAACAAGGGACGCCATCTCGACCGTCTGCTCAATCCCACTCGGCCCATAGAAGATTAGCGAGCCAAATAGGACCACGCCCGCAGCAGCGACGACGCAAGCCACCAACAGCAACAAAACAGAAGTGCGACGCTTCATCTTCAACTCCACAAACGAGAGTGTTTTGAGCTCACTTTAAAGCGCCAACTTCATACTGTCAATTCTAGATAGCATATAAACAAAGGCGCACTCCCCCATAGAGGAGAGTTGCAACCTCGATTTTAGCGCCCCTCAAGACCCAACGAGCAGCACTTAACAAGTAGCCCCGGTTATACCTTTCTCTAACGCGACCCTCGCGAAGCGCGTGAGCGGCAGGGAAAGGTATAACCGGGGCGGACAAGTAAGTGCGTTACTCGGCAGCGGCCTTGAACTTGTTGTAGTTGATCAGGCAGCCGGCCTTGACGATGGCACGCTCCTCTGCCGTCATATCGGCAATATAGAGCTCAATCTGCTCGACCGCACCGTCGGCGCGCACTACGTACGCGGCGATGTTCTGCAGGTCGCCATCGAGCGCGGCACGGATACCCGGCACAAAGACGTAGTCGCCCACCTCAAAGTTGGGCTCCGCCTCCATCTGGAAGGGCACCATGCCCCAGTTCATCACGTTGGAGCGATAACGCTTGGTGGCGTACTCGTGGACGATGTTGGCCAGGCCGCCAATTACGCGCTGGCAGCTCGCGGCCTGCTCGCGGGCAGAACCGTCACCCGGCTTCTTGGCGTAGAGCATGGAGCCGTACTCGGTCGCCTTGGCGTCTGCCGCGACACCCGCGCCGGCCAGCGCCTCAAACACGCCGGCAAGCTCGGCATCGAGTGCCGCCAGGTCGCCCGCGGACTCACCGGCAACGCGGCGCTTCTCCACGGCGTCGACCTCCTTGGAGCGACCCACGTATGCCGGGTCGCGGCGGCTCAGCGTAAACTCGGCCAGACCCAGCGGGTTGGAGCGGAAGGAGCTCGTCTCGCCCGAGGGAATGAGCTCGTCGGTCGTGGTGACCGGGTCCATGATCTTGGAACACACCTTAAGCAGGATGTCGTCGCCGAGCGGCTCCATCGCGGGCCACGGCTTAATGTTGGGGCCTTCGACCAGCTCGTCGGCAGGCTCCGCCTTGCCAAAGCCCCAGTACACGCGCTTTTTGTACGGCGCATCGTCAAAGGTGTACTCGCAGGCCTCATCCCAGGTGTCCTCGGGCAGGTCGGTCGCCGGCGTCAGAACGCCGCCGTTGGCAGCCGTCGCCGCAATGGAGCGAGCGTCCATCAGGGCCACGGCGCTCAGCTGGCCATTACCCGGCTTGGAACCCTCGCGGTTGGGGAAGTTACGCGTGGTGTGGCGGATGGACAGGCCGTTGTTGGCAGGCGTGTCGCCGGCACCGAAGCACGGGCCGCAGAATGCCGTGCGCACGATCGCGCCGGCCTCCATAAGGTCGTAGATGTAGCCGCGGCGTGTAAGCTCGAGCGCCACGGGCTGGCTCGTGGGATAGACCGACAACGAGAACTCGCCGCAGCCGGTGTTGGCGCCCTTGAGTACGCGGGCAGCCTGAACCACGGAGTCGTAGTTGCCGCCCGAGCAGCCGGCGATAACGCCCTGCTGCACGTGCAGTTTGCCGTCGACGATCTTGTCGAGCAGGCTAAAGTGCGTCTTGCCTTCGCCGATCTTGGCGGCCTCAAGCTCCACCTCGTGCAGGATGTCCTCGAGATTCTCGTTGAGCTCGTCGATCTCAAAGCCGTTGGAAGGATGGAACGGCAGCGCGATCATGGGCTTGATGCTCGACAGGTCGACCTCGACGCAGCCGTCGTAGTAGGCGACATCGGCGGGCTTGAGCTCGCGGTAGTCGTCGCCGCGGCCGTGCATGGTCAAAAACGCGTGCGTGTCCTCGTCGGTTGCCCAGATGCTCGACAGGCAGGTGGTCTCGGTGGTCATGACGTCGACGCCGTTGCGATAGTCAGTCGTCATGCTCGCGATGCCGGGGCCCACGAACTCCATGACCTTGTTCTTGACGTAGCCCTTGGCAAAGACGGCGCGGATGATGGCGAGCGCCACGTCGTGCGGGCCGACGCCGGGGCGCGGGGAACCCGTGAGGTAGATGGCGACGACGCCGGGATAGGCGACATCGTAGGTGTCGCGCAGCAGCTGCTTTGCCAGCTCGCCGCCGCCCTCGCCCACGGCCATGGTACCCAGGGCACCATAGCGGGTGTGCGAGTCGGAACCCAGGATCATCTTGCCGCAGCCCGCGAAGTTCTCACGCATAAAGGAATGGATGACCGCGATATGGGGCGGAACGAAGATGCCGCCGTACTTTTTGGCAGCCGAGAGGCCAAAGACGTGGTCGTCCTCGTTGATGGTGCCGCCCACGGCGCACAGCGAGTTATGGCAGTTGGTGAGCACGTAGGGCAGCGGGAACTGCTCCATGCCCGAGGCGCGCGCCGTCTGGATGATGCCGACAAAGGTAATATCGTGGCTCGCCATGGCATCGAAGCGAATCTTGAGCGCCTCGGGGTCGCCGGACGTATTGTGTGCCTGGAGGATCGAATACGCGATGGTTCCGCGCTTGGCATCCTCAGGCGTCTGCGTAATGCCGCGCTCAGCAGCCTCGGCCTCAGGCACAACCTCGCTACCGCCGCGCAGGTAGATGCCGTCCTCGTACAGCTTAACCATACTGTCTCCCACTCTGCCCGAAAGGCTCGGGCGCATAGCATACATTCTTTCAATATCGTGCCATAGAACGGTTGCGAGTGGGTTACGAATCTACACGTTCACTTTATCTCAGTAAAGCACAGGACGAGCCCAGCGTGGGGCCGGCAGATCTGGCGCAAGAGTGTCCCTTTCGACTAGTCATTTAAGAACGTCCCCAATGACTACCCTACCGCATCCGGAGCAAAGCAGCGCCGCAGGTAGAGGACGGACAGCGAGCGACGTCCAGAGCGAACAAGTTGGCATGAAAAGGGCAAGGCATAGACCTTGTGGTCATGCCTTGCCCTTTGAATGACAAATTGTCGCTCTGGGCGGCGCGCAGCGTCAACTGGTCCGCCGTTCGTCAGAACGGCGGAACCTAAGGGCGCAGCGTCGAGCCGTTACGCGGTTTGGTAAAACCGCGTAACTATAAGTCTCCGCCTGCGCCCAAAAGTTTGCGCATGACCTGTTCGGGGTTAACCGAGCCGTCGCGCGGGGCCAGGGCGGTGATCTTCTTTTGCATCTTGTACTCGTGCAGCTCGTCCTCGAGCTGGCGTACGCGGGCGCGGAGCTTCTCGTTCTCGCGTTCGCGCTCCTCGGCACGCTCCTTCATATCGAGGATGCGCACCACGCCGGCGAGGTTGATGCCCTCGTCGGTCAGTTGGTTGATGAGCTCCAGGCGCTCGATATCGGCACGCGAATACAGACGCGTGTTGCCGCCCGAGCGCTGGGGATTCACCAAGCCTTTGGACTCGTAGACGCGCAGAGTCTGCGGGTGCATGCCGGTCAGCTCGGCCGCCACGCTGATCATGTACAGCGGTTTGTTCCTATTGTCCTCGGCCATGCTACCTGACCCCTTTCCGTCTCGTTATCGTCCATCATAAGCCCGTGGGCGCGGGCGTGCGCCGCGACCGCCCTAGTACGTCGCCTTGTAACGATTGACCTTCTCGCGATAGTCGCGCGTGTCGGCCTCGCGCAGCTTGGTCATGGCATCGCGCTCGTCATCAGACAGGTTCGTGGGAACCTGCACCTTGATCTCGACGAGCAGCGCGCCCGTACGGCCACGGTGCTTAACGTCGGGCGCGCCCATCTCCTTAAAGCGGAACTTCTTGCCCGTCTGGGTACCCGCGGGCACCTTCAGACGAACCGTCGCACCGCCGGGCGTCGGCACGTCCACCGTGCAGCCGAGCGCCGCCTCATAGACCGAGACCGGTACCTCCATGGTCACGTCGGCACCTTTACGCTTAAACAGCGGGTGCTCCTCCACGTGCGTGGTCACGACCAGGTCGCCGCGCTCGCCGCCGGCAACTCCATACTCGCCGCGACGCTTGTAGCGCAGTTTGCCGCCGTCGACCGCACCCGCGGGCACCGAGACCGTAATGGTCTGTTGCTCGCCTGTCGAGGGAATGCGGTAGGTGACCTTGTGCGTCACGCCGCGAAACGCGTCCTCGGCCGTCACATCGACGGTCAGCGACAGGTCGCCGCCCTTGCGAGCGCGGCTGCGACCCGCACCCGCACCGGCAGCGCCCGCAGCCCCGGCGAAACCCGAGCCCCAATCGCTGCCCCAGGCGCCGTTGCCGCTAAAGATGCTGTCGAAGATGTCGCCCCAGCCGCTGGCGCCCGCACCGGCACCGTAGCCGCCGCCATACGCGCCGCCCGCGCCCGGCATGCCGCCAAACATGAGCATCTGGTCGTACTCTTTGCGCTTCTTCTCGTCCGAAAGCGTCTCGTAGGCCTCGCTGATCTCCTTAAACTTGGCCTCGTCGCCGCCGGCATCGGGGTGATATTTTTGCGCGAGCTTGCGAAACGCGCTCTTGATCTCTTTGTCGGAGGCGCTCTTGGATACGCCCAGGATGTCATAGAAGGTTTTGCCTGCAGCCATCGTAGCTCCTCTCCTGTTATATCCGCCGCCCCTGCGGACGGCGGCTCATACTGTCATATGGCACTAGGCCAGAAAGGGCCCCGGGTGTTGCCCCGGGGCCCTTCTCAATTACTCCTCGGTGCTCTCGGCCGTATCGGCCGTAGCATCCTCGGGCGCCGCTTCGGGCTCCGGTGCGGGGCGCTTCTCGCCACCGTAGGTCACCGTCACCATCGCGGAACGCAGGATGCGATCCGCCATGCGGTAGCCCTTCTGGTACACATCGTTGACGGTCTCGTCATACTGCGATGCGTCCTCGACGCGACCCACAGCCTGGTGCTCGAGCGGATCGAACGCCTCGCCCTTGGGGTCGATGGGCTCAACGCCCTCGTGCGCAAACACGTCGAGCAGCTTGGCATGTACCGCGTCAACGCCATCGACGAACTGCTTAAAGTCGTCGGAAAGCTCCTGGCTGCGGGCATGGTCGATCGCGCGCTCGATATCGTCGATCACCGGCAACAGCGCGGTGACAAGCTTCTCGGTCGCGCGCTCGCGCTCGGCGATGCGCTCGTTGGCGGTGCGGCGACGGAAGTTCTCCCAGTCGGCCTGCAGACGAGCGGTGCGCTCGGTAGCGTCCTTCGCCTTGTCCTCGGCGGCCTTCTGAGCCTCTGCCGCAGCATCGAGCTCATTGCGCACGTCGGCAAGCTCCTTTTGGGCCTGCTCGAACTTGAGCTTAAAGTCGTTGTCGGCGGCTTCCTCACCGGCGCGGATAGCGGCTTCCACCATCTCGTCCTCGGTCATCGTCGCCTCCTTGTTGGAATCCTCTACCTGGTTCTCGGCAGCCTCGGCGGCCGGGGCCTCATTGACCTCGGTATCGTCTGCGGCCTCTACGGGAATCTTCACGTCCTTCTCCTCAGAGTCAACGGGGGCGGCGCCGGCGGCAGCCGCCTCCGTGCGAGCTTTACGGGCGGACATGATTACTTGTCCTCGTCGTCCACAACCTCGTAGTCGGCGTCGACTACGTCATCGTCGGCAGGCTGGGCACCAGCGGCACCGTCGGTCTGCTGCTGAGCGTCGGCGTAGACAACCTGAGCCAGCTCGTAGGCCACGGACTGCAGGGACTCGCCGGCGGCCTTGATGGCCTCGACGTCAGAGCCCTCGAGCGCCTTCTTGGCGTCGGCGATAGCGGCCTCGGCCTTGGACTTCACGTCGGCGGAAACCTTGTCGCCCAGCTCGTTGAGGGTCTGCTCGGTGGAGTAGCACAGGCTATCGGTCTGGTTGCGGACCTCGACCTCTTCCTTCTGCTTCTTGTCCTCCTCGGCATGAGCCTCGGCGTCCTTGACCATACGATCGACTTCGTCGTCGGACAGAGCGGTGGAGCCGGAAATGGTAATCTGCTGCTCCTTGCCGGTGCCCTTGTCCTTAGCGGAGACCTTGACGATGCCGTTGGCGTCGATGTCGAAGGTGACCTCGATCTGCGGCACGCCGCGGCGGGCAGCCGGGATACCGGTCAGCTGGAACTTACCGAGCGACTTGTTGTCGCGGGCAAGCTCGCGCTCGCCCTGGAGCACGTTGATCTCGACGCTGGTCTGGTTGTCGGCAGCGGTGGAGTAAACCTCGGTCTTGGAGGTCGGGATCGTGGTGTTGCGGTCGATCATCTTGGTCATGATGCCGCCCATGGTCTCGACGCCCAGCGACAGCGGGGTAACGTCGAGCAGCAGGATGCCCTCGACGTCGCCGGTGAGCACGCCGCCCTGGACGGCAGCGCCGTCGGCAACGACCTCGTCGGGGTTCACGGACATGTTGGGCTGCTTGCCGGTCATGGTCTTGACGAGCTCCTGGACAGCGGGCATACGGGTGGAGCCGCCGACGAGGATGACCTCGGTCAGATCGGAGAGCTTGAGCTTGGCGTCGCGCAGGGCGTTGGTGACAGGCTGCTTGCAGCGCTCGAGCAGGTCGCGGGTGATCTTCTCGAACTCGGCGCGGGTCAGCGTGTAGTTGAGGTGCAGCGGACCGGACTGGTTCATGGTGATGAACGGCAGGTTGATGGTGGTCTGCTGGGCGGCGGAGAGCTCCTTCTTGGCGTTCTCGGCGGCCTCCTTCAGACGCTGCAGAGCCATGGGGTCCTGGCGCAGGTCGACACCGTTCTCCTGCTGGAACTTATCGGCCATCCAGTCGATGACGCGCTGATCCCAGTCGTCGCCGCCCAGGTGGTTGTCGCCCGAGGTGGACAGAACCTCAAACACGCCGTCGGCGAGGTCGAGGATGGAGACATCGAAGGTGCCGCCGCCCAGGTCGAAGACCAGGATGCGCTGGTCGGTGCCCTGCTTGTCCAGGCCATAGGCCAAAGCAGCAGCGGTCGGCTCGTTCACGATACGCTTGACGTTGAGGCCGGCGATCTTACCGGCGTCCTTGGTGGCCTGACGCTGAGCGTCGTTGAAGTAGGCCGGGACGGTGATGACGGCGTCGGTGACGGTCTCGCCCAGATACTTCTCGGCGTCGGCCTTCATCTTCGCGAGCGTCATGGCGCTCACCTGCTCGGCGGTGTAATCCTTGCCCTCGATGTCGACGACGGCACGGCCACCCTGGCCCTCCTTGACCTCGTACGGCACGGTCTTAATCTCGGAGGTGCACTCGGAGTACTTGCGGCCCATGAAGCGCTTGATGGAGAACACGGTGTTCTTGGGGTTGGTGACAGCCTGGTTCTTAGCGGCCTTACCCACGACGCGGTCGCCGTCAGCACGGAAGCCAACAACGGACGGAGTGGTGCGGTCGCCTTCGGCGTTCACGATAATGGTCGGAGAACCGCCCTCGAGGACGGCCATAGCGGAGTTAGTAGTACCAAGGTCGATACCAAGAATCTTACTCATTAGAAATTCCCTCTCTCTTGTGCGTTCGCGCCGCCTCGACGGTCTTTCGCGCGGCGCTTCGGCTTGTCTTTCAGGATGTAGTGTATCCCCTTATGGGCCGGAATATACAAAATCTAAGTCAATTCATATAAGATTTCTTATCTCTGAGAGTTTAGGTTCTTAAATGCGCAGGTAGATGCGCTGATTGAGTTCTCGGCAAATCTATTGAGATCTATGTAGAGTTGACTGAGGTGTGAGCCTGAAACTGTGTCCCGTTTTGGACGTGGATTACGGGATGCGGTTTCCGCAAGCACGCTCAATCGCCCTATATTACGAGTCACCTTTAGCTAACATTTACGCAGCTCACCGGCCCCACCTGCGCGTTTTTTAGTAAACCTTGGCATACTCGGCGAACGGTATGAAGATGCCGGCCAGAGGGTATTGCAAACGGTCGCTCCCGTGGTATGTTTTTGCCCGAATCAAACCGGCGCGCATCGTCTGTAGCGTCGGTCAACAGAGAGGAAACTACCATGGCTCATCCCGTAATTGATGCCGACGAGTGCATCGCTTGTGGCGTTTGCGTCGACACCTGCCCCGCTGGCGTTCTGGAGCTCCAGGACGTCGCCACCGTCGCTGACGAGGACTCCTGCGTCGCCTGTGGCGCTTGCCGGGACGCTTGCCCCGCTGGCGCGATCACCGAGATCGTCGAGGAGTAACAACTCCCCACTTGCACACTCAAAAGTACACCGTGCACAAAAAAAGGAGGCCTCCGCATCGCCGCGGAGGCCTCCTTTTGCATATGTGGGCAGCTAATTTGGAGCGGGACCCTTGGCAGTTGCGGTGGAATAGTTCCTGTTTTATGTCTTGGATGCCGATTTTAGGAACTATTTCACCGCAACTTATAGATGCGGCGTCGACTAGGACAAATCGTCTTCGTAGGGCATCAGGTCTGCCAAGTAGCCTTTCTCCTTGAGCATAGCCTCGATCTCGTCGAGGGTTTGCTCGTCCTCTGCCGCAATGCGATGGAAGTGATAGCCGCTCGTCACCGTTAGTAGTGGAAAGCTCTTGCCGCTCTCGATATCGTGCAGGTAGCGCTCAACATCGCGACGGTTGCGAATGTCCAGATCGGCTGTGATCTTGCCATACACGCGGTGGTTGACGATTACATTGAGCACGGCACCGCCCACGTCGACGATACTCGTGAGCTCATCACTTGCCTGCTCCACGCTGTGGCGAACCTTGACCAAGCGCGTGGGCACGGCGGGGCTGCTGGGGGCCTCCTGCAGCACATAACCACGGTTGGTCGCCACGATATCGTGCCCATCGGCGCGCAGCAGGGCGATGTCTTGCACGACAATCTGGCGGCTCACACCCACCTCGCGAGCAAGCGCGCTGCCCGAAACGGGCTCCGTGGCCCCCTCGAGCACGCCCATGATGGCACGGCGACGCTCGCGGGCGTCCATTATTTACCGTCCAGCAGACGCAGGTGCTTGAGCGAGAGGTCGAGAATCGGCGCAGAGTGCGTCAATGCCCCCGAGCTAATAAAGTCAACGCCCAGGTCGGCGAGCGCGCGGATATTGCTGACATCCACATTACCCGAGCACTCGGTCTTGGCGCGGCCGGCGATAAGCTCAATCGCGGCAGCCATGTCGTCGTGGGTCATGTTGTCGAACATGATGATATCGGCGCCGGCCTCCACGGCCTCGCGCACCATGTCCAGGTTCTCGCACTCGATCTCGACCGTCGCGGTAAACGACGCATGGGCGCGCGCCATCTCAACCGCGCGTGTCACGCCACCGGCGGCGTCGATGTGGTTGTCCTTGAGCATGACAGCCGTCGACAGGTTATAGCGGTGGTTGCTGCCGCCGCCGATCTCGACCGCGGCCTTCTCGAAGACGCGCATGCCCGGCGTGGTCTTGCGCGTGTCGACGAGCACGGTCTTGGTGCCCACGAGCGCAGCCGCCATCCGATGCGTGTAAGTAGCGATGCCGCTCATGCGCTGCAGGTAGTTGAGCGCCACGCGCTCGCCCGAAAGCAGCACGCGCGCGTCGCCGCGCACCTGGCCCACGTGATCGCCGGCGTGTACCTCGTCACCGTCAGCAACATCAAACAGCACCGAACTCTGCGGATCCAGCAGCTCAAAGGTGCGGGCGAATACGTCCAGGCCGGCGATAATGCCGTCGGCCTTGGCGATAAGCTCCACCGTGGCGGGACGCGCCGTGGGGCACACGCTCGCCGTGCTCACGTCCTCAAAGGTAATGTCCTCGCGCAGAGCCTGCAAAATCAGATCATCGACGACGAGCTTCATGGTAATGGGATTCATGGTCTACTCCTCCACGGCCTGCGTGCCGGCGGCACGGGCCAAATCATCGATTGCAAGGATATCGGAACTCAGGGCGCGATGGCGTCCATCGAGCGCGGGCTCGCCCGCCTGCTCCACGGCAAGCGACTCGCCGGTGCGCATACGCCAAGCAGCGCGGCGGCCCCAAACCAGAGACTCGAGCAGGCTGTTAGAAGCCAGGCGGTTCTTGCCGTGCACGCCATTGCAGGCCGTCTCGCCGGCGGCGTAGAGCTCGGGCATCGAGGTGCGGCCGTCCTTGTCGACCCATACGCCGCCCATAAAGTAGTGCTGCGTGGGAGTGACGGGAATGGGCTCGTCCAGGATGTCGCGGCCGTCCTCCAGGCAGCGCGCGCGGATATTGGCAAAGTGCCCGGTCACCACGTCGCGCTCGACGGGGGCAAAGCTCAGCCACTCGTGCTCGGTGCCGTCCTGCTTCATCTGCTCGCGGATGGCGGCGGCGACAACGTCGCGCGGCTGCAACTCGTCGGTAAAGCGCTCGCCGGCGGCATTGAGCAGAATCGCGCCCTCGCCGCGGCAGCTTTCGCTGATCAGGAACGTGCGACCCGGCTGCGGCGAGAACAGTCCCGTGGGATGGATCTGCACGTAGTCCAGGTGCTCCATCGTGATGCCGTGCTCCTGCGCGATGTAGCAGGCGTCACCGGTGAGCTGCGGGTAGTTAGTCGAATGGTCGTATACGCCGCCGATACCGCCCGTAGCCCACAGCGTGTGGCGGGCATGGATCTTAAACGGCTTACCGGCATGCACGTCCTCAGCGGCATTTGCCAGCTCGTCGGCGGGGCGAGCTGAATCGTCCTCATCCACGGCAACGGCGACAACGCCGGTGCACACCGTGGCGTCATCGCGCTCGGCGGTCAGGATGTCGGTCATGGCAACGTGTTCGAGAATCTGCACGTTGTCCAGCTTGCGGACAGCCTGAAGCAGCTTGGTCGTAATCTCCTTGCCCGTAATATCGGCATGGAAGGCGATGCGCGGGCGGCTGTGCGCGCCCTCGCGGGTAAAGTCGAGGCTGCCGTCGGCCTTTCGCTCAAAGTCAACGCCCATGGCCAGCAGGTCGTTGATGACCGAGCGGCTCGAGCGGATCATGATGTCAACGCTCTCGCGGCGGTTCTCGTAATGGCCGGCGTGCATGGTGTCCTCAAAGAAGGCATCGTAGTCAGAGCCCTCGGGCAGTACGCAGATGCCGCCCTGCGCGAGCATCGAATCGCACTCGTCGATGGCGCCCTTGGAGAGCATGATTACGCGCGTGCTCGTCGGCAGATTGAGAGCCGCATACAGGCCCGCCACGCCGCAACCGGCAATGACGACGTCACACTCCATATCGGGGTATTGTTTGGTTTCCATAGGAATCCTCTCCCTTGTAATGTGGCATAAGGGATGGTCCCTCATGTCACATTGGCTTAGCGCGCCGCGTACTCGAGCATGCGGTCGAGCGTGAGCTTGGCCTGATCGGCGGCCTCGTCCGACACGCCAATCTGCACCTCGCCCTCGCCCGTCTCTAGGCAGCGCACGAGCTTTTCGAGCGTGATGAGATCCATGTTGACGCAGGTGGGCTGCACCGCGGGGAAGTAGAACTTCTTGCCGGTGCCCTGGCAGCGGCGCTCGAGCTCGTAGAGCACGCCACGGACCGTCACGATAATGAACTCGCTCGCGTCGGACTCCTCGGCGTACTTGATGATGCCGGCGGTGGAGCCGATGTAGTCGGCCTCGGCCAAGACGTCGGCCTTGCACTCAGGATGCGCCAGCACGAGCGCGTCGGGGTGGGCCTCCGTCGCGTCGACAATCTGCTCGACGGTGATGATGTGATGGCGCGGGCAGTAGCCGTTGTTGAGAATGACGTGCTTTTGCGGCACCTGCTCGGCTACGAAGCGGCCGAGGTTTTGGTCGGGAATGAACAGGATATGCTGCTGCGGCAGCTCGGACACGATCTTGACGGCGTTGGAGCTGGTGACGCACACGTCACTCCAGCTCTTGATCTCGACCGTCGAGTTGACGTAGCACACCACGGCCAGGTCGTCGCCATACTCGGCGCGCGCCGCGTCGACCGTCTCGCGCTTGACCATATGGGCCATGGGGCAATCCGCGCCCGGCTCGGGCAGCAGCACGGTCTTGGTGGGGTTGAGCAGCTTGGCGCTCTCGCCCATAAACTCCACGCCGCACAGCACGATGGTCTGCTGCGGCAGGCTCTTGGCGAGCTTTGCCAGGTAAAAGCTGTCGCCGACGTAATCGGCCACAGCCTGGACCTCGGGCGCCACGTAATAGTGTGCCAGAATCACCGCGTCGCGTTGGGTTTTAAGTTGCTGAATGGCCTCGACGAGCTCTGCGGGCACCAATGCCGCGCGCTCCGTTGCCGTCGTTGCCGATGCCAGGCCGGCCGCAATGTCGCGTGCAAGCTCCGATGCATCCATGTTCGCGCTCTGTGCCATCAAGGCCCCTCTCTTTTGGCGAATCTTGGGGCTTTAGTATGACACCTAGGTTTACAGCTGACAAGACAGCTGTAAACCTAGGTGTAAAGTTGAAATAAAGATTCAATCATGCGGCAGGTCCATTTTCGAACTGGCAAGCTGAGGATAGCCGAGCTCTCGATAGCGCAGGAGGCATCTTTCGCCACCGCAATACCGCTCGGCGCGAGTTGCGCACCATGAGGCACGAACGGGCGCTCCCCCGCGAGTGGTCCGCGCCCAATGTGGCAAAATCGAGCTACTAAGGGGGCTCAGAATGCTCAAGATTATTGCCTGCGACGACGACGTCGCTTTTCTAGATAGACTGCACCGGATGATCGACCGTTGGTCGACCGAGACGGGCACGGCGGTCGATGTTGCGCTCGTCACGCGTGGCGAGGACCTGCTGGCCCGCCATGCCGCATCGCGCGCCGACATCATCCTGCTCGACATGATCATGCCGCTCGTCAATGGCATGGACACCGCGCGCGAATTGCGCCAGGCCGACACCGCCGTGCGTCTGGTGTTCCTTACCTCGTCGCCCGAGTTCGCGCTGGAATCCTACGAGGTCCGCGCCTTCGACTATCTGCTCAAGCCCGTGACTTACGAACGCCTGGCACAGTTACTCGACGAGCTTTCGAGCATGCGCCCGGCGGCAACCGACGAGCTCGTGATCAAAACGTCCTTTGGCTACCACGCCCTGCGCCTGTCCGACATCGAATATGCCGAGGCGCGCAACAAGCACGTGGTCTTCCACCTGCGCGACGGACGCGATATCGAGGCACTCGAGTCGTTCCGCAGCGTCGAGGACCGTTTGGCGCAAAATGCCACCTTCTTTAAATGCCACCGTAGCTACCAGGTCAACTTGCGCAACATCGACCACTTCGATCGCACGGACATCGTCATGCGCTCCGGCGCGTGCATTCCGCTGTCGCGCAGCAGCAAGCAGGGGTTCCAAGACGCCTACTTTGCGGTGCGCTTCGAAGGCGGGCGGCGCTGATGGTCTCCTCGGTCGAAATGATCCTTTGGGCAATCCACCACGCCACGACGTTGCTCTTTGGCGTCTTTGCCTCGGCGGCGCTGTGCGGTGTCGAGATCAACCGGCGTCATGCGCTTGAACTGGTGCTGGTCGGTGCCGTAACCGGATGCGCATTTGGCCTCGCCAATGCCGTCGGCGGCGAGCTTTTCGCCCGCCAGGTATATCCGCTCGTCGTGCATCTGCCGCTCGTCATCTATTTGTGCGCGCGCTACCGCCTGAGCCCGCTGCTTGCCGTGCTCGGCATTACGAGTGCCTATCTGAGCTGCCAGTTCAGCAATTGGATGGGCATCGCCGCATTTGCCGCAACCGATTCTCAGATCGCGTACTACCTGGCGCGCATCGCGACCACACTCGCCGTCTTTGCCGTCCTGTTGCATTGGGCCGGCGACATCGGTCCACGCTTGGCGATTAAAAGCACCACCGAGCTGGGCATCCTTTTAATCCTGCCGCTCGTCTATTACGTCTTTGACTATGCCACCAACGTCTACACCACGCTGTTCCACTCGGGCTCGGTGGTGACGGTTGAGTTTTTGGCATTTGCGCTCTGTGCCTTCTATCTTATGTTTCTTGCCGTTTACCTGCGCGAATACGAAGAAAAGGAAACCGCCGAGCGAGAGCGTTGGATGCTCGAAACCCGCGACAGCGCCGCCATCAAAGAGCTCGAGGCTTGGCGTCAATCTGGGCACGAGCTGTCGATTCTTCGCCACGATATGCGCCACTTCCTACGCGGCCTGGCCGCTTTAATTGAGGAGGGCCACACCGACGAGGCGCTCAAACGCATCGATGAACTCTGCGAAGCCGGCGATCGCACCGCCGTACGCCGCTTCTGCGCCAACGAGACCGTAAACATCGCGCTTTCGTCATTTAACTCGGATATCAATAGAAACGGCATTACCGCCAACCTGCGCGCCGCCGTACCCGAAACCATCCACGTAGGTGACGCCGACCTGTTTAGCGTGCTCTCAAATGCCTTGGAAAACGCAATCACCGCCGCAAGCACCGCACCCCAAGGAAAGCGATTCGTCGACTTTGACCTGCGATTAGAGGACGGCCAGCTGCTGTTATTAGTTTCCAACACGTTTGACCGCGCGCCGCGCATGGTCGACGGCATGCCCGTAGCCGGGCACACCGGACACGGCTTTGGAACCAAGAGCATTAAGCTTGCCGTCGAACGCATGAACGGCAACTGCCAGTTCCGCATTAACGGCGATCGGTTTGAGCTGCGCGCTGTGATGTAGAAGTGCGGCGCCGATCTCGAGGCGTGCCTTGCCCGCCAGACAATCGCTCGCCGGCGCCAATCCGCTACAGCGGAGCGGCTGCCGGGGTCAGCTGCTTGATGTATGCCCACATACGCTGCTTGGCGGCTTTGTCAGTGAGCGCCGCCTCAAAACCGTCGAGCGCGAGCACGCGGCGGCCCTGCACATGGGCGACCAAGCCGGGCTTGAGCATGGCAGTATCAAAGTCGTCGATTGCCACGAGCATGTCGGCGTAGGTCTCGCGCATGACATCGGCCGCGTTGTTGTCGAGCAGTAGCACCGCCTCGGGGTCCAAGGCCTCAAGCGCCTCACGGAACAGCTCGCACGGCAGAGTCTCGCCCACCGCGACCGCTCCGTCACCCACGCCGGCGATGCTTGCCAGCACGCAAAAATCCTCGGGCGCGTAGCCGATGGCCCCAAGCGCCTTGCGCAACGCCGCGCCATCCGGGCCGGCGGCAAGCTCGCCACCCGAACGCTCGGCCTCGTCCAAATCGCCTTTGACCAGCACGATCGGCGAGCACGCGTTGCCCACGATACGCACGCCACGGACCGCGAGCGATGCGAGCTCCTGCTCGGTCGCCTGGGCGATGGCTTCTTTTTTCTGGCTTTGTGACGTGGACATGCGCTCTCCAATCGTTTGCGTGCCCATCATTATATAAAAGAGCTGCCCGCGAGTGGTTGCTTTGCGGGCGGCTGGGTATAAGCACGGTCGTACTGAGTTTTACGCGGCCGAGCCGCGTCGCATTATGGAGGTCACCATGGCTGACATTAATCAGATTACCCCCGAGAACTTCGATTCCATCGTTAACGACAGCCTGCCCGTGCTGGTCGATTTTTGGGCACCGTGGTGCGGGCCCTGTCGATCCCTCTCGCCCATCGTTGACGAGGTTGCCGATGAGCTGGCGGGCAAGCTCGCCGTTGCCAAGTGCAACGTCGACGACAACCAGGACCTGGCCATGAAGTATGGCGTCATGAGCATCCCCACGCTGATTGTGTTTAAGAACGGCGAGGAGATTGACCGCTCGGTTGGCGCTCTACCCAAGGCGAGGCTGCAGGCGCTGCTTGAGAAGCATCTGTAATACGCCGGTCATGTGCTGCCGTCCATGAGCGGTTTTGCGCCGCTCACCGGAGAGCCGGGCGCTGCGCCCGCGACCACGGATAGTATGGTAATCACAAACAGCCCCCAGTGAACGGGTGCGGGTCAGACGGACTCGCACCCGTTTTCTTCATTTGCCTAGTCTTTGCCACAAGTTTTGTTATGGATTTAAAAACTCAGATCCGATAGCACGTTCGTAAGACTGGATCGTTTCGGCATTTGCCCTCTCGATATCATTAAGCGGTGATGTCATCGCATCAAATTCCTCAGGCGAGTATATGCCTTCATACCAATCCTTATTGTCGAAATACTCTTGAATCTTCTCATTCTTGAACTTGCGACCATGGCGTGCATATATTTCATTTCTTGCCAAGCAAAGCTCCCATGTGCTCATACCCATTTCTTCAATCTCCGCCTCGGTATAACGCCGTGAGTCGCTTTCAGAAAGTAGGTAACCGTCTACCGTCGAACTCTTCGCATCACAGTAATAGGAAAAGCTATCCATAACCTTATGTGATTGATCATCAATATATGACACGACAACCGTACGGCTATCACCCGAATCGCTACCGAGCGTCGATCGATATGCGAGCTTGCAAACTCCGTCCAAACCAACTACAACACTCCGGGGGTTAGTCGACTGAGTCCTAGGCCCTTTCGACACCACCTATATTGCGAATCAGCACCGCCGCCCACCCGACCGAATATTGCCGTTCGGCACCGCCATTAAATGCCTTCCCGCGCATCCCCGTTACGCTCGGGCTGCCATGCAGTCCAGAGAACGAGGAGGTTCCACATGGCGAGAAGGATCAGGGCCAGGGAGGTCCTGAGGCTGAGGTCGGTGAACGGGCTTTCGCAGAACGCGATCGCCCGCACCGCCCACGTCTCGAAGCACAGCGTCCAGGACGTGCTGGAAGCCGCGAGGGAGCGGGGCGTCTCCTGGGAGGACGTCGAGGGGATGTCCGAGGAGGCCGCCTACGCGCTGCTGTTCCCCGGCAGGGGCGACGCCGGGCCGGTGCACGCCGACCCCGACTGGGCACGCGTCCACCGCGAGCTCGCGAGGACCGGCGTCACGCTCAAGCTCCTGCACGCGGAGTATGCCGACGGGTGCGCGGAGGCCGGCGCGCCGTCGATGTCCTACGACAGGTTCTGCAAGCGCTACCGCCAGTACACGGTGTCGCGCAACGTGGTGAGCCGCGTCGGGCACAAGGCGGGCAGGAACATGGAGGTCGACTGGTCGGGGCCCACGATGCGGCTCGTGGACCCCGCGACCGGCGAGGTCAGGAAGGTGTACCTGTTCGTGGCCTGCCTCCCGTTCAGCCGGTACAGCTACGTCGAGCCGACGCTCGACATGAAGCAGGATACATGGCTGCTGTGCCACGTGCACGCCTTCTCCTTCCTGGGAGGCGCGACGCCCTGCATCGTCCCCGACAACCTGAGGACCGGCGTCACCGCCCACCCCAGGGCCGGGGAGCCGGTCCTGAACGCGGCCTACGAGGAGCTCGCCGCGCACTACGGCTCCGCCGTGATCCCGGCGAGGGTCAGGAGGCCCCGCGACAAGCCGAGCGCCGAGAACGAGGTCTGGGCCGCCGCGACCTACGTGATAGCGGCGCTTCGCGACGAGGTGTTCACCGACATGGCGGCCCTCCGCGCCGCCGTCGCCCGGAGGGTCGCGGAGCACAACGACGCGCCGTTCGCCAAGCGCGAGGGCTCGAGGCGCGAGGTGTTCGAGGAGGTCGAGCGCCCGCTGCTGAGGCCCCTACCGGCCGAGCCCTTCGAGGTGTGCGAGTGGGTCTACGGCCGCAAGGTCCAGGCCAACTGCCACGTCGCGTACGCCCGCAACTACTACTCGGTGAGCCACCTGCTCGTCGGCTCGACGGTCGACCTGCGCGTCACCGAGGGCAAGGTGGAGGTCTTCTCCGGCGGCGAGCGCGTGGCCACGCACCCCAGGTTCCCGTCCTACGCGAGGAACCGCTACTCCACGCGCGGCTCGGACATGCCCGAGGGCAGGGCGTGGTCGGACTGGGACGCGCCGCGCATCCGCGCCTGGGCCTCGAGGGTCGGGCCCTCCTGCTCCGAGCTGGTGGACAGGGTGTTCGCCTGCTACGAGTTCGACGAGCAGGGCTTCAACGCCGCGCTCGCCGCGCTCAGGCTGTCCAGGCGCTACACCCCGGCGAGGCTCGAGCGGGCGTGCGGGATGGCGCTCGCGACCGGGAAGAGGTCGCCGCGCTACCGCGACGTCGAGCCCGTGCTGAGGTCGGGGCAGGACAGGGCGCCAGCCGGCGAGGCGTCCGGGGACTGCGGCTACGTGCGCGGCGCCGGCTTCTACGGGGAGGAGTGAGCATGGACGTCAACGCGGAGACCGCCCGCAAGCTCAGGGAGATGGGGGCGGCCGAGCTGCTCGCCGCCCTCTCCGCCCAGGACGAGGCCGTGTGCGCCGGGATGGCGTTCGCCGAGCGCGTCCAGATGGCGGTGGACGAGGCGCACTCCGACTTCATCACGCAGAAGGTCCGCAACCTGACGAGGAGGGCCGGCCTCAGGTACCCCGAGGCCGACGTCCGCTCGGTCGACTTCTTCGAGGGCCGCGGCCTCGACAGGGTGGCGGTGGCCGAGCTCGCGACCTGCGGGTTCGTCGGGCGCGGCGAGAACGTGGTTCTCCAGGGCCTCACCGGCACGGGCAAGACCTACCTGGCCTGCGCGCTCGCGAAGGCCGCCTGCGCCAGGAGGGTGAGGTCGTGCTACGTCCGCCAGCCCGACCTCGAGGACCTCTGGCGCGAGAGCCGTGACCGGCCCGGCGGCGAGCGCAAGCTCGTCCGCAAGTACGGGGCGTTCGGCCTGCTCGTGATAGACGAGTGGCTGCTCGACAGGCCGGACACCGAGTTCAGGTCGATGCTGCTGGAGCTGATGGAGCTGAGGTACGGCACGGCCTCGACCGTATTCTGCACCCAGTTCAAGAAGAAGGACTGGCACCCGAGGCTCGGCGGCGGGGTACACGCGGACGCGATTGTGGACAGGATCGTGCACAGCGCGGTCTGGTTCGACATGGGCGAGGCCAACATGCGGCAGCGCCGCGGATAGACCGGTAGCGATAAAAAGGCACCGGGGCCAGTGTCGGCCCCGGTGCCCAAGCGCGATATCGGCGGTGCTGTTTCGCGATATTCAACAGTGCTCAAGCGAGCAAATACTCAGTCGAAGCCTGCCCACCGTCCGTACCCACTTCTTTCAGGGACCAATTCTCCGGCTTCGACAACGCCTCTGTCGAAGAGCCGGTCACCTTGACATTCACCACCATCTCTGGAAACCCGGCGGAGTTATTTGATACCACTATTAATTCAGTTGCGCCCTCGTCGTCGACCTCGTCCTTTTCATCTGAGTTTTCCGGCTCAAACTCATCGGCGTCCGATTTATACATCGTATGCTGATAGGTTTGAGTGAATTCTGGTGATGGGTGCCCGCCCCCGAATCGATTCCAAACATAAAAGCCGCCAACAATGATGGCGGCCACCAGGCCAATTATCACGATTTTATTTGAATCGAATCCGCCAATTAACCCAATTACTCTTTTACCTAGTTCGTTGCCAGAATCCTCCGCCGCTGCCCTCCCCTTCGCATTATCCTTGCCATCGAATGGCATCCGCTCATTCTCTGTGGTCGACCGACCCACGTCAGAAGATACTTTCGCAGCACAAAAGGGGCAGTAAACTGTCCCCTCTTCTATCTCTGCGTTACATTTGGGACACTTCACTGTCTCCCCTTTCAAGCTGTCTTTTAACCATCAACATGACGCCGATATTCTTGATAGTTCGACAGATATGATGAGAATTCCGCCGATGTATCCGAATTTCCCGTCCGCCACGCCTTGTGGTCGATAATCTGGCTCTTGAACCCGTAGTACTCATCGATATACGCAATTAGACCGTCGACAGCGATAAGCTGCTCTTCGGGGTAATCACCCGATCCTCCAACATGAACCATCTCAATCCCAACGGAGTAAGAGTTCATGCCGTAATCGGGATAGCTTCCCCCTATCGGTAACGTTCCGACCTTGTCATCTCTCGAATCATCGATTGTTCCATACTGCTCGTTCTTCCCAGCATCGCCAAAACCGGCATGGTGCGCGATTTGATCGAGAGGCACACATTGAACGATCGACCCATCTTTTCCAACAACAAAATGAGCCGCTACCTTATTGCCGTTGGACTCCCACCAATCGATGACACTTTCAGGGGAAGAATCGCCCTCCGTATCGTGCAAAACGATGTACTTCTGAAACTCAGGGCCCTTAGGCCCATGCGCCAAGTCGGCGTAGTACCGTTCTTGAATGCTTGGCTGAAATTCCGAGCTCCCATCGATGGACGAAGAGCGAGATTCGTCTTGCTCTACAACCCCTGAAACCGTGTCAGCAACTCTCGCGTTGCAGATATCAAGCACATCTCCAACACCATCTGCACAAGCCGCCAGCACACAATTGCTTCCGCTGGATTTCACGACCTTTCTCACGCCAATACGACCGACCAGAACAATTCCCAAGCCGAACAAGAAAACGGCAAGCGCGGAGACGAGCCCCCGCGCCACCCATAAACGCCTAGAGCGTACTTGCATACGTGCTGACCACATCGCATGCCGTACTGATGAGGCCGCCCGCTTCGAGCAGCTTCGCCGCTGCCGCCCCGAGCTGCCCAACCGCCTCATTTTGAGCGGTCGAATTTGTTCCTTCCATTGCCGCGTTAAGCATGTCGTGCAGTGAATCGAGATCGTCCGCCACCGTGACGCACACACCTCGCTGCGTCTCCATCTTCGACACCAACGCGTTCAGCTCTGCAACGAGCTGGCCGATGTTCTGACTCATTTCTGTTCCTTTCCGTTGTCACAACAACCCAAATAGCACATTCGCAATAAGCGAAATTACCCCAATACAGCACGCACATAGAACCGCCGCCTGAGAAAGGCAGCCGCCTTTCGACTCCTCGGCTTTAACGGGAAGAGGATCCAGCATCGCCCTCTCTTCTTCCACCAGAAGACGCTTCCGGTCAAGAGCCGCCCGTCGAGCATCCAGTGCATTTGAAGATCGCTGACTCAACTCGTTCACAGACGTATCTTTTTCAATCATCTCGATATAGCAATCGATTTTCTTGATAAGCCCTGATAACGAAGAGGCAAGCTCGGCAGCGTCTTCATTCGACGCAATCGGTCTTACCATGTTCGGAAGCGCAGCGCCGACGTCCTTCGCGTGACTCCCCGCAAGTCGTTTAGACAATTGCGAAAAAGCCTCCTGTGCTTGATGCGCCAGGCGATCTATCTCCGCTTTCTTTTTGCCCGCCATGTTCCTCGCAGAAATCGACTCCCGATCACAACGATCGCACTCCTGCTTAACAAGCTGGGCGGTCGATGCCTCCGATTTCAGAAATCGTTCTGCTTCGGACAGATACCTTTCGTACAAATCATCCCTGCTCATCGTCGCCCCTCCTCCATAATCGCGTTGCGACAAAGGGCATGAGCTTCATTGAGGGACGTCCCGAAGAAGCCTCCTTGTAAAGGACCCGGTTCTCTTGCCCGTTCCACTGGCACAGCGGGCCATCCAACTGCTTCGCTGCGACATTCGAGCCAAACAGACACGCCACGCCGTCAAAAGACGACAGTCCCGATGAACCCAACTGCGCTGAAAGCGCTACGGGGTTTTGCCAATGGCAGACAAAGTGGATTCCGTGCATAGGAGCCTCGCGGAATACCTTTTGAATCTTCTGCTGAGCACCAAAGTCGAAAGATCCTAGTGAGTCCGCATTCGGCACCAGCACAAACCGCTCCCGCCCACATTCTTCCCCGACATCATTTCTCTGAAGACAATTGGTAATCCATGCAGCCGCTTCGTCCGAAGGTACGACCTCCGGAGAAACCCCCGCACGAGCGCATATCTCCAGAGTCGAATTAGAAACATGGCGCGCGCCATCCTCCACTACAGCAAACTCAGCGCCTCGCTCATAGCGCGCAAGCGATAAAACAAGCGTTTCCATAACGCACGCCGCAAGATCGACAGAATTCGGAAGATCACCGAGCCCTGGCAGCGTTCCCCTGCCCACAAGAGCGATATTGCTTCCCGCAGCTCTTTCAAACGGGAAATATATCGGTGCCAACCCAGCAGAAACACCCCGGCCAAGCAAGGCGCTCGGCACGTTACCTGAATCTATGTCGTTCTGCTCAAGGAGGGCCTCAGTCAACTCCGGCAGAGTGCTTCCGTCGAAAACCACCGGTTCATCAAGGTGCCCTTTTGGCATTGCATAGAACTTGTTCCTGAGACTGTCCAACGTGGCATCCTCAGCAAACGGCGTAAGCACCGTCACATTTGCGCTCGGATTTCCGTAATCTTCGTTCAGAATCGCCTGTCCCCTGAACCTTAGACTAGCAGCCGCCTCGTTAAAGGGTCCGAAAGTCGCCCGCGACTCCGCCGGCGAGTTTTTCAGTCCGATACGGATAGGAAACTGTGCGAAGAACTTGCCTTGGGAAATGGCAAGATTGGTTATCCCGCCGATACTTTGTGACGCCAATATCACGTGAATACCGTATGCACGATAAAGGCGAACGATGCGTTCCAAAAGTTCACAGGCTTCCTTGCCTCTCGCGCCTTCTAGAAATAGCTGGAACTCATCAATGACCACAACGATACGCGGCATCTTATTCCCGCTATTGCGCCGATACTTGAGCAGATTATCTCCGTAAGGCTTGATCGCAGCGGCCCTCCGTTTGGCCTCGGCGGCTATGGAATTCAGCACATCCATGGCAAAGTCTTCATCGGCCTCAAGCCCAAATGCCTTTACCTGCGGTAGATACTCGGGGGAATCCGGCGTGGGAGCCATGGGAAACAGGGTAACGCCCTCTTTGAAATCAAACAGATAGAGTTCCAACTCGTCGGGAGAATACCTGGCACACAAACCGTAGATGATATCTTTCAACAGATTCGATTTACCCTGTCCGACCGCGCCGGTTATCAGTGCATTATGTCTTTGAGTCTCATTCGAGCCAATCGTGACATCAACCGTCTGGGTTCCACGCAGACCCAGCGAGAACGTGACTCCATCCTCGCTCGTCTCCATCCAATACTCCGCGGGAAGCACCGACTCGATCTTTACTTCGGGCAACCGCAGCTCTGCCGCTGATCGGGCCATCCGCTCCGCGGCTTGCGCCGATTCAATCGTGTCAAGCTCGTAGAGCTCAACATCGTAGCCATCGTGACCCAGCCATCGGGCATGACTGCCCGAGAATAGTTCGAGACGCTCCGAAACAGGATAGGAACGTTTCTTCTCGCAATACCATTTGGGCAAGTCGTCCATCTTAGGTTGTATCATTAGGAAAGAAGCGCCTGCCTTTGGGGCCGCCTTCATCAGCGAGCAGATACGGTCGTATTGCTCGGCAGCCATTCCCATCGGCATATCGTGGATCACAACGAGCTGGTACTTCTCGACTGGCATTCCGACCCGTTGGTGATATACCGCCAGGCTCTCATCGTCTGACAGTAACTCGTTGTTGATTTGCGTCACACGGTCGGTCAGCTCGTTAAGTAAGGCGTCGAGTTCGCCCCTCGAATGCAAATACCTGACCGCTGTCTCGCCTTGCCCGTTCCGGCCAATCGTCGAAAAAGGAGCCTCGATGTTTTTGAGTGCCGGGTCAAAACTAATGATTTCAACTTGCGACGCTGAAGTCGATAAAAGCGTCTTGGCCTCTACCTCGCGTACTACCCCGTCTGAAATGCAGCCCTCGCCTGAAACCGACATCACGATATTGCCATGACCAAGCAATGGAACGATAAAGGGCACCGTAAACAAATCGTCGCGTTTTGAAGTTTTCGACATCGATCCAATCTGGATATACTCGGCGGCATTGAGGGCCGAGCCTTCCTCGATCGCCAGCAACTCGTCAACGGTATCCTGCACTCGCTTTTTCAAAAGGGCGTTGCGGCGCTTCTCCCGGATGCTGAGTTTATTGAGCGCTCGTGTTTTTGCCTCCTGCCTCTCCTTCAGTGTCATCTGCAGCCACGTGTCAACGGAGGCAGATTGGGATTCACAAGCTCCCAGCAGATGAGCCTGGCATTCCTTGACCTCGCTGAGCGCTTGCCTCATTTCGGCATAGGTCTCTTCCAGCGACATATTGGCCATCAGTCCTCTTCGTGCCGAAAGACAACCACTCGCGCCGGGCGAAGAAGCCTTACGCCAAGCCTATATCCATCCCGTTCCACCCGGGCAATCTCCCCGTCTTTTGATGCGTCGCACGTCTTAATCAATCCGACGACTTCATGCTCCCGCAAGTTGACCTTCCCTGCACACGAAACCCGCTCAAGCCCGTAATGACCGCACGTCTCGATGACTTCATCCACAATCGAGGTTCGCAAATCCTCCGATAGAGGTTCGGACCTAAATCTGTCAATTGCCAACAACAACTCGGTGAACAACGTTGCAAAAGCTTCGCCAGTAGCCAGGTCTTTGATTTTGTTTGAGTCTGATTTGAGAGACGCGAGGGACGTCTTGAGCTGTGCGGCGCAGTCAATAATTGCCCGGCGATCGCTGTCCAAGCCGTCCAGTGCCTGGTCCCACCGTACATCCATTATTGAAGCCCTGTTTTCCAAGCGGCATCTCCTAGATTTCGCTTGTTAATCCGCCATCCTTCGGGAAACACTTCAAACATGACCACAACAACAACGATCGCCACGTAAATCAAGACATACACAGCACCAACAGCGGCGAGTATAAAGAACAGCACAATGAAACCGATTATCGCTTTGCCAATATTTTCCTGATTTACAAAGTGCCTCTTGCGTGCCCACTCGGTCATTCCGCGCATTTGCACAACCCATTTTGCTGTTTCGCTATTTACTTTCCCCATAGAATCTAGTTCCGCTATTACTTTTTCTACATATTCAACCTGCTTCAAATTGGCGAAGCAAACTTTGCTCCCTTGCGAACTCATCTTGTCTTCCGCATCATGTCGGAGGCAACGGCACAACGAATTTCTAACGATTTCAGAATCCGGATGGGCCTCGTAAAGGTTGCGGCACATTTGCAGGGCCACGTCATACTGACCTCTGTAGTACCTCACATCGGCGAGCAGCGCCAAAATCAAGTAATCCGACGGGTCAATCTTTTGAGCAACAAGAAGCTGAGATTCAGCTTTCTCATATTCATCGGTCATGTAGTAGGCAAATGCCAGTAGCTTTCGAGCATACACGTCGTCCGAATCCAACTTAAGCAGCTCGGATGTTGAGAAAATGACATCGTCATATTTATCAAGCAATTGGGAAGCACGCGCGCGCCACAACCAAGCCGACCCATCAGACGCGTCAGCTCGAACAGCTTCGCAAGCTGAATGGAACGCATTTGTATATTGGCCCGCCTCATAATACGCTTTTGCGTCTGCGACCCAGTCTCTTCCCGAGGTTCTCGACATTGGGCTCTCGCCATGGGGCTCTCGCCCGACTTCCCTCTTGTTTGCGTCATACGACGCATCGTACTTACCACGACGCATTTCATCGTGGAACAGTTCATCCGCTTCGTTCAAGCGCTGCATCATTTTCTCAGCGTTCGTTCTTTGCTCCGCATCGGGCGAGCCCTCGAGGCGCCTGAAGCGCTTTCTGGTTTTCTTGATCGCCTCTTCGATATCCTCAATCGAGGCGTCCTTTTGCAGTTCAAGGATTCCGTAGTAGTCGACAAACTCTTCCATCTGATTTCCTATCCGATCTCGATGTTCTTCATCTTGTTAACGGCAGCATCAAGTTGCCGCTCGTCCATATTCGCCACGCGGTCGATTTCGAACTCACCGTACAGTCGTCCGTTCTCCCCGTCATATAGACGGATATGCACTGTCTGTTCTTTGTCGTATTCATAGACGATGCGGATGGGAGAACTCTTGGGCAGGCCAGCGGGAAGCGGTATCTCTTTAGATCCGATGATTACCACATAGTTCAAATCAGGGTCATCGCCCTGCGTCACCTGGACGTTGACGCATGATTGGTTTTCACAGACCGTCGCTGCATCTTGTGAGTAACTTCCCGGCACGGGCGAATTCCTCGGAATCACGACCTCGTTGTAATCCTTGCCATCCTTATCGAGCATCACAACCCCCAAAGGTTGCGATGTCACATCGGTGATGACAACGCTCGGGACCTCGAAGATGGGCATGTCAGGCAAACCATCCTTCGGTAAACCCGCCTCATCAAGACTAGACTCCATCTCTATCGCTGCCTGAACGGCGGCTCCCATGGCAACAGCCTCATCAGGATTTACCCCGAGCTCAGGCTTCATTCCCGATATTTCTTCAATCAGTTTGTGCACCATCGGCATACGCGTCGAACCGCCCACAAGAACCACATGGTCGATCTGCGACCATGAATAGCCAGTGTCTTCGAGCACATCCTCAACCAGTTCTTTTGTTCGAGTTAGAAGCGACTTGCTTACGCGTTCGAAATCTTCGCGCGTAATAGTTACGCGATAGGGCTTTCCGTCTTTCGAAATGTGAAGGCTGGCTTTTGCCACGTTCGAGAGAGTGCGCTTCACCATTTCGCACTTCTCGCGAAGCTCAGCGCTTATCAGATAATCCTCAAGAACATTACCCGCCCCCTGCTTCGAAAGCTCTTCCGCTGCAAACGACATGAGGGCGTTATCGAAATCGAATCCGCCCAAGTTTCTATCGCCATCGGTTCCGATAACCGTAAAGCAACCGTCCTCTATCTTAAGAAGCGTCACGTCGAACGTTCCGCCGCCCAGATCATAGACAAGCGTGACGCCGTTCTTCTCGGTATCGAGACCAAAGGAAAGGGCTGCAGCCGTCGGTTCATTCAACACGCGAAGCACTTTGGTGCCCGCAATTACACCTGCCTGCTTTGTCGCAGTTCTTCTTGCATCATCAAAATATGCGGGAACCGTAATCACGGCTCCGCATACTTCTTCTCCAAGTGCCTGCTCGGCATCTTGCAATAATTTTTTGATAATAAGGGAGGAAACCTCTTCTGCAGAGTAGGAAACGCCCGAGTCGGAGTCGAATCTCCAATCCGGATTTCCCATCTGCCGTTTAACGAACTGGACAACATTATCGGGATCACTTGCCGCCGAATGCTTGGCCATCGTTCCAACAAGCGGCTCGTCTTTTCCGTCAAATGATTGGAATAAAACAACCGAAGGTGTAGTCGGTTCTCCGTCCGCATTCTTCAGTATTTCGGGAAGTCCATCGTCTCCCAACACAGCGACGGCCGAATAGGTCGTCCCAAGATCGATTCCAACAACTCTCCCCATAGCCACCATTCCTCGATGTCTATTTATATTGGTTTTGAGTTTATTCAAATTAGACTTTATGTCAATTATTGCACCTAAGGACAATCCAGTTAGACATTTGACCGGCACCGAACTGCAAAGTTGCTCTTGATATCAGACGGGAGCGACATGGATGTGACCAATAAACATACCGCACTCGCCAGAATCCGCAAAAAGTCAGGGCTTACTCAGCTTCAAATTGCGGACAGTCTTGGCGTTAGCAAGGCGACATATAGTGCATGGGAAACAGGTCGAGCAAAACTAGGAGAGGACCGCATTGTTGCATTGTGCGATCTCTTTGGATGCACGCCCAACGATATCCTTGGCTATACCAAAGATCCAGACGGAAGCCCTGCGTTTTTTACTGCTCAGGAAGACGAATATCTATCGCTCTTCAAAGCCTTGCCACCAAACATCAAGGCCGACATTCTTGACATCATGCGTTATACGACAAAGGCCTGGAGACTCTAGGGCTTCTCTTTTGGCATCATGAATGTTTACTAGATATAATGTCCAACTTGCACAATCTAAATCGTCCAACTTGCACAATCTAAATCGTCCAACTTGCACAAATTAACAGTATAATACCCTGCTAGCAAGGAGGGTGACATGGGTTCAATTCAACACGGTTATTTACCACGAGTCGCGGACAAAGTGCTCGCCAGAAAACTAAAATCTTCTGGGGCCGTCCAAATCAAAGGGCCAAAATGGTGCGGCAAGACCGCAACGGCTGAACAGGCAGCCGCAAGCAGCATCTACATGCAAGACCCCGATAACGGTCCGAGCTACATCCAGCTTGCCGATTCGAAGCCCTCTCTCCTGCTCAAAGGAGATGAGCCACGCCTCATCGATGAATGGCAAATGGCCCCACAGCTTTGGGACGCCGTAAGGTTCGCGATCGACCGCGGCAAAGGACGAGGCAGGTTTATCCTCACCGGCTCCGCAACGCCTCGGGCAAGCGAAATGCCGGCACACTCAGGAGTCGGCCGCATAGCACGTATAAACATGCGCCCGATGTCACTTTTTGAATCACGCGAGTCAACAGGATCAGTTTCGCTGGCAAGCCTGTTTGATGGAAACACCGATGTTGCCGATATGGTCGACTTCGATATCGAACGTATCGTCTACTCACTTTGCCGAGGAGGTTGGCCTGAAGCGGTTACCGAGCCAAACCATGGGATTGCGCTATCCATGGCCCCTGATTACATCTCGGAACTGCTTGATTCCGATATCGACGAGATTGATGGACTGCGGAGAAATAAGACTTGGATGGCCCAGATTATTCGAAGCTACGCCCGCAATATCTCGACAGAGGCATCGCTCGCCACAATCGCCGCTGACATGCAAGGAGAACCTCCCTCAAGAAATACCGTTTCTGAATATGTCGACGCCTTGACCCGCTCCTGCGTTTTCGAAGATCTCGAGGCATGGGCCCCGCGGCTCCGCTCAAAAACCGCCGTACGGACGAGTCCGACGCGCCATTTCTGCGATCCATCGCTTGCGGTCGCAGCCCTGGGGGCAACGCCTCAAAAGCTCCTGGAAGATTTTGAAACATTTGGGCTTCTGTTTGAATCGATGTGCATCCGCGACCTGCGCACCTATATGGATCTGCTTAGCGGCAAGGTTTACCACTATCGGGATAAGACCGACCTTGAAGCCGATGCCGTACTCGTGCTAAATGACGGCAGGTACGCTCTGGTTGAGGTTAAGCTTGGCTCAAAGCTTATAGACACCGCTGCCGCCAATCTCAAGAAACTCGCATCTAAAATCGATGCGACCCACCAAGGCGAAGCGTCCTTCTTGCTCGTTCTCACTGGAACCGCAACTGCCTACCGACGGGAAGACGGTGTCGTAGTCGCGCCGCTTGCTTCACTGGCACCGTAGGACAACTGGCATACAGCGGCGGGCGCGGGAGCCCTCCGTAGTAGAATCTGAACCACTGATTAGACCCGTACAAAAGGAGATTTCCCATGCATGACGTCGGAATGAACATGAGCCAGCTTGCCATGAGCGTCAAGCAGGTCGACGACACGATCGAGCTCGCCCACGAGTGGAGCCATCAGCTGCTGCATGCAACCGAGAACTTTGATATGGAGCGCATTGGCGCCAAGCTCGAGGCCGCCATGGCGGCGCTCCACGAGGCGCACGACGCACTCGAGGGCTATGAGGATGCCATCGAGGCCGACCATAACTCTGTTGGCTCCGTAAAGCTGGTGTAGCG
Organism: uncultured Collinsella sp.; assembly: GCA_900542305.1. Classification (GTDB taxonomy): domain Bacteria; phylum Actinomycetota; class Coriobacteriia; order Coriobacteriales; family Coriobacteriaceae; genus Collinsella. The sequence continues at coordinate 8,491 of UQMU01000019.1, read as the reverse complement.
TGGCCGAGCACGAGCACGCCTGCGATCACGAGCACGAGCATCCGCACGGGCCGACCGGCGACGTGGGCTGCCGTTGCAGCGGCTCCGCCTCCGAGCTGGTCCGTTTTTCGGTCACCGCGCCCGACGACCTGCTGCGCCGCTTTGACGAGCAAATCGCGCGCCGCGGCGACGTGGCCAACCGTTCCGAGGCCGTGCGCGATCTGATTCGCGCCTCCATTGCCAAAGAGCAGATGCGAACGCCCAACGAGCAGGTCATCGGGTCGCTCACCATGATCTACGACCATCACACCGGCGACCTGACACGTCGCCTGGACGAGGTGCAGCACGACTACACCGACGAAATCGTCTCGACCATGCACGTGCATCTGGATCATCACAACTGCTTGGAGATTCTGGCGCTTAAGGGTCGCGGCGAGCGTGTCTACGAGCTGGCTGACCGTCTGCTGGGCCTGCGCGGCGTTAAACACGGCGAGCTCACCTGCGCCGCCACCGAGCAGAGCCTGGGGCTGTAGCAGGCCTTTCCGCGGCGCACTTGCCAAAACAGACAGGTTTGTTTTGGCAAGTGACAACTAAGGCGTTGCGTTTTCCCAGATAAAACCTACCAAAATAAACCTGTCCTTTTTGGCAGGTTTCGATGAAGGAGGGTCGCATGCGACATGTGCATATTCATGTGACGGGCATTGTGCAGGGCGTTGGCATGCGACCGTTTGTGTATCGCGAGGCCATGGCGCATGGCATTTGCGGCTGGGTGCTCAACGCGGGCGACGGCGTGCATATCGAGGCGCATGCTCTGGCCGATGCGCTCGATGCTTTTGTTACCGCGCTTTCTGAGCATGCGCCTGCGGCAGCCCGCGTAGAGCATGTCGATGTCGCCGATCTCGCGCCCGCCAGCTGGAACGCCGCCGACGAGCAAGGCTTTCGCATCGTAGCATCGCAGGACCAGACCGCGCACACGACGCTCGTCTCGCCCGATATCGCCACCTGCGACGATTGCCTGCGCGAGCTGTTCGATCCCGCCGACCGACGCTATCACTACCCCTTTATCAACTGCACTAACTGCGGCCCACGCTTTACCATCATCCGATCGCTGCCTTATGACCGAGCGGCTACCTCGATGGACCGTTTTCCCATGTGCCCTGAGTGTGCCGCGGAGTATGCCAATCCGCTCGACCGTCGCTTTCACGCGCAGCCCGATGCCTGCTTTAATTGCGGGCCGCATATCATGTGGCGCGAAGCGAGCGTGGGCGATGAGCCGGGCGAAGCCGCCGCGCCGCTGGCCGTCGGCACCACGCGCGAGACCAGCGATGCCATTATCGACCGCTGCGTTGAGCTGCTGGCCCTTGGTGGCATCGTCGCCATCAAGGGCCTGGGCGGATTCCATCTATCCTGTGACGCCTCCAACGAGCAGGCGGTAGCCGAGCTTCGCCGCCGTAAACGCCGCAGCAACAAGCCACTTGCCGTTATGGTGCGCAGCCTTGCCGACGCTGAACGCCTGTGCCATATCAGCGACGTTGAGCGCGGCTTGCTGGCCGGCAGCATTCGCCCCATTATGCTGCTGCGCCGACGTGCTGTTTGCGAGAGCGGTGATTCTCCCGACGCCCTCGCGCTCGCACCGTCCGTCGCGCGCGACCTGCCCGAGCTCGGCGTTATGCTCCCCTACACCCCGCTTCAGCATCTGCTGCTTGCCGCGGCAGAAGCCCGCGGTATGCACGCGCTCGTCATGACCAGCGGAAACCTGAGCGAAGAGCCCATCGAGACCGACGACGATCTTGCCTGGGAACACCTCGTTGCCGCCGGCATCGCCGACGCGTTGCTCGGTAACGACCGCGCGATCCTCTCGCGCTACGACGACTCTGTAGTGCGCGTGGTCGACGGCGCCGTTATGCCCGTGCGCCGCGCTCGCGGATATGCACCCCAGCCGCTGCCGCTGCCGGCGCTCGACGGCGCTCCGTCCTGCGTGCTCGCCTGCGGGCCACAACAAAAGGCCACGATTGCGCTCACGCGTGAAGGGACGAACGGCGAGGCAACCTGTTTTGTGTCGCAGCATATCGGCGATGTTGAAAACGGCGGGACCTTCGATGCCTGGAACGCCGCGCGCACGCGCTTGGAAGATCTCTTTGACTTGGCGCCCGCCGCCTTAGCCTGCGATGTACATCCCAGCTATCTATCGAGCCAGTGGGCGCGCGAGCAGGCGCGAAAATGCAATCTGCCGCTCGTCGAGGTGCAGCACCATCATGCGCATATCGCGAGCGTAATGGCCGAGGCTATCGCCGCGGGCCAGCTTACAACCGACGCGCGCGTCCTTGGCATCGCCTTTGACGGCACCGGCGCCGGTACCGATGGGACCATTTGGGGCGGCGAGTTTCTTGTTGCCAGCCTTGGCGGCTTTGAGCGCGCCGCGCATTTGCGCACCTGGGCGCTCCCCGGCGGGGCGGCCTCCGTGCGCGATGCCCGCCGCAACGCCTTTGCCCTGCTCAGTGAGCTCGGCCTGCTCGAGCACCCAGGCGCCGCTCGGCTTTTGGACAGCCTCGACGAGCAAACGCGCAGCGTGACAGCCACCATGATCGAGCGCGGCATCAACAGCCCGCGTACCAGCAGCATGGGGCGTCTCTTTGATGCCGCGGCAGCAATTCTGGGCATCTGCGACAAGGCAACCTACGAGGGCGAACCCGCCATAGAATTCGAAGCCGCCGCCTGGCGCGCGCTCAGCAGTGAAAGTGCCTGCCCCACCGGCAATATGGCCAGCTTTTCCGTAACCGAATCATCCCGTCCGGACGACTGCCATGTTCTGAACTCCAGACCGCTTTTTGAGGCGCTTTTGGAGGGAATCAGGACCGGCGTGCCCGCCGGCAAGCTCGCGCTCGACTTCCATGTCACCATCGCACGCGCGTCGGCCCGCATCGCAAGCGAGATCTGCGTCCGTGAAGGCATCGACACCGTCGTGCTCTCGGGCGGCGTGTTCATGAACCGACTCCTGCTTCAGTTCCTCACCCGCGAGCTCAAAAGCGCAGGCCTTACTGTCCTTGTCCCCCACACCGCACCCGTCAATGACGGCTGCATCGCCTACGGCCAGGCGGCGGTCGCAAGCGCTCGTCTTGCGCAGACAACATCGCGATAGGCTGTTTTGCCAGTCTGCGCGCCGCCGTCTCACAGGTGTAACGCGTTTGCTCGTGACTCCCGCGAGCGCTACCATCAACTGATGGGTAATTAGGCGCCTATCCAGCGCAAAACGTATAAAAGGGGAACATTATGTGCCTTGCCGTTCCCGGTAAAGTGGTCAAACGCGACGACGACCTTAAGGCGACCGTCGACATGATGGGCATCGAGCGCCCCGTTTCGCTGCGCCTCGTGCCGACGGCACAGGTAGGCGACTATATTCTCGTGCACGCCGGCTTTGGCATTCAGATTGTCGACGAGCAGGAGGCGCAGGAGACGCTCGACCTGGTCAACACCATGACCGAACTGGTCGAAGAAGACCAGCTGGCCACCAACCCGGCGGAGGCTTACTAGTGGCGGCCGGACAGCCGGCTCGCTCCGGTATCGACTTTTCGGCATTCCGCGATCCCAAGCTGGCTCGCGAGCTCATCGATCGTATTCATGAGCTTGTCGGCAACCGCAGCATCAACCTTATGGAAGTCTGCGGCACGCACACCGTGAGCATCGGTCGCTATGGCTTTCGCTCCATTATGCCTGCCGGGCTCAAACTGCTGAGCGGTCCGGGTTGCCCCGTCTGTGTTACCGCCAACCGCGATATCGACCATGCAATCGCGCTCGCCAAGATGGACGGCGCCATCATCACCACCTTTGGCGACATGATGCGCGTGCCCGGGTCGTCTACCTCGCTCGCCGCGCAAAAGGCGGCGGAGCGCGATATTCGCATTGTGTACTCCCCGCTCGATGCACTCGATATCGCCGAACACAACCCCGATCGCCCGGTCATCTTTATGGGCGTCGGCTTTGAGACCACGACGCCTACCATCGCCGCCGCCATCCTGGAGGCAGACGCGCGCGGGCTGCAGAACTTCTCGGTCTGCTGTGCCCATAAGACCACGCCGCCGGCGCTGCGCGCCATCGCCAACGATCCCGAGACCACTATCGACGGCTTTATCCTGCCGGGCCACGTCGCCACCATCACGGGCCTGGCGCCCTTTAGCTTTTTGGTCGACGAGTTCAATACCCCGGGTGTGGTCACGGGATTTGAACCGGTCGATATCCTGCAGGGCATCTGCATGCTGGTCCAGATGGTTGTCGAGAACAGGCCGGCGATCGACAACGCCTACCGCCGTGGCGTCAACGCAGACGGCAACCCCGTTGCGCGCCAGCTGGTCGAGCAGGTGTTTGAGCCATGCAACACCACGTGGCGCGGGCTGGGGCCGATTGCCAACTCGGGCCTTTCCATCCGCCCCGAGTTCTCGCGCTTTGATGCCCGCACTCGCTTTGACGTGCCCGTTGAGACGACGGTCGAGCCGCGTGGGTGCCGCTGCGGCGACGTGCTGCGCGGGGCCATTACGCCGAGCGACTGCCCTCTGTTCGGCCAAGCTTGTACACCCGAGCATCCCGTCGGCCCCTGCATGGTGAGTTCCGAGGGCAGCTGTGCAGCATATTTCCGCTACCGATGCTAATGGGTTCCGCCGCTCTAACGAACGGCGGGCCGGTCGACGCTGCACCTCACCCATATAATTCCGTCCTCGATTGGAGTTTTCGATATGTCCCGTACTGCCACCGATAGCACTGTCCTGTTGGGCCACGGCTCTGGCGGCCAGATGATGAAACGCATCATCGATGAGGTCTTTTTGGATGCCTTTGGGTCGCCCGAACCGCTCGAGGGCAACGATGCCGGCGTCGCTGCGCTGCCCGCGAGCGGGCGCATCGCCATGTCGACCGACAGCTTTGTAGTCTCGCCGCAGTTCTTCCCCGGCGGCAATATCGGCCGACTCGCCGTGTGCGGAACCGTTAACGACGTCGCGACCTCGGGCGCCAACGTGCGCTACCTCTCATGCGGTTTTATCCTCGAAGAGGGCTACCCCATGGACAAGCTGCGTCAAATCGTGCAGACCATGGCCGAAACCGCGCGCGAGGCGGACGTGGCGATCATCACGGGCGACACCAAGGTGGTCGAGCGCGGCGGGGCCGACGGCGTCTACATCAATACCGCCGGCGTGGGCGAGGTTCCCGCGGGCGTGACGCTCAGCGGCGCCAACTGCCAGCCTGGCGATGTCATCCTGGTGTCGGGTACACTCGGCGACCACGGTATCGCCATCATGAGTCAGCGCGAGGGTCTGGCGTTTTCGAGCACCATCGAAAGCGACGCCGCGCCGCTCAACCACCTGATTGCCGATGTGCTTGCCGCAGCACCCGACACACGCTGCTTCCGCGACCCCACTCGCGGTGGCCTGGCGTCCACGCTCAACGAGTTTGCCCAGGCCAGCGGCGTTGCCATGGAGGTCGATGAGGATGCCGTGCCCGTACGCCCCGACGTGCAGGCAGCCTGCGAGATGCTCGGCTATGATGTGTTGCAGGTGGCAAACGAGGGCAAGATGGTCGCCGTGGTGCCGGCCGAACAGGCAGATGCGGCACTGGCCGCCATGCGCGCCGCCCGCTACGGCGAGAATGCCGCCATCATCGGTCGCGTGCTGCCGCTTGCCGAGGACGCCCGCCCCGCCGTGCGCGTACGCACCGGCTGGGGCTCGACCCGCATACTCGACATGCTCGTGGGAGAGCAGCTGCCGAGGATTTGCTAACGACAAAGGCTCAGGGCTATTAAAGATATTCAGATTCCAAACATGCCCGGCACGCATGCCCAGTATCATGGGGTGCGTTTTACAACTCAAGCGGCAGGAGCACCCATGGCAGCAGCTTTTTCCCATGTGATCTTTGACCTGGACGGCACCATTCTCAACACACTCGAGGACCTGGCGGCCGCCGGCAACCATACCTGCGAGATGCACGGCTGGCCCACGTTTGCCGTAGACGAGTACCGCTACAAGGTGGGAAACGGCATGCTCAAGCTGGTTGAGCGCTTTATGCCCGCCGAGTATGCGGGCGACGGCCGCATGTTTGAGCAGGCGCTTGCCGAGTTTAGGGCTTACTACGGCGAGCACAAGGAAGACCACACCGCCCCCTATGCCGGCACGATCGAGACGCTCGACCGCCTACGCGCCGCGGGCGTTCAGCTTGCCGTGCTCACCAACAAGGACCACGTCTCGGCGGCTCCGCTTATCGAGAAGTATTTTGGTTCCGAGCGCTTTGCGCTGGTGCAGGGCCGCGTCGATGCGTTTCCGCCCAAGCCCGAGGCGCCTGTTACGCTGCATGTGATGGAGGAGCTGGGCGCCGATCCGTCGACCACGCTCTATGTGGGCGATTCCAATGTCGATATCCTGACCGGTCACAACGCCGGCCTTAAGAGTGCAGGCGTCAGCTGGGGCTTCCGCGGCCGCGCAGAGCTGGAGTCCGCCGGCGCCGACTACGTGGTGGACACCCAGGACGAGCTAGCGGCGCTGATTCTGGGCGAGTAACGAGCGACACTGCTTAACGCAGCTGCGACAATTCTTCCGCGCGGAAAGCGCATCCCGTTTTGGAGCTCCGGAATGGGATATGCTTTCCGTTTGAGGCGCATCAGGGAAACCGCATCCCGTTTCAGAGCAATATTCCGGGTCGCACTTTCCGCAACCCACCCCATCCGGAAAATGCGACCCACTATTCGGCCAAAAACCGGGTCGCATCTTCCCAAGCACTCGATGCAACGCTGGCACAAGGAGTGTCCCCAACTGCCGCCTGGTCATTTAAGAACGTCCCCAATGACTACAAGTGCCGCACCATGGCAACGACGCAGGTAGAGGATGGACAGCGAGCGACGTCCAGGACGAACAAGTTGGCATGAAAAAGGCGAGGCATAGACCTTCTGGTCATGCCTCGCCTTTTGAATGACAAATTGTCGTCCTGGGCGGCGCGCAGCGTCAACTGGTTACGCGGTTCGTAGAACCGCGTAACCCCCTAGCTCAGCATTGCATCCATCATCTCGGAGTTGACGGAGTCGTCGGCAGACCACTCGCCATCGTCGTTGCAGGTGTACTTGAAGATAACCGTGGTCTTCCTGGGCTCGGTGGCCTTGGTCACATCGACCATAACCTGACCGGCCATCTTGTACAGCTCGTCATCGGAAGGAACCGTGTCAAGCGCAGCGACCTTCTCCTGATACTGGGTGGAGAAGTCCTCGACGATCTTGTTCATAGACTTGCAGGTGATGGAGACCTCGGCGGTCGCGACACCCTTGTCTTCGTCGACCGTCACGTCGCCGATCTTGTAGTCAAAGCCCTCGAGATAGGTCTTGGCATACTCCTTGGGATCGATACCCAGCTGCTCGAACTCGTCGCCCGAAGCCTCCTCCAGACCAGAGAGGAAGTCGTCGCCACCGTTCTTGACCTCGTCAAACTGAGTCGTAAGATCCTCGGTGATGAGCTCCTCAACCGAAGGACCTCCACAGCCGGAAAGCACGACCACACATGCAACCAAGACGGCCATGAGGGGTGCAAGCAGCAGCTTCTTTTTCATGTTGTTCCTCCCAATGAGCGGCACCGCGCTTCCCGGACGCGGCGCACGTTGTAATAAGTAAGCCCATACTATCCGCTTATGAACACCCTCGGCAACGCGAAGGCACGGTCGGTTCGTTTTAGCGTCCGAACGGTTTGCAAGCCCGCCCAACGTGCAATAAAACGCTTTCCCGCGGTGCAATAAAAAAGGTGGCCGGAAAACCCGACCACCCTTGCACATCCTTTGGATGCCGCAATTTACTTGCGGACGACCTTAACGATGGCGTCACCGGCGGCGACAGCGGAGTCGGCCTCGACGGCGAGTTCGACATCGGCAAACTCGGCGGTGTTGGACACGGCCACGACGACGCAGTCCTTGTAACCGGCAGCAGCGATCTTGGCACGGTCGATCTTGAGAATGGGCTGGCCGGCCTTCACGACGTCGTCGGCCTTGACGAAGCCCTCGAAGCCGTCGCCGTTCATGTTGACGGTATCGACGCCAACGTGCACCAGAACCTCGATGCCGCTATCGGACTGCAGACCCACGGCGTGACCCATGGTGACGGTCACCTTACCGTCGCAGGGGGCGTAGACCAGATCGTCCTCGGGCCACACGGCACAGCCCTTGCCCAGAACCTCGCCACCAAAGACGGGATCGGGCACGTCGGCCATCTTGATGACCTTGCCCTTGACGGGCGAGCACAGCACGTCGGCGCCAGCAGAAGCAGAGATGGAGGCCGGAGCAGCGGCAGCCGCGGGCTCAGCCTTCTTCTTGAACATGTCAAACAGACCCATACGTTTTCTCCTCTTGATTAAGCGCAACGTTGTGCGCATGCCTACGGTAATTATAGTGCCAAATGGTTCAAATGCTAAGGTGGGGACTCGAATCGCGAGCCCTTCCCGGTAGCCTTGATTATCGACTTCATCCGAACACCTCCCACATTCATCCGCACATGTGCGGA
>UQMU01000018.1 GCA_900542305.1 uncultured Collinsella sp. | reverse complement strand
GCCACTACGGGCTCGGCCTCCACGCCGCCTCCGAGGCCGCGAGCGCCCACGGGGGCTCCGTCTCGCTCGCCAACAGCCCCTCGGGCGGCGCGGTGGCCACCATCGCGGTCCCCCTGTGCGGGGCCTGACGACTCAGGCCCCGCACCAGCGTGCCTCGCAACCAAACGCTTCCATCTTGAAACACGGGGAGTAAATCGCGAAATCGCAGGTGAAAGGGAGTAAAACGGCAAAGAAAAAGCCTCCGTCCCAACATGGGAACGGAGGCTCGGTTACCGTATTCACTCACCAATGTCGCTGGCGGCTTTGCCGTAACTCTCGTACGAAACAAAACTCAGCGTCACACTGCGGCACTCAAAAATGCAGGTCAGAACCCTGTCGGTCTATTCCCACTCGATGGTCGCAGGCGGCTTGGACGTAATGTCGTAACACACGCGGTTGGCACCGGGAACCTCGGCAACGATGCGGCCGGAAATGCGGGCCAGCACGTCGTAGGGCAGCTTGGCCCAGTCGGCGGTCATGGCATCGCTGGACTCGACGGCACGCAGGATGATCGGGCGCTGATAGGTACGCTCGTCGCCCATAACGCCCACGGACTTAATGTCGGGCAGGACCGCAAAGTACTGCCAGCAGCTATGCTCGGAGTTGCGCTCGCCGGTCTGCTCAAACAGGCGCTGATTGTAGGCGTCGAGCTCCTCGCGCACGATAGCGTCGGCGTTCTTGAGGATCTCGAGTTTCTCCTTATCGACCGCGCCGATGATGCGGATGGCAAGACCCGGGCCCGGGAAAGGCTGGCGGAACACGATGTGACCCGGCAGGCCCAGTGCCAGACCAAGTGCGCGGACCTCGTCCTTAAAGAAGTGGTCGAGCGGCTCAATAAGGTCGAAGTGCACGCCCTCGGGGAACGGGATCAGGTTGTGATGGCTCTTGATGGTGGCCGTCTTGCCGCCCGTCTTGCGAGCGCCGGACTCGATGATGTCGGGGTAAATGGTGCCCTGAGCCAGGTACTTGACCGGCTTGCCATCGGTCTCGAGCTGCTGCGCCACGGCGAAGAACTCTTTCCAGAACTGCGTACCGATGATGCGGCGCTTCTCCTCGGGCTCGGTCACGCCGGCCAGAAGCTCGGCATAACGGTCCTCGGCGTGGACGTGGATAAAGTCGACGTCAAACTGCTTGGTGAAGACCTCCTCCACCTGCTCGGGCTCGCCCTTGCGCAGCAGGCCGTGGTTGATAAACACGCAGGTCATCTGCTTGCGCACGGCACGGGCGCCCAGGGCGGCCACGACGGAGGAGTCGACGCCGCCGGACAAGGCCAGAATCACGCGGTCGTTGCCGACCTTCTCGCGGAACTCGGCCGTCATGGTCTCGACCAGGTTGTCCATGCTCCAGTTGGGCTCCAGGCCGCAGATCTCAAACAGGAAGTTGCTCAGCAGCTGCTGACCGTACTCGGAATGCTTGACCTCGGGGTGGAACTGCGTGGTGAAGATCTTGCGCTCAACGCACTCCATGGCGGCAACCGGGCACACGTCGGTGCTGGCGGTAACGGTAAAGCCCTCGGGCACCTCGGAAACGGCGTCGCGGTGGCTCATCCACACGGTCTGCTCCATGGGCGTGGAGTTAAAGAGCTTGGCACCAGCCGTGCGCGTGATGGTGGCGCGGCCATACTCGCCCACCTCGGAGTGGCCGACCTTGCCGCCGAGCGTTACGGCTGTGATCTGATGGCCGTAGCAAAAGCCCAGGACGGGAAGGCCCAGGTCAAAGATGGCAGGATCGATGGACGGAGCGTCCTCGGCATACACGGAGGCCGGGCCGCCGGAAAGGATGAGCGCAGAGGCGTTCATCTCGCGAATCTCGTCGGCCGAGATGTCGCAGGGAACGATCTCGGAATACACGTTGAGGTCGCGGACGCGACGGGCAATGAGCTGACCGTACTGCGCACCAAAGTCGAGTACGAGGACCTTTGCGGAAGCCTTTTGATCCATGGTTCCCCCTCTTGTTGGCGGGGAGCCGGTGCCCACCCGCGCGAATAAACGAGAATAACTTTCATAGTGTACACGTTATATGGGGTTTCTCGTCCCTCGCAGCCATCAGCGCACGGCAAACGCACGACCTGGGCCCCTATTTAACAACAATTGAAGTGTTACCAAACGTTACAGATGATGTAATACGTTTGAACATTGGACGCCCTGTGCCACAATACTGCCGAACGACTCCGCCTCTGCGGCGGCAAATACGATAGGAATACCAGCATGAAGCGCATCCTTCTCATCGCCACGGGCGGCACCATCGCATCGACCGAGGACGGCAACGGCCTCTCCCCCGCCCTGACCGGTGAGGAGCTCGCCCAGAGCGTCCCCGAGATCTCGGGGCTCTGCGAGCTCGACGTCGTGCAGCCCATGAACATCGACAGCACCAACATGCGCCCGAGCGACTGGATGCGCATCCGCGATGTCATCGTCGAGGGTTATGCCGACCACGACGGCTTCGTGATTCTGCACGGCACCGACACCATGAGCTACACCGCAGCAGCGCTTTCCTACCTGATTCAAGACAGCCCCAAGCCCATCGTGCTCACCGGCTCGCAAAAGCCCATGGGCAACCCCTTTACCGATGCCAAGCTCAATCTGTACCAGAGCCTGCTCTATGCGCTCGACGAGCACTCGCACGACGTTTCGATCGTGTTTGGCGGCGTCACCATTGCCGGCACGCGCGCCCGCAAGCAGCGCACCATGAGCTTTAACGCGTTCATTAGCGTCAACTATCCGCCCATCGCCTATATCCGCAACGACCGCATTGTGCGCAACGGGCTTCACGGCACGCATCAGGGCGAAAACCCGGTGCGTTTCTACGACAGCATCGACCCGCGCGTATTTGTACTCAAGCTTACGCCCGGCGTAAACCCGGGCATCCTCGACGCCCTTGCCGATAGCTACGACGCCGTGATTCTGGAGACCTTTGGCATTGGCGGTATCCCCGAGTTTGGTGAGTCGGGCGGGTCGTTCCAAGAGGCAATTTTTCGCTGGGTCGATTCGGGCCGCACCGTCGTTATGACCACGCAGGTCCCCGAAGAGGGCCTCGATCTGGGCGTTTATGAGGTCGGCCGCGCTTACGCCGATCATCCGGGTATTCTGCGCGGCGACGACATGACCACCGAGACGCTCGTGGCCAAGACCATGTGGGCACTCGGCCAGTCACGCGATGCCGCCGAGATTCAGCGCCTGTTCTACAGCCAAGTCAACCACGACCGCATCCCGATGGCGTAATCCCTAAGGCAGCTCCACTTATCGCAGCCTTAAACGACAGGTGGTCCCCCTCAGGCCGTGCAAAAATCGGAGTATTCTGCAATTTCTCCTCCGGAGGCATAGAATCGGCCGATTGTTAGACGAACTTTTAGGACGAAGGGTCCGTCTAGTAAATATTTATTCCTCATTTTTATTTAACGTGTGGATTATCTACTGTCAAAAAGGCAAAGCCAGCCGCTCGAGCTACCATCTACGGCCGAACTGGTGCTGAATACTCGCGATTTTGCACATCGCAACCAGGGGGGACCCGCCCAAAGAGCGTCAAATACAGCGGGGGAACGCCCTATTCGATACCCTCGAGAAGCTCAGATACCGTCATGCCGAGTGCGGGCGCGATCTTAAATAGAACCTTGAGCGTGAAATTTGCCGTCCCATCTTCGATTCGGTCGAGGTAGGGTCGGCTGATTCCTGTCGCCACACAAAAATCAACCTTGGAGATACCAAGGTCTCTGCGTGTCTCTTCGACCCGCCTACCAAGAATCTGTTTCGCACGTTCGTCCATGCAGCCGAGTTTGAAATGGAGCCGAACATAAACGTAAACTATAGTTTACGTTTTGCCGAATACACAGGAGTTTTCTATGTCGGGTTCTTCGGTCCGCATGTACCGAGCCACGCCTCGCACAAACAGCGCGCCGCCCAAGCTCGTCGTCGTTGAAGCCGAATGCCTTTCACCCGATGAGCGCACAGCATTTGCATTGCTATCAAGTCGCGTCGCCACCGTTCTGGTCCCTTGCCCGGCGCAAGGTGAACTTGCCATCCAATGCCAGACGCACAGCTGCCCGCTCAATCAGGCTGCCGTAATCGCAACCAGCCAACGCGGTCTGCCTCTTCTCCTGGAAGCCGGTATCGCGCTCTGTCTTCGCGGCGCCGGATACGAAAACGAGGCCGCCGCCGACATGGTCTTTAAACCACGATCGAGCGGCGGCCTCGCAGCAGCCATCGAATATGCTTGCAGGCTCGTTGCCTAAAAGGACAAGCTAGAAACCAAAGCCAAAGCCCGTTCCGGTAATCGCCGAGTACATAAAGTAAACGTTGATCACGTTGAGGAACACACCCGTGATGCAACCGTTGCGCAGGTAGCGCTCGCACACGATGCGCGCCATGGCGGCGGAGTCATCATTATTTTTTGCCTGGCGTCCCGCCGTAAAGTACGTCGCCACGCTCAGCAGCAGATTGAGTACCGGCAGCGCCAACAGCTCGTAGCTCTTGCCCCAGCGCGTCGCCTCGCCGGCGGCATTAAACTTCGTTGCCACCTCGGGACCAATGTTGGGGATAACGCACGCTGCGACCACCAGTGGAATCACCGCAAGTACGAGCAGCGCAATACCCATGTAGCCAGCTTTTTTGCCGTATTTAAACATATGCGTCGCCCTTACACGTTAAAGCGGAAGTGCACGACGTCGCCATCGGCCATGACATAGTCCTTGCCCTCAATACGCAGTTTGCCGGCGGCCTTGGCGCCCTGCTCACCGCCGAGCTCGATGTAGTCGTCATAGCCAATGACCTCGGCCTTAATAAAGCCGCGCTCAAAGTCGGTATGGATAACACCGGCGGCCTGCGGAGCGGTCGCGCCCTGGCGAACCGTCCAGGCCTTGACCTCCATCTCGCCGGCCGTAAAGAACGACTGCAGACCGAGCAGCTTGTAGGCTGCCTGCGCGAGCACGTCCAGACCGGGCTGCTCCAGGCCCAGGCTCTCCAGGTAGTCGGCAGCGTCCTCGGGATCGAGCTCGGAAAGCTCGGCCTCGATCTTGGCGCAGATCGGCAGCGGCTTGACGCCATCGATGGGCGCCAGGTCCTCGTTGAGCATGTCCTCGTCTACGTTGGCCACATACAGGATGGGCTTCATGGTGAGCAGGAACAGGCCCTTGGCAGCGGCACGCTCCTCGTCGGTCATCTCCATGGACGCGGCGCGCTTGCCCTCGTTGAGCCAGGCGAGCAGGCGCTTGGCGACCTCAAACTTGGGCATGAGCTCCTTGTCGCGCTTGGCCTCCTTCTCGAGCTTAGGCAGCTGCTTCTCGAGCGTGCCCATGTCGGCCAGGATAAGCTCGGTCATGATGGTGTCGGCGTCGCCGACGGGGTCGACGAACTCGCCCGTGCGGCCCACCTCGCGCATGACGTTGGGGTCCTTAAAGTAGCGCACGACCTCGCAGATGGCATCGGTCTCGCGGATATTTGCCAGGAACTGGTTGCCCAGGCCCTCGCCCTCGTTGGCACCCTTCACCAGGCCAGCGATGTCGACAAACTCGACCGTAGCCGGCACAATGCGACCCGGGTTAACGATGTCGGCGAGCTTTTGCAGGCGGCTATCGGGCACGTCGACGATACCCACGTTGGGGTCGATCGTGGCGAACGGGTAGTTGGCGGCAAGGCCGGTCTTTTTGGTAAGCGCGGTGAACAGCGTCGACTTGCCCACGTTGGGCAGGCCCACGATACCGATGGAAAGGGACACGACAGCTCCTTTTGGTACAGGTACTTCAAACCGTATAAGTATAGCGCCGCCGCAGCATCCGGGCGAATCCGGACACCACGACGGCGCAAATGAAGCAGAGATAGAGCTCGCTGACTAGTCCGCGAGCTTTTCCACCTGGTCGAGCATCTTGTCCAGCTTGGCCTTTGCCTCGGCCTTAACCTTCTCAGCTTCTTCGTGAGCCTTCGCCTTCTGAGCGGCCTTTTCCTCGGCCTCGGGGTCGACAACGACCAGATTGGACGCATCGTGCTCGACCAGCTTGAGCGCATGCTCGGGGCACACCTTGACGCAGGCTCCGCAACCTAGGCAATACGTGGACTCCAGTGCAAAGCGACCGCTTCCCACCAAATCGCAGGCAAACGTGGGGCACACGTTGACGCACTCTCCGCACGACGTGCACTTGTCAAAATCGCATTCCGGTGTGCTCACCTGCATATTCTGGGCAAGCTCGGGGTGGTTCTGCAGCGTCGAGAGCACCAGCTGCCGCCCGTGCGTGAGCGAACGGCGACGCTTGGTCGTCGTGGTGCCGCACATGGTGTTGAGCGTGCGCTCCAACTGGGTAATCTGGTGGCGGTGGGCTTTGAGTTTCTGCGTCACCGAGGCCAGCGCCGCCGTTGCCGGGTTGAGCTTGGTCACGGTAAGGCCAGTGGTGCGGGCGATCTTTTCCATGTACTCCTTGCGCTCGTACTCGCGGCGCTTATGGCACTTGAGGCTCTTGGGATCGACCTCCAGACCCATGCCCGTGCCCGCCCACTCCTCGGCGGTAGCAATGGCCTCGCCCAGAATGTCCTCACCACCGGTGTTGCGGCATTTATCGCACACACCCAACGGCAGGTACACACTCACGTTGGGATAGTCCGCCAGTACCGAGAACCAGGTCTCGGCCGTAATATCGCCCACGCAGGCAACGACGACCTCGTTTTCGCGCGGCATGCGCTTGAGGGCGCGCGTGCAGGTGACGTAGGCGGTCTCGTGGCTCGTAGCAGCAGAGACGATATCGTCATACAGGTTTTTGGGCGCCAGGCGCGGCGAAATGATCGCCTCGGTCGGACAGGCAGCGGCGCACAGGCCGCACTTGCGACAGGAGTCGAGGATCTCGATAGCGTCTTCCTCGACCTCGATAGCGTCGACCGGGCAAACGTCCATGCACGCGGTGCAGCTGCTCTTTTCGTTTTTGCAGGTCAGGCACGGAATGGTGTTGCCACGCGGACGCTCCTTGTAGTCGGCAGGATTCCACTGCGGCGCCGACGGATCGAGCGCATCGGTCACACCGCCAAGCGGGTTTTTTAGAAAGTCGAAACCCTTGCTGATCTCGATAATGTCATCAAACAGATCGTGTTCCTGCGCCATGCGCGGCCCCTCCCTGAGCAGTGCAAACAAGCAAGAGATAATGATACGCCATCGGCCCACGCCTCGGGTAAATTACACGCGGCGCATCTTTGCGGCAAATAGCCCATGGCTTATCGCCGCCCCGATTGCACAAGGTCGATCAAGCGCCAAGCTATGCCTCGCACATGAGCTGCACGAGCTTCTGTTTGGTCACCTTGGCCTGCTCGTTGGCCATGTTACGCTCGTTACTAAAGACCGCATTTGCAACACCTTGCAGGTCGACATCGGAAATCTCGCTGCACGGACCGTCATAAATCTTAAAGAACGGCTCGCTTAGATCTTCGCCCAGAAATCCATCGACAACCTGTTTGCACAGTCGATCCTCGGTGCCTTGGTCAAACAGGACATAGGCGGAGCACCCCAGCCATGACAGAAATCTGCCTTGACGCGAGAGCTCTCCCGGCCCCTGAACATACCGGCCCGGACCGCCATAAACCATGGGAGCGCCATACGAGAATCCGCCCTTCATCAAACAACGATTGGCGCAAAGTAACCTGCCCTCTGCACCAACTTGTGCATTGGAGACAGGCCACTTTGCACCATAGCAAAAAAGGGGCAAAGCCATCTGTCGGCTTTGCCCCTTCCTTACCTTAGTTTACTCATCCATAAGGTAATAATGACCCAGTGCGTCGGCACCCAGGATGGCGTTTGCGACCATCTCGGGCGTCACCTCAAACGGCATATTGCACATGGTGTCCTCGGGCGCGCACGCGGCCTCGGCAACAATCATGGCCTGCTCGCGCGTAAGCTCGGCAACGCCAAGTTCCTTCATCGTGACCGGCAGGCCAAGCTCAATGCAGAAGCCCAAGACTTCCTCGAGCTTCTCGGTCGGGGCATCCTCGAGTACCAGCTGGACGATAGTGCCGAAGGCGACCTTCTCGCCGTGATACATGCCGTGGCACTCGGGCAGCATCGTCAGACCATTGTGGATGGCATGAGCAGCGGCAAGGCCCGAGCTCTCAAAGCCAATGCCCGAAAGCAGCGTATTGGCCTCAATGATGTGCTCGACGGCAGGCGTGAGCGCGCCCTTCTCCAGCGCGACCTTGGCCTTGACGCCATCGGCCATAAGCGTCTCGTAGCAGAGCTTGGCGAGCGCCAGACCGGCCATTCCGCCCTTGCCGCCGGCGCAGGTGCCGCCGTCGGCATCGTGCGTCGCCTGAGCCTCGAAATAGGTTGCGAGCGCATCGCCCATACCGGAAACCGTCAGGCGCACCGGGCTCGCCGCGATAACCGTCGTATCCATAAGGACGATATTGGGGTTTGCCTTAAGGAAGAGGTATTTGTCGAACTGGCCGTCATCGGTATAGAGCACCGAAAGCGCCGAACACGGGGCATCGGTCGAAGCAATGGTGGGGCAAATGATAACCGGGGACTCCAGGTAATAGGCGACGGCCTTCGCGGTGTCGAGGATCTTGCCGCCACCGACGCCGACGATGATGTCGCAACCGTTGTCGCGAGCGAGCGCAACCAGGCGATCGACCTCGCCCTTGGAGCACTCGCCGTTAAAGTCCTCAAACAGCAGCTCGGCCTTAGCCTCGGTAAAACCGCCCTCGATCTTGGCACCGACGCGCTTCTTGCCCGAAGGCGTCACGATGACGAGGGCCTTAGCGCCGAGCGGCTCAACGTAAGAGCCGAGCTTGGCGAGCTCGTCCGGACCCTGGATGTACTTGCTGGGGCTATTGAAAATTGCAGCCATAACTATCCCATTCTCTAAAAGAAAAAAGAAAGGGGCTCCGTACAGATACGTGCGGAGCCCCTCGTTACGATAACAAGAGTCGATTAGAAATCGATGTCGGTGTCGTAGTAGCAGGCCTTGAGGATCTTCTCGAAGTCGGCAGCCTTGGTCTCACGCGGGTTCTCGGGCGTGCAAGCGTCCTGCTCGGCGTTCGCGGCGATCTCGGGCAGCTTGGCGAGGAACTCCTCCTCGGAAACCATCTGCGGGTTCTCGGCGTCGACCTTCACGCCACCATTCGCGTAATCCTTGATGGACTGCGGAATGTTGAGCTGGTCGTTGAGGTCGCGAATCTTCTGGACGAGTGCAGCGATGAGCTCCTCGTTGGTCTCGCCGGGAAGGTGCAGGATCTCCTTGGCCACGTAAGCGTAACGCTCGGCAGCACGGGGATCCTTGGAGTTCCACTGGATGACCTTGCCCAGGTACATGGCGTTAGCAGCACCGTGGATGATGTGGCCGTTCTCGAAGGCAGCACCGGTCTTGTGAGCCATGGAGTGAACGATGCCGAGCAGGCCCGAGGAGAAGGCGATACCGGCGATGCACTGAGCCTCGTGCATGTGCTGACGGGCCTCATGGTCGCCAGCATAGGACTTGGGCAGCCACTCGACGATCTCGCGGATGCCGTGCAGAGCGTTGGCATCGGTGAACATAGAGGCGCAGGTGGAAACGTAGGCCTCCATGCAGTGGGTCAGAGCGTCCATGCCGGTGTGAGCGCACAGCTTGGCGGGCATGGTGTAGGTGAGCTCGGGGTCGACGATGGCGACATCAGGGGTGATGTTGAAGTCGGCCAGCGGGTACTTAATGCCCTTGGCGTAGTCGGTGATGACGGAGAAGGCAGTGACCTCGGTAGCGGTACCGGAGGTAGAGGAGATGGCGCAGAAGTGAGCCTTCTGACGCAGCTCGGGGAAGCTGAACGGCTGGATGATGTTGTCGAAGGACTCCTCGGGATACTCGTAGAAGACCCACATGGCCTTAGCGGCATCGATGGGCGAACCGCCGCCGATGGCGATAATCCAGTCGGGCTCGAACTCGCGCATGGCCTCGGCGCCCTTCATGACCGTCTCGATGGACGGGTCGGACTCGACGCCCTCGAACAGCTTGACCTCGAAACCGCCTTCCTTAAGGTCGGCCTCAACGTCCTGCAGGAATCCGCCGCGGCGCATAGAGCTGCCGCCAGAAACGATGATGGCCTTCTTGCCCTTGAGGTTCTTCACCTCGTGGCGAGCGCCCTCACCAAAGTACAGATCGCGAGGATTGGTAAAACGTCCCATACTGTGCCTCCTAAACAAGCCCCTCTTAGACTTGCGTATATAACGGAGCACCCGATTGGCTCCGTTAGGACCGTTTGCGCGTTGCCGGCGATGACAATGCGCGATGTCTAAACGTCTCAACGCTCAGACAAACACTATTTTACCGTTCTGGTTGGTCAGTTATTCACCTAAAGCCGCCAATGATGAAACGTTTTTTCTATCCCTGAAGACCCTTGTGCGGCATTCATACTCCCAAGCTGGGCAAACGTTTTATCAAGGTTGACTACATATCCTGGGCAGGACGGTGCCCCTCCAAAATATGCACCGTTCGCCGCCAAAAATCGACCGTTTGCGGCACCGTGATACCACTCGGTCGTCCAAGGTGCCGACATTTGTGCGACATCCGTCTTCGTGGTGCAAAGGTGCAAGTCCAAGTGCGGCACCCCCGGTGTGCCACATGCGGGTAAACTAGAACCTTATATAGAAACATTTGAACCCTAACCGCAGCAAAGGAGGCCCCATGGCATTCGATCCCATTCAAGAGGATTGCCATCGCCTCGTTCTTGAGGCCTTGCGCCGCGACAATATCCCGCTCACCGACGCTGCCGCCGTAGAGCGTCTGATGGAACAATTCACCCGCAACCCCGCACCGCTCATCGTGCACGACCGCGACCGCGCCGGGCACCTCATTGCCAAGGTGGTCGACGCTGTCGACTACCGCATTCCCTTTATCCCTGACGATACCCAGGCAGAGCAAGAAGAGACAGCTGCCGAGAACATGCTCCGCGAGGCGGCCGCACTCGATCCGGCCAACTGGGACGCTCAGCGCATGCTGACGGCACTCACCGCCGAATCCAACGAGGAATACGTACAGTACCTGGTGTCCAAGTGCGATGAGGTCGAGCACGACCTAGCGCTCAAAATCGCCTCGGCCCAGGACCCCTACGAGCGCGAGGCCGCAGGCGACCTTACGCGCCGCCCCTATCTGCGCTGGCTTGCCGCCTTGGCATCGCGCGCCCTCATTAGCGGCCGCTATCGCATGTCGCTCGAAGCCGCGAATCGCAGCTTGGACTTTGCGCCCAACGACCCCGCTGGTGTCCGCCACACCGCGATGCTCGCCATGGCAAAGCTCGAATACCCCGCCGAGGAGCTCAAGCGCTTTCGCTCCGCACACTCCGTGCCGTACCTCGCGAATACCCCACTGCGCCGCCGCCCCAAAGATGCGGAGCGCGACTTGGACCCGTGGACGCTCATCGCGCTGATGAGCACGGCTTGGCGCGAACTGGACTACGAGGGCGCCGAGCACTACCTGCGTATCCTTGTGCGCTCGTGTCCGCACGCAGCCGAGGCACTCTACTTCCAAACCGAGTTTCCCGATGGCGTCTATGCCCGCGTCAACGTGGGTGTGGGCTCCACCGACGAGCTTGTCCTTGCGCTGTCCGAGGCGACGCCGGTACTGCAGGAGGGCCTGGGCGCCCCCGACAACGCCAGCTTTGCCGCCTGGGTCGCCACCAACGACATCGTGCGCTCCCAAATCGACGAGCGCATCCTGCGCGCAGCCGAGCAGGGGCTTCCATTTAAGGGAGGAGACCTCTAATGGATCCGAGCGTCTACATCCCCGCCTACCTGGAGCGCACCTATCTGGCGTCGCACCCCGAGCTCACCGATGCAGCACGCGAGCTTGTCCATAACGACATTAGTGCGAATCCCCAAAAGTACGCGCAGTCCGAGCATGCCCAGGCGCTGCTGTCCTATGCCGGTGTTCATCGCCACCTGCTCGACGAGCTCCATCGCATCGAAGATATGGGCAGCGACGAGGAGTTTGAGCAGACGCGCAATCGCCTGTTCGACGACATGCGCGATGAGCTGCTCAAGATTGTCCGCGTCGACGCACTGACCGTCGACGCGCAGCTGCTCGCCATCATCCTGGCCGACACACCCGTTGACGCCTGCCTGGGCGACCTGATGAAGCTCGAGGCAACCACGGCCGATTACCTGCAGCAAAGCGTGCCCGGGTTCGATATGGAGGCCCCGCACTACTGGGCCAACAAAGTTTTGACGGACGGCGTGACGGCGGCAGAGCTCACCGTGAGCGAGCCGGCGCTTATCGGGTGGCTTCACACACTCGAGGCCATCTCGCAGCTGTGCATGGCGAGCGCCCGCTACCGTGCTGCCGTCAACTATTCTCGCCGTGTTCTTAAGGCGGAAGGCTATCCCACCCGAGCGGCAGGCACCGTGTTACTCGCCCTCGCTCGCTTGGAAGACGAGGACGGCTTTTTTGCCCTGGCCCACCAGCTCGAGGAGCAGATGGGGGCCGATGCCCTCGAGAACTCTCCTTGGTATCTGCTCGCCCGCACGATTCTGCTGTTCAAAACAAACAAGATGCGCCCGGCGACACGCGCGCTGCGTGAGTTCGCCAACCGCTGCGAGGGTGGCGCGTTCTTCTTACTGAACCCCATGTACCAGACACCGTACCTTCCCTGCCGGCCCGAGCCACACGATCCCTGGGATCTTTCGCACCAGGCCGTTTGGGAAGCGGACGGTATTATCTCGGACACTCCCGACTTTGCCCCCTGGGCCAACGCCTGCGAAGATGTATCGCAGCTTGCCCAGGAATTTGCGCGCCGCTACGGATTTTAGTGACGCACTCGACCCGACCATGTCGTTTACGTTAGGAACGGTTTCATGAACCTCCGCTCATCTCTTGCCTGCACCTCGAGCGATATCGCTCGCTGGGGGCTGCGCTCCGTCCTTAAGCGCCAGGGCGGCGTACTCCCCGGCCGCATCGCCATGAAGATCGACCCCGAGTTGCTGAGCGACCTCGCTGGCCTTGTCGACCGCAGCGTGGTGATTACGGGTACTAATGGCAAGACCACCACTTCCAACCTCATCGCCGACGCCGTTGCTGCCAGCGGTGCTGCCGTGGTGTGCAACCGTGCCGGCAACAATATGGAGCCTGGTGTGGTAGGTGCTCTGCTCGAGGCCCGCGGCGGCCTTAAACACACCAGCAGCGGCAAGCGCGTGGGCGTTTTTGAGTGCGATGAGCTTTACACCGTACGCGTTCTGCCCAAGCTCAAGCCGACGTACTTTGTGCTGCTCAACCTGTTCCGCGACCAGCTAGATCGCTATGGCGAGATCGATCACACCCAGGAGGTCATCGCCCACGCGTTGGAGCTTTCGCCGGCAACGACGCTCATCTACAACGCCGACGACCCGCTGTGCGCCTCGATTGCCGCGCGCGTTCCCAATGCGAGTATTGCCTTTGGCATCGACGGCGCCACCGACACCGAGTCCGACCGCATTAGCGACTCGCGCTTTTGCTCGCAGTGCAACGCCCCGTTGGAGTACGACTACGTGCAATACGGCCAGCTTGGCGCATACCATTGCCCCTCGTGCGGTTGGGCACGCCCCGCACTGGTCCGCCGTGTGACGGGCGTGAAGCTCGGCTGCGACGGCTACGGCTTCGACCTGGTCTTTGGATCTGCGCCCGACGCGGCTGCCGTACACATCGCCACACGCTACAACGGTCTGTACATGGTCTATAACGTTGCCGCCGCCTTCTTTGCCGCACGCGAGTTGGGCGTGGACACGGCGTTTCTACAGCCTACGCTCGATGCCTACGTCCCCGCCGGCGGACGTATGGGCCGCTGGGAGATCGCCGGCCGTACCGTCGAGGCAAACCTGGCCAAAAATCCCGTGGGCTTCGATCGCCAGATCCAGTCCATTAAAACGGCAGGCGGCAGGCTCTGCGCCTTCTTCCTGAACGACAACGACGCCGACGGCCACGATGTCTCGTGGATCTACGACGTCGACTTCGAGCGCATCGCCGACACACCGGGTCTTGTCGCCTTTGCCGGAGGCACGCGTGCGCACGACATGCAGGTACGCCTCAAGTACGCCGGCATCGATGCCGCGATTATCTCGGACGTCGCGCAGGCAATTGGCGCCGTTGCGGATGAAGCCGCAGGCGACACTTTCTATGCCGTCGCCAACTACACGGCCTTCCCGCCGCTGGTCAAAGAACTCGATGGGCTGAAGGGTGCCGATGCAGCCACGGTTGCTGCCCGCGCTGCAACGTGTGCCGATGGCAGTGCCGTCCCCGTCGGCATCGCGCCAGTCGAGCTTTCGCGCCCGCTGCGCATCGTCTACCTGTACCCCGATGCCCTCAACCTCTACGGCGACGGCGGCAACGTTATCGCCCTCGAGCGTCGCTGCGCCTGGCGCGGCATCCCCGTTCGCGTGGACGAGGTCCGTATGGGCGAGTCACTCGATCTCACCGATGCCGATATCGTCATGATGGGTGGCGGCTCCGACCGCGACCAGCTAGCCGTGGCACACGAGCTGCTCGCCCAAAAAGACAAGGTCGCATCCTATGTTGAGGATGGCGGCTCGCTGCTCGCCATCTGTGGCAGCTATCAGCTGCTCGGCCGTTCGTACTATATGGGCGAGGATCGCATTGAGGGTCTGGGGGTCATTGCTGCCGAAACCGTACGCGGCTCCGACCGCCTGATCGGCAACGTAGCCGTCAAAACCGACCTGGCACCTGAGCCCTTTGTGGGATTCGAGAACCATGGCGGCCGCACGCTTTTGGACGCCGATGCCACGCCGCTCGGAACGTCCGTCGTCACGGGCACCGGCAACAACGGCGACGATGGCTTTGAGGGCCTGATCTACAAGGGCGTCATCGGCACGTACCTGCATGGCCCGGCGCTGCCCAAGAACCCCGAGCTCGCCGACTGGTTGATCGCCCATGCCCTCGAGCGCCGTGGCGATGCACAGGCTGCCGCCCTGCTGCCGCTCAAGCCCCTCGACGACACCTACGAGCACGCCGCCCACGACGCCGCCATGAAGCTCCTCCCCTAGCACCTCACCACCACAAAGGGGACAGGCACCTTTGTGGTGGTTTTTCAGTTTGCCAACGATATGTGAACGGCTAAAAAAGTCTGCTATACTCTTTCCCGCTGTCCCCATCGTCTAGCGGCCAAGGACGCCACCCTTTCAAGGTGGATATCGCGGGTTCGAATCCCGCTGGGGGCACCATTTGAATTGAAGAGCCCGTTACCCTCGCGGTAGCGGGCTTTTTGCTACCGATATGCCGGGATTCGAACCCGACAGGGTGCGAAGCTGAGGAAACGCGCAAGCGTTTTCCAGCGCAGCACGCAAGGAGCGGAGCGACGCAGCGGAAGCGGGCGGCGCCAGCCGCACGCGGACATCCCGCTGGGGGCACCATTTGAAACTAGAAGCCCGTTACCCCCGCGGTGACGGGCTTTTTGCTACCGATATGCCGGGATTCGAACCCGACAGGGTGCGAATCCCGGCATCATCGCAAGGCCTGTGGTCAAAAAATGGCAAATATGAGTACTGTTACCATTTTAGTTACAGCGATTTCATGCCTTCAGAAGGCGATTTAGCCGTCGGGCGTCCTACGGCGGAAAAATTGCAGACGTTTATCGGCTAAGTACTTGGACATATGTTGCGTAACACTACATATTTTGCAAATAAATAATGTTACAGGACTTGTGACAGTACTCATATTTGACGTTTTTTGCCCATAGCCCTTTATACCTAGGCACATCGGCGGCAAAACGGGCTTCAAAGCGTCCTTCGCAAACAAAAAGCCGGGGCCCGCGCGATGCGGACCCCGGCTCAATACCGTGACGATATGTCAGTTACGCCCTACACGTAGAACAGGATGTCGTCGTAGGTCGGGACCGGCCAGTAGTCGGCAGCCACGATCTCCTCCATGGCATCCACGGCGGCGCGCAGCGCATCCATAGCGGGAACGACCTCGTGCGCGTACACGTTGGCCTGCTCCTGACCATCGAGGCCCTCGGCCTTCTGATGCACGGCGTCGAGCGCCTTGATGGAGTCGTTGATGGTGGTGATGCCGTTGCAGAGCTTGTTGAGCGTGTTCTGCTCGCACTGCATGGCGGCCTCAGCACCAGCGGCACGAATAGTCTCAAGGCCCTTAGCGACCTTGGTGGCATAGGCGGTAATGACCGGGCGATAGGTACGACGCGCCTCGCGAACCATCGTGGTAGCCTCGATGTTCATGAGCTTGTTGTACTTCTCGAGCTTGCAGTCGTAGCGGCACTGGGCCTCGGCCTTGGTCAGGACGCCCGTCTCCTCAAAGAGCGCGATAGCCTTATCGGAAACAAAGGCGGGCAGGGCATCGGCCGTGGTCTTGTTGTTGGCAAGGCCGCGCTTCTTGGCCTCGACGGGCCACTCGTCGGAGTAGCCATCGCCAGAGAAGAGGATGCGCTGGTGGTCAGTCAGGACCTTCTTGCAGTATTCGAGCGCGGCGTCCTGGAACTTATCCTCGGGCGTACCCTCAAGCGCGTCGGCGAAGGACTTGAGCGACTTGGCCACGGCGGCATCGAGCACCAGGTTGGAGTCGGAGACGTTCTGCTCGGAGCCGCAGGCACGGAACTCGAACTTGTTGCCGGTGAAGGCAAACGGGGAGGTGCGGTTGCGGTCGGTGTTGTCCTGCATCAGCTTGGGCAGGGTATCGGCGCCCAGGTCGAGCACGCCGCGCGTGGCATGGACGGAAGCCTTGCCATCGATGATTTTCTCGACGACCTCGGTAAGCTGGTCGCCCAGGAAGATGGACATAATCGCCGGAGGAGCCTCGTTGGCGCCCAGACGGTGATCGTTGCCGGCCGAGGCAACGGAGGCACGCAGGAGCTCCTGATAGTTATCGACGGCCTCGATCACCGCGGTGAGGAAGACGATGAACTGCAGGTTGTCGAGCGGGGTGTCGCCCGGATCGAGCAGATTCTCGGACTCGGTGCCAAGCGACCAGTTGTTGTGCTTGCCCGAACCGTTGATGCCCTCGAAGGGTTTCTCGTGCAGCAGGCAGACCAAGTCGTGGCGGGAGGCAATGAGCTTCATCTTCTCCATCATGACCAGATTCTGGTCGATGGCCTCGTTGACCTCGCCATAGACCGGTGCGAGCTCATGCTGGCAGGGAGCAACCTCGTTGTGCTTGGTCTTGGCAGGAATGCCGAGCGCCCACAGTTCATCGTCCAGATCCTTCATATAGGCCGAGACGGTGGGGCGGATAGCGCCAAAGTAGTGCTCCTCGAGCTCCTGGCCCTTGCAGGGAGCAGCACCAAAGAGGGTGCGACCGGTGATGACCAGGTCCTTGCGCTTGCGATAGGCGTCCTTCTTGATCAGGAAGTACTCCTGCTCGTCGCCCACGGAAGGAACGACCTTCTTGGGGGTCTTGCCAAACAGCGCCAAAACGCGCTTAGACTCACGCGAGAGCGCGGTCATGGAGCGCAGCAGCGGGGTCTTCTTGTCCAGGGCCTCGCCCGTGTAGGAGCAGAAAGCCGTGGGGATGCACAGGACATCGTCCTTGATAAAGGCGGGGCTAGTGGGGTCCCAAGCGGTGTAGCCACGGGCCTCGAAGGTGGCACGCAGGCCGCCGTTGGGGAAGCTGGAGGCGTCCGGCTCGCCCTGGATGAGGTTCTTGCCCGTAAACTTGGTAATGGCGGTGCCGTCGTGGTTGGGCTCCAAGAAGCTGTCGTGCTTCTCGGAAGTAATGCCCGAAAGAGGCTGGAACCAGTGCGCGTAGTGCGTCGCGCCCTTGGAGATGGCCCAGACCTTCATGGCATGGGCAACGGCGTTGGCCACATCCAGGTCGAGCGGCTCACCGCCCTCGAGGGTTGCAGCAAGGCGCTTCCAAATGTCCTTGGGGAGGTAGTCCTTCATGACTTCCTCAGAGAACACCATGGTCCCGAAGCGGTCAGTAAGTTCGGCCATACGGAACTCCCTTCGTATCGGCACCGCGTGAGAAGCGGTGTTGATTACTAACGAACGAGTCATAGCTTAGACTCGCCGTGTTTCCGCGACATTACCGTTATGTTGCCGTCGCGAAACCAATCAATGAGGTTACCCTATCGAGGCGGCGTTGCCACCCTCAACAGCCAATCAACTGTATAAATAGCAGACCTCTCCCCATGGTTTAAGGGTAGTCAATTTGGGATGGAGCTCTATTAACTGGTATTTTGCATCAGATACCAGTCTTTATAGTCCGTGCCTAGATTAGCCGCTCTGTTATAGGAAATGCCGATAGCAAGGCATCTTTGATTGGTATCCCCAAATAGCGAGTGAAACTCCGCCGTGACACAGTGGTGCTGTAGAATCCTTACAACACATCACACTATTACGTATCTAGAGGAGCACGATATGCGCGTCGACGAGGTTTTTAAGCAGGCAGCATCCCAGGGCACCGCACCCGTTTCGTTTGAGATGTTCCCGCCCAAGGGCGAGCTTACCCTCGATACGGCTCGCGAAGTGGCAGGCAATCTGTGCAAGCTTTCGCCGAGCTTTGTCTCGGTCACCTGCTCGGCCGGCGGCTCGGGCAACGGTGCCACCACCGCCCCCATCGCGCATATGATTACGAGCGAATTCGATACACCCTCGGTGGCACACCTTACCTGCGTGGGCCGCTCGCATGCCGATATCGCCGCCAAGATCGACGAGTATCGCACCGCCGGCGTTGAAAACATTCTGGCCCTGCGTGGCGATCTCCCTGCCGGCGCGACCGAGGACGACAAGCCCGCCTCGGACTACGCCTACGCCCGCGACCTCATCCCCGAGCTCGTCGACGCCGGCTTTTGTGTGGGCGCCGCAGCCTACCCCGAGGGCCACATTGCCTGTGAGGACCTCAACCTCTCGGTCGAACACCTCAAGCAAAAGCAGGACGCCGGCGCAAGCTTCTTTGTGACGCAGCTCTTCTTTGATAATGAGTGCTTCTACCACTTCCGCGAGCTTGCCGACAAGGCCGGTATCACCGTGCCCATTACCGCGGGCATCATGCCGTTTATGGGCAAGTCGCAGATCAGCCGCATGGTCTTTATGTGCGGCGCGTCGCTGCCCTCCCCCGTCATCAAGATTCTCGCCAAGTACGAGAACGACCCCGAGAGCCTGCAGGCAGCTGGTGTAGATTATGCAGCCCGTCAGCTTTGCGACCTCAAGGAGCACGGCGCTGACGGCCTGCACCTGTACACTATGAACCGTCCTGCGATCGCCGCGACCATTATGGAGCGCCTGGGGTAATGGAAAAACCGCACATCGATACAATCGCTGTCGAAGTGCCGGCCGACCTTGCGTCGCCGGCGCTCTACCGTATCGATGCTGCGTACCATCCCCGTGTCGACCGTGCCGAGATGCTGCGGTATCTGGGTTACGGCGGCCAGCAGATTGAGCCCGAGCTGTCGCAGCGTATTGAGCTTGTGGTCGAGCGTCTGGAATTGGACATTGAGCCCCGTGGCGTGCGCCGCGTGTTTGCCGTCGATGCCACGGGTGTGGACGAGCAGGGAGAACCTTGCATTCGCCTGGTCGGCACCAACGTTGAGCTGCGCGGTCGCGATATCTATCGACATCTCAAAGACGCCCGCTTTGCCGCACTCATGGCATGCACCCTCGGCATGGACGCCGAGCGTCGCCTGCGCACCACGGGAGCCCAACATCCCCTGGAGGGCGCCGTGCTCGACGCCGCGTGCTCCGCTTACGTGGAAGCCGCCGTTGAGCAAATGGACCAGCAGGTCAAGACGGACGCCGCCGTTCATGGGCTCGCCGGCAACTGGCGCTTTAGTCCCGGCTACGGCGACTGCCCGCTCTCGGCCCAGCGCTCAATCGTCAATGCGCTCAACGCCACGCGGCTCATCGGTCTGACCGTCACACCCACCAGCCTACTCATGCCCACCAAGAGCGTGACCGCGGTGATCGGTCTGTTCGAAGGCGAAGTCCACGACGCCCAGAGCCGCCCCACCTGCAATATCTGCCGCATGCGCGAGCACTGCCGCTTCCGCGCCGCCCACACCACCTGCTATTCCAGCCATTAGGAGCCCTCGATGTTTACTCCGCTTATCACTCATGATTCTGACGGCACTGCATTGGCGGCACCTGTTGATGCCGCACGTCGCAACGGTGCCACGTACAAGACGCGCACGATCGACGATCTGCGCATTAAGGACGATCGCCTGCGTGCGGCCATCGATGGCACGGGACACCTGCTGTTCGACGGCGGCATGGGTACCATGCTGCAGGCGGCCGGCATGAAGGCCGGCGCCCTGCCCGAGCTGCTCAACTTTGAGGAGCCTCAGGTCATCACCGATGTCCAGCGTCAGTACGTCGAGGCTGGCTGTGACGTGATCACCGCCAACACCTTTGGCGCCAACGCCCACAAGCTCGACGGCGCCGCCACCGTGGCAGACGTCTTTGCCGCCGCTGCCGCCTGTGCCCGCGAGGCCGGCGCCCGCTACGTCGCCGGTGACATCGGCCCCATCGGCGCGTTGCTTCGCCCCTTGGGTACCCTCAGCTTTGACGAGGCCTACGACCTCTTTGCCGAGGAAGTGCGCGCAGGCGTCGCCGCGGGTGTGGACCTCTTTATTATCGAGACTATGACCGACCTGGCCGAGATCAAGGCGGCGGTCCTCGCCTGCCGCGAGAACTCCGACCTGCCCGTCTTTGCCACCATGACCTTCGAGGAAGACGGTCGCACCTTCCTGGGAACGAGTCCCGAGGTCGCCGCCATCACGCTTGACGCCATCGGCGCCGACGTTTTGGGCATCAACTGCAGCCAAGGACCGGCCGAGCTCCGGGGACTCGCCGCACGTATGCTCACCGCTACCGACAAGCCTGTTATGGTGCAGGCCAATGCAGGACTCCCCCATGTGGACGACGACGGCAACACCGTCTTTGATATCCAGGCGCCCGAGTACGCCGTGGCCGTCGCCGGTATGATTGCCGACGGCGTAAGCGTCGTGGGCGGCTGCTGCGGCACCACGCCGGCGCACATGGCAGCGCTGCGCACGCTTATCGATAACCACACGCCCAGCCCGCGTCACCGCAAGCCCAGCATGTCGGTCACGAGCGCCCAAACGGTCGTGGATCTTCCCTGCGACGGCCACAAGATCGCCGTCATCGGCGAGCGCATCAACCCCACCGGCAAAAAGCGCCTGCAGCAGGCCCTGCGCGACGGCGATCTGGACTACGTGGTGAGCCAGGGCATCAGCCAGCAGGAGCAGGGTGCCGATATCCTGGACGTCAACGTGGGTCTGCCCGAAATCGACGAGGTCAAGATTATCCAACAGGCCACCGAGCAGCTCCAAGGCTCCACGCTGCTGCCGCTGCAGATCGACTCCACCGATCCCGCCGCTGTCGAGGCCGCCGTACGCCGCTATGCCGGCAAGCCCATCATCAACTCCGTCAACGGCAAGCAGCAGATCATGGATGAGATCTTCCCGCTGGTCGCCCACTATGGAACCAACGTCGTCGGCCTTACGCTCGACGAAGGCGGCATCCCCGATACCGCCGAGGCCCGCTTTGCCATCGCCGAACGCATCGTGGCCGAGGCCGCCCGCTACGGCATCGGCCCGGACCGCATCCTCATCGACTGCCTGGTCATGACCGCCTCGACCAACCAGCGTCAGGCCGAGCAGATCCTGCGCGCCATGTCTCTGTGCAAGGAGCGCTTGGGCGTCAAGTGCGCACTCGGCGTATCGAACATCAGCTTTGGCTTGCCTGCCCGCCCGCTGCTTGGCTCGGTCTTTTTGGCCGCCGCCTTTGGCGCAGGTCTGGACGCCCCCATCATGAACCCCGGTTCCAAGCGCTTTATGGACACCGTCTACAGCTATCGCGTGTTGAGCGTTGAAGACGAGGGCTCGACCGGATACATCGAGCGCTACGCCGGCTGGACCGACCCGTACAAGATCGCCGCAAACCCGGCGGCCGCCCAAGCAGCATCAAGCGATACCGCGCCTGCCGCGGGCACCACCGCAAGCGCCGACGACGACCCCATCCGCCACATGGTCGTCTCGGGCCGCAAGGGCGAGATCGCGGCCGAGACCGAGCGCCTGCTGGCCGACCACGACGCCATGGACCTCATCAACAACCACTTTATCCCCGCCCTCGACGAGGTCGGTGTCCTCTTTGACCAGGGCAAGTTCTTCTTGCCGCAGCTCATGGCCTCGGCCGAAGCCGCGCGCGTGGGCTTCGACACCATCAAGCGTCTGATGCCCGCCGGCGAGATTGCCGACAAGGGTAAGATCTGCGTCGCCACCGTCAAGGGCGACATACACGATATTGGCAAGAACATCGTCAAGATGCTGCTCGACAACTACGGCTACACCGTCTTTGACTTGGGCCGCGACGTCGATCCGCAGGAGGTGCTCAAGACCGTCAAGGAGCGCGACATTAAGCTCGTCGGCCTCTCGGCGCTTATGACTACCACGGTCGTCGCCATGGAGGAGACCATCAAGCTGCTTCATTCCGAGGTGCCGGGCGTCAAGATCATCGTGGGCGGCGCCGTACTCACCCCCGAATACGCCAAGCAGATCGGCGCGGACTACTACGCCAAGGACGCCGCCGAGAGCGCGCGCATCGCCGAAGAGGTCTTTGGCCGGTAACATAACGGAAACAACCCCGCATCAAAACGTGCCGCATGTGCCACTTGGCGCGTGCGGCACGTTAGAATAAAGGGGACTATGCTCGTTTTGGCAGATAGGAGCGCAAGGATGGCGATCACGCCTGCAGAAATCGCGGAAACCCGCGGCATGGTTGAGGAGCAGAACCTCGACATCAGGACCATCACCATGGGTGTTTCGCTCATGGGTTGCGGTGACGAGAACCTCGACCGCATGTGCACGAAGATATACGACCACGTGACGCACACGGCTGAGCACTTGGTCGAGACCGCCGAGAACCTCGAGCGCGAGTACGGTATCCCCATCGTCAACAAGCGCGTTTCCGTCACCCCGGTGGCGCAGATCGCCGCTTGCTGCAAGGATGAGGACCTCACCCCCATCGCGCATGCCCTCGACCGTGCGGCCGAGACCCTCGGCATCGACTACCTGGGCGGCTTCTCCGCGCTCGTCCAGAAGGGCATCGGCGATGCCGACCGCCGCGTTATCCAGTCCATTCCGCAGGCGCTCGCCACCACGAGCCGCGTCTGCTCCAGCGTCAACGTCGCCAGCCTGCGCGCCGGCATCAACATGGACGCCGTGCTCATGGCCGCCCAGACCATCATCGACGCTGCCAAGCTCACGGCCGACCAGGATTCCGTTGGCGCCTCCAAGTTCGTCTGCTTCGCCAATATGGTCGAGGACTCCCCGTTTATGGCGGGCGCTGTCCACGGCGGTGGCGAGGCCGACGCCGTCATCAACGTTGGCGTCTCGGGCCCCGGCGTTATGGCCGCGGCTCTGGAGAAGCTGCCCGACTCCGCCTCGATGATGGAGGTCGCCGAGAAAATCAAGCAGACCGCCTTTAAGATCACCCGCGCCGGCGAGCTCATGAGCCGCGAGGCCGCCCATCGCCTGGGTGTCGAGAAGGGTATCGTCGACCTGTCGCTGGCTCCTACGCCTGCCATCGGCGACTCCGTTGCCCGCATCCTCGAGATCATCGGCGTGGGCACCTGCGGCGGCCCGGGCACGACCTGCGCACTCGCCATGCTCAACGACGCCGTCAAGAAGGGCGGCGTTATGGCCAGCTCCAGCGTGGGCGGTCTCTCGGGCGCCTTTATCCCCGTGTCCGAGGATGCCGGCATGATCGCCGCCGTCGAGGCCGGTGCGCTTTCGCTCGAGAAGCTCGAGGCCATGACCTGCGTGTGCTCCGTCGGCCTGGACATGATCGCCATCCCCGGCGACACCCCGGTCGAGACCATCGCCGGCATCATCGCCGACGAGATGGCCATCGGCGTCATCAACAACAAGACCACGGCCGTCCGCGTGATTCCTGCCATCGGCAAGGGCGTGGGCGACTGCGTCGAGTACGGCGGCCTGTTCGGCCGTGCACCCATTATGCCGGTGAACCCCAACGCCGGCACCGTGCTTGCCCACCGCGGTGGTCGATTCCCGGCGCCGCTGAACTCGCTGAAGAACTAGCTGAGGGGGACTGGCGAGGAGCCCCGGGGAGGGCAAATATATAAGGTCGCCTGCTCGGACAGTCCTGACTCGCACGGAGAGCACATTAAGTGCTCTCCGGCTCGTGCGGAACTCGCGATCGACCTTATATATTTGCCCTCCCCGGGGCTCCCGCACAACGGGCCCTCGGTTGGGTTCTATCCCTTTGGCAGTCGCTTCGCTTCTGCCCCACTTTGCTGGTATGGCGGTTTGGCGTTGGAACGGTTCTTTCTGATATATGCTGGTTGCGGCTCTTCTTTTGGGAGGAGTCGCTTTTTTGTTGCTAGGAGGTTGGCCCGTGATTGATGGGGATGCTCGCTCTGAGCTTCTTTCTGCTGATTGGAATCAGGAGTGGATGCGTCTGCAAGCTGGTCGGCGGCGGGCTGATGATTCTTTTGAGTGGGATAAAAGGGCTCGGCATTTTCGGCCGTTGGAGACCGCCCCGTATGCCCGGGACTTTATGAAGCTGTTGGCGTTAAAGCCTGGTGAATCCGTGCTGGATATGGGGTGCGGGGCTGGGTCGATTGCTATTCCGCTTGCGCAAGACGGACATCCTGTGATTGCTGCTGACTTTTCTCCTGCTATGTTGGGCACGCTTGATGCTGGCATTGAGTACTATGGGCTCGAGGATCGCATTACGCCGCTTGAGCTTGCTTGGGATGATGACTGGGATTTGGTTGGACCGGTCGCGAAAGCGGTAGATGTTGCCTTTGCCAGTCGCTCTGTCACCACGACCAACCTAAAAGGCGCGCTTGCTAAGCTTGATCAAACGGCTCGTCGGCGTTGTGCTGTCACGATGGTCGCTAACTCCAGCCCGCGCTATGACCTGCACTTGATGAATGCCATCGGTGCCTCGGTTACCTGCAGTAATGGCTTTGTGTATGCCTTTAATATCCTCATTCAGATGGGTGCCCTGCCGCAGGTCACGTACTTTGAATCGCCGCGTCGCGATACCTTCGACAGCCTTGAAGCGGGCGTGGCGGACTTTTCCCGCATGCTTGAGCATGGCAACGAGGATAAGGTCGACCGTCTGCGCGACTACATCGCCCAGCACATGATCGAGAATCCCCATGCCGGTGAGCCGGGCTCCAAGGGCGTGCCGCAGGGGCGCTATATGCTCGACCATATCCGTAAGGTTCGCTGGGCGTTTATTGCATGGGAGCCGGTCTCTGCGCCCAGCTCATAGCCTGTTCGCAGCCCGCACCGCCCACTCATTCGGCATCCGCATTCTTTTTGAACTGGGCAAACGCGCTCCACACCGCGCCGTTCCTGCGTTATCGTGGGACAGCTCACGTAGATTAAGGCCCCGTCGCGGGGCGCCCCATACATAGAAAGCGAGAACCCATGGCACTGACAGGAGCCCAGGTCAAGCAGCTTCGCAGCATGGCCCATCACCTCAACCCCGCCATCATCATCGGCAAGTCCGATATTAATGAGGGCACCGTCGAGCAGACGGTCGCCTATCTGGAGAAGCACGAGCTCGTTAAGTGCTCCGTGCTCGATGGCTCCAGTCTTTCCGCCCGCGAAGCCGCCGAAGAGCTCGCCAAGCGCTGCCACGCCGAGGTCGTCCAGGTCATCGGCCGCAAGTTCTCGCTGTATCGCGAGTCCTCGCGCAAGGATATCGAGAAGATCAAGCTCGTCTAAGAGCCAATGATCCGGCGAGCCAACACATAGCAAGCTTACGGGTGCCCAAGTACTTCGGGCGCCCGTTTTTTTATCGCTCGACCAACACGCGATTGAGCCGCCCCTCCACCAAGCGCTCGTATAGACGCCGCGTCTCGGGCTCGGGCACGCCATTGACCTGCTCCCTCAGATGGTGCATATGTCCACTGTATAGCTCGACGATATCGCGCCGCCGCCCCGCCGCACTGTAGACACGCATGGCGCAGCGCACCATATCCTCACGCGCCGTTTCCTGTCGAAGCCCCGACTCCGCCAGCCAAATCGCCGACTGCAAATCGTTTTCTTCTAGAGCGGCATTTGCTCCCTTAATCATGCAATCGATGAACTTTGACTGCATAATGCGTCGCATACGCAAAAAGTAGGTGGGATTACAGCCATTGGGAACATACAGCGGTCCGGCATAAAGCTGCTCAATCTTAAGGCACAGCTCAACTAAATGGGGCCCGCGCGCACCCGTGCGATTTCCCAAAACCTCGCGGCTTATCTGGTCAAACAGCCGTACATCGGTCTTGACGTAGTCACTGTTGAGCCCAATGCATTCATTTTGGATGAGCACGCACGATTTGCCGTCCGGCGTCGGCCCCAAGGCCGACCGCAAGCGCGATATCGTCGAGTACAAGTTGTTGCGGGCGCTATTGAACTCAGCATGGGGCCACAGTTCCATGGCCAGTGTCTCGCGGTCGACCAGCGCATCCATGCCCAGCGCAAGCCGTTCGGCGAGCGTTGCCGCTTTCTTGCGGCGCCACATCTTGTCCGTGATGGGAAACCCGTCGCGCTCGGCGCGAAACGCCCCAAACATGCGAATCTCGATATGTTCGATAGCATCGACGGCTTCAACCTCGCCAGCCTGAAACAGGCGCTCACCCTCCCCTTCCAGATCGTCACGCAGCGAGTACCGCGATAGCTCGCGCACGGGGAGTTTCTTACGAATTCTGGCCGCCGGCTCGCCCAGACAATGCATGGCAAGGCGTGCAAAGAGCCGATACGATGGCTCTAGAATCCCCGCGCGATTCATGGACATCCAGGCCGCAAGATCGCTATCTCGCCCCGCGCAAGCCAAATGCAGCGCCACCATCCATGCTTCTGCACCACCAACCTGCGTCTGGCTTATATCGAGCAGCTCCGCCTCCTCGCGCACCGAAACCATCGAGGTGTTACGCAGATACGCCGCACGCTCCAGCAGCAACGCATTGTCGCGCATGTATGCAATTGGCTCCTCAGCCAGTTTGAGCACCTGGACCGCGCGGAACTTCGCATTGACCGGCCGACCTTCTGCCAGCGATTGCCAGCCTTCTAGCAGCAGGCCAAACAGCTGAATCTGGTTGTCGCGCATGCGTACGGCAAAGCGATCGAGCTCGTTGAACGCCGCATCGTCGGTTAACGGCAAGCCGGAAAGGAGCCGCCGTGCCGCCAGCACCATGCGCACCCAGATAGCCATCGCCTTAAGCCCACGTACGTCGAGCGCCTCCCGCACCACCGTCATCTCGTCGTCGCGCTCGTCGGTTCCCGCAAACGACCCGTCAAAGAGCTCCACCAGCATGCTATCGGCCCGTATAACAATCCCCGCGATGTCGAGCTCGCAGTCGTAGGCCTTGCTCGTTTTGAGCTGTTGTAGAACGCCGCCGTCATTTCCCCGCTCGGTCAGACAGCGTTTGACCTCGATATGCGCAGACAACATATCGAGTGCGGTATGGGACGTCTCTATTTCTGGCACGGCCAGGTTCGTAGGAAGCCCAAGCCCGTTGTCCCCATAGCAAACAGCCGTCAGTGTCTGGGCCACCCTCCATGAAACAGGGTCTATTTCGCAGGCCGCCCGTTCGCCCCCGCGTTCGACGACCGATGCCATATAGCGAGCGAGCTTTGTATTGGACACGCTGACCGCTGCCAGATATACGCCAAGCGCTTCGACAGGCGTTGGCTCTGGAGCCGGATCGTCGGCATCGATCGTACTCAACGCCGCCCGGCAGACATCGGCACCGTGCCCCGTCAGAGCAAGATCGACCCCATACTGCCCGGCAAGTTCAAGGACCACGCTACGGTCCAGAAAGGCGTCGGCTAGGTCCATCGCCGCATCACATCGACCTGCCTTGAGCAAAATTCGAGCTGCCCGTGGAACAAGCTCGGGACGGATCTCGGCCACCAACTTACGCAGACGCAGGCGTCCGTTATCCTCGGCGCCCAGGCACGTAAAGCTTCGGTCGGCGGGATCCAAGCCAAAGATTGGGTAATCGCGCACAAGGTAGGACTGGTCGATCATCGACAGCCTCACCCCGCAAGCCTCAAGTTCTGCAATATTGCCCTCGCCCATCAAGATCATGAGACAGGCAACGCAGAACAGCGCATTATTATCGAACGAAGCAAGATCGACAAGTGCCGCACCATACACGTTGACAATCTCGTTTTCGAGCAGACCGGCAACATCACCCTGGCCGTACAGACCCGTCTGCAAAGCCGAAACAAGCTCGGGCACACCCTGCGTGAGCTGGTAAAAGTCGAGCGATGTGCTAATCGAAAACGCCGATGCCCAAGCCGAATACTCATAGGCATGCACCTTGAGCATTTGCGCATTAATCTTAACTGAGTCACCCAGCCCATGAATCAACTGACGATTTGAAGGACGGCAGGAGATAAAGACCCCTACCCCCATAGCGCGCAGGCCGCGAATCCTGTCAATGAGGTCTTCGGTATCGTGCTGATCGAGATTTGGCACATTATCAATCGCGACAAGGGAATGCGGCTTGTCTTTGAGCTCTTCGGTAACCACCTCGAGCTGCATAAACACCTCGCGCCCAATGGCTCGATCTGCCTCGATAATCCGAACGGGGCCTCGCGTCGGATCGCTTTTTACCTCTTGGGTGTACTGCAGCAGCACCGAGGTTTTCCCAAAGCCATCAGGCGCGTAGAGAACCACGATGCCGGCCTTTCGGCCCTTGGCGATAAGCTCATTCAGCAGACGCTCGCGTCGCACCATATAGCCTCCGCCCAGCGGCATCAGTTCGAGGTCGTCTATACTATCCAAATCGTTTACCATGCCTGCTCCTCTACTCGACCGTATGGACACCGTAACCGCAAGACCATACAAGCCGCACCATGAATAGAGCGGCCTTGTGTTTTAAGTTGTCTATCGGTACGCAAGCGGCAAGTTTTAGTACAGCGAGGGCCGATTGTTATTAATCCCCCGACTAATCGGTCTTTGAGCAGGTAAATGTACTTGTCGGCTTGTCCCATCCCAGTGGCAGTGTAACTCATATGAGCATGGTTCACCCATGTCATTCAACTCGCCTAGCACCCGCTACCGTCTGCGACCTTTTAGTGGCATTTTTGCATAGAATCTGGTATGGAATGAATCAAGCTGTTGGGTATCCGTCATCCGTCAAGGCTTGCGGCAAGATTTTGGTCAAGCATACGACAAGGACAGCAAAAGGCCCCCGCAAAGCGGAGGCCTTCGGCAAAGCTATGTCGAGATGACGGGCGCGCGCTACTCGCAGAGCGAAAGGGCGGCCTCGTCGGCGACTACGACGCAGTTGGTGTGCAGCTGCAGGATCGAAGCCGGGCACTCGGGCGTAACCGGGCCATAGCACATGTCGCGCACAGCCTGAGCCTTGGCCTCGCCGTTGGCGACGACCAGAATCATGCGGGCATACATGATGGTCTGGGTGCCCATGGTGTAGGCCTGACGGGGCACATCGTCGATGCTGTCGAACAGGCGGCTGTTGGCCTGGATGGTGCTCTCGGTCAGGTCGACGCAGTGCGTACCCTTGGAGAAGTGGTCGTCGGGCTCGTTGAAGCCGATGTGACCGTTGTTGCCAATGCCGAGCAGCTGCAGATCGGGGTAGCCGGCGGCAGCGACGATCTTGTCGTACTCGGAGCAGGCAGCGGCGGCGTCGGGGTTAGAACCGTCGGGCACATGCGTGTTGTTCAGATCGATGTTGATGTGATCGAAGAAGTTCTCACGCATAAAATAGTGATAGCTCTGGGGATCGTCATGCGAAAGGCCACGATACTCGTCCAGGTTATAGGTGCTGACCTCGGCAAAGTCGACGTCGCCCTTCTTGTACCAAGCAGCGAGCTGCTTGTAGGCACCGATCGGGGTGGAGCCGGTGGCAAGGCCCAGTACACAGTCGGGCTTGAGGATAACCTGCGCCGAAATGATATTAGCGGCCTTGCGGCTCATATCCTCGTAGTCTTTAGCTTTAATGATCTTCATTACGCGTCCTTTCTCGTACAAGAGAGGCAAGGCTCCCTTACAAGCACTTGCCCGCGGCCCGCGTCGGCCGCAACCAACGTGTGCGGCCACCAGGGCGAGGTCGCGTAATGTATGTGTCTCGTGTCTAACCGCGTCGAGGCCCCTGCCCGTCCACGGTGACCCAAAGCCTTTTAGCTTCGGACAAATCCCATCTTGCCACGGAGGGTGTCCTCTTTCAAGGGCGCCCTCCGTAAACGTGTTTGAATTGTAGGCTAATGGCCACGTGCACTTGCTAGCGCTCGCGAGCAACGATGAGCTGGTCCATCTCTTCGACATGCACGCCAACGGAGCCCTTGATGCTCGAGAACTCAACGGAGTTGCACACCAAGATGGGAACCGTCACATCGTAGCCCTCGGCAGCAATTGCCTCGCGATCGAACTCAATGAGTACATCGCCCTTATGGACGATGTCACCCACTTGCGCATGTACGGTAAAGTGCTTGCCCTCGAGCTGAACAGTGTCCAAGCCAACGTGGATGAGCACGTCCAAGCCATCGACCGTGTTAAGCGCAACAGCGTGTCCCGTGGGAAAAATCGCCTCGACCTTGGCATCAGCCGGTGCAATCACACGAGTTCCGGTGGGCCGAATCGCCACGCCCTGGCCCAAAAGGCCGGTGGCAAACGTCTGGTCGTTTACCTCGGAAAGCGGAATGACGTCGCCCGAGATGGGAGCATCCAGCGTAAGGACTCGACCACGCATACCAAAAGACCTTAGGACTTTAGTGAACATGATCCCCCTCGGACATACCAATCAACCAAAATAGCTTTAACAGTTTACCACTTGGCACCCGTTTTTGACCATTAGGGAAGTTCGCGCTTGACAACCTCGACGATGTCGTCGACAACACGCTGGGTCAGCTCGTGCGTCTCCGCCTCGGCCATAACGCGAACCAGCGGCTCAGTACCGCTCGGGCGCACCAGAATGCGGCCGCGGCCGTCAAGCTCCTTCTCGGCAGCAGCGACGGCGTCCCAAATGGGCTGGCAATCGTCCAGACCAGCCTTGTTGTCCGAATGCACGTTGACGAGTACCTGCGGGTACTTCTTCATGATGCCGGCAAGATCGGTGAGGGTACGACCGGTGCGCTTGAGCACGGCCAGCAGCTGCAGAGCCGTCACCAGGCCGTCACCGGTGGTGTTGTGCTCCAGGAAGATGATGTGCCCGGACTGTTCGCCGCCGATGACGGCGCCGTCCGCAAGCATACGCTCCAGAACGTAGCGATCGCCCACGGCGGTCTGAACCATCTCGAAGCCCTGCTCCTTCATAGCGATGGAGAAGCCCAGGTTGCACATGACGGTCGAGACGATCTCGGAGTTGGCGAGCTTGCCACGGGCGGCCAGGTCGGAGCCGCAGATGGCCAGGATGTAGTCACCGTCGATCTCATTGCCCTCGCTGTCCACGAACAGCACGCGATCGGCGTCGCCGTCGTGGGCCAGACCGATATCGGCGTGGGTGCGCAGCACGAGCTCGCGCAGGGGCTCGAGGTGCGTAGAGCCGCACTCGACATTGATGTCGGTGCCGCAATAATCGGTGTTGATGGCATGAACCGTGGCACCCAGGCGCTGCAGCGCGGCGGGCGTAGTCTGGCAAGAAGCGCCATGGCCGCAGTCGACGGCAACGACTAGGCCATCGAACCTCAGGCCATCGAGCGTATCGATGGCGTGGTCGACGTATGCCTTGCGGGCGTCCTTCATCTTGATGATGTGGCCCACGCCGGCACCGGTCGGCAGCGTGTCGGCAGCCATGGCTTCCTCGGACATGACCCAGGCGCTGATCTCTTCCTCGACAGCATCGGGAAGCTTCATGCCCTTGCGGCTAAAGAACTTGATGCCGTTGAACTCCGGCGGATTATGCGAAGCAGAGATGACGATGCCGCCGTCGAGCTCGTTCTGAACGGTGAGCAGTGCCACGGCAGGCGTGGGGATAACGCCGCAGCAATGAGGACGGCCGCCCTCGGCCATGATACCGGCGGTCAGAGCACTCTCGAGCATGGTGCCCGAAAGGCGCGTGTCACGGCCGATGCAGATGTCCGGACCAAGGAACTTGGTCGCCGCGCGACCCAGACGAAACGCGAGGTCGCACGAAAGATCGGCGTTGGCGACGCCACGGACGCCGTCGGTACCGAAGATGTTCTGGGGCATAGGATCGCTCCTTCCCTAGCAGGCGATATGCAACCGCCCACCCTAGTCGAAAAAGAAAAGCGGGACCCGCCGAGGAATCGGCAGGCCCCGCTTGTACATTGTATCTCGAAAGGAGATAAAACCTTAGCGCTTGGAGAACTGTGGAGCGCGGCGGGCCTTCTTGAGGCCGTACTTCTTGCGCTCGACCACGCGAGCATCGCGCGTAAGGAAACCGGCCTTCTTGAGGTCAGCACGGTAGTCGCCAGCGTTCAGAAGAGCGCGAGCGATGCCCAGGCGCAGAGCGCCAGACTGACCGGAGATGCCGCCGCCATCGCACAGAGCGATAACGTCGAACTGACCGGCGGTGTCGGTCACCTTGAAGGGAGCAAGGGCGTTCTCAACGAGCTGATGACGGCCGAAATACTGCTCGGCGTCACGCTTGTTGATGGTCACCTTGCCGGTGCCGGGGACGAGACGGACGCGGGCGACGGCGTTCTTACGACGGCCGGTACCCTGGTAGACAACGGTGTTCTCAGCCATCTTTAAGCCTCCAGCTCAATCTTCGTGGGGTTCTGGGCAGCATGCGGATGCTCGGCACCAGCGTAGACCTTAAGCTTGGTCATCTGGGCACGGCCGAGGGTGGTCTTGGGCAGCATACCGCGAACGGCGCGCTCGATGACCTTCTCCGGGTGCTTCTCCATAGCCTGGCGGAAGCTCTCAGCCTTGAGGCCGCCGTTGTAGCCGCTGTGGCGATAATAGGTCTTCGTGTCGGCCTTGTTACCGGTAAGCTGGACCTTATCGGCGTTGATGACGACAACGAAGTCGCCGCAGTCGCTGTTGGGCGTGAACTGGGGCTTGTTCTTACCGCGCAGGATCATTGCGATCTGGGTGGCAAGACGGCCCAGGACAGCACCATCGGCGTCGACGAGAACCCAGTTGCGCTGGACCTCGCCCTGCTTGGCGTAGTGAGTCGATTTCGAAATCACTTAGACTCCTCCATGTACAGTACGTGTTGTTACAGAGATTCACGGGGCTCTGCAAGTAACCCGTCCATATTACCCCGCTCGCCGTACGAGTCAACAGGTATTTTGGCTCCGACCAGAGTTTCTGCACATGTCATCCACGAGCTGTGATTTTCCAGCTCTTTAGCTGTTGTCATTTTTTGAGGGTTCGCCGTCGTTAGCGCTCAACGAACTCTTGGATTTCCGCGAGCAGGCGCTTTGCCTCCTGACGGCCCTGGACATACAGGTCCAAAAGCTTTGCCGAATCGTGCTCGACATGGCCGACCTCGACCGGCTTTTGCGGAGCGACGACCAACGCACGGCCCTCGCGCTCATACTTCCACAGGTGCATGCGCTGGATGTTGTAACGGTCGTGGCGCGTCTCGATAGCCTCGAGCAGATAGGGGTAGTCGGCATAACGCGCACGCGCGGCCGGCAAAAACTCGTAGGGCTTTTTCTCATACGAACGGTCCTGCGTGACGATGACGACCGCACGGTCGAAGCCCGCCTCCTCGAGCACATGCTCGATGGGGACCGAATCGGCAACGCCACCGTCGACATATTTGTGCCCGTCGATCTCGACAGGCGGCGTCACCAGCGGCAACGAAGTCGAGGCGCGCACGGCGTCGAGATCGAGCACGGCGCTTTTGACCGGGAGGTACGTGGCGGTTCCAAACAGCATGTCCGTCGCAACGGCGAACATCTCGATGGGGCTCGCGTCGAACGTCTCGTTGTCAAAGGGATCCAGGTGGTCCTGGACATCGTTGAAGATAAAGTCGTAGCCGACGATGGAGCCCGTGGACGCAAACGATGCGGCGCCCATGAAGCGGTTGTCGTTGCAGAAAGCCAGGTTGATGCGGTTGGCACGGCCAATCTGGTGCGACTTGTAGTTCACGCCGTTGAGGGCGCCGGCCGATACGCCATATACCGCCGGAATCTCGACACCGGCCTCCATGAGAACGTCGAGCACGCCTGCGGTAAATTGCCCGCGAAAGCTGCCGCCCTCCA
The DNA here is from genome assembly GCA_900542305.1 of uncultured Collinsella sp. Taxonomy (GTDB): domain Bacteria; phylum Actinomycetota; class Coriobacteriia; order Coriobacteriales; family Coriobacteriaceae; genus Collinsella. The sequence continues at coordinate 11,658 of UQMU01000018.1, read as the reverse complement.
AAACGAGCGCGACCTTGCCAGCATTTTTCGCCTTATCTTCTGCAGTCATGGTGACCTCCTGCTGTTTCGTTTTGGCCTTCTTCTACCCAGTTTTGAGATGGAGGGCGCATAGGTTTTGGAGTTGAGGAGATGGAGCGGAAAGCGCGTCCCGTTCTGAGGGGCGATTTCGGAATGGACTTTCCGCCTGGGCTGCCATTGGGAAAGCATGTCCCACTCTACGGCTCGATTCCGGGTCGCGGTTTCCGCTTGAGGCGTCATCCGGAAAATGTATCCCATTCCGAGCTTAGATTCCGGGATGCGGTTTCCGTTTGCGGCGTCATCCGGAAACTGCGTCCCAGTCTGAGCGCGGATTCCGGGATGGACTTTCCGCCTGGGCTGCCATTGGGAAAGTACATCCCACTCTGCGTCACTGAGGCGTTTTCTTAACGCTCGCGCCCTGCGTAGAGTTCGATTCTCCGCGGTTTGGGGAATCCGTTGATGGGTTGAGGCCGGGGCAAGACGCCCGATCGGCATCGCATCTATATCTAGCTGGGGCATTGCGCGGAGAATCCGCGTGTTCGCTTCGCGAACCCGCACCGGCTTCGGCCGCCTGCCGGCGTCCTCGCCCGCTCGCTACAAACGCTTCGCGTTTGCTTAACGCTCGCGCCCTGCGTAGAGTTCGATTCTCCGCGGTATCTATATGTAATAAAAAAGCAGGTAGAGACACTTCTCTACCTGCCTGTAACTATTGGTGGAGGCGCGGAGAATCGAACTCCGGTCCACGAAAGCCCCCTGATTGGCATCTCCAAGCTCAGTCGCTGGTTTAGTCTCGGACGCTTTGCGCGCAGCGACACGCTCGCGGCGTCCTAACCGGTTCGGTCTTAGCCCGCGCCATACCGATTACGTGCGCAGGAGCATTCCCCTAAAATGACGTCGCGCCGGTGTCGGGGAAATCACCGGGTTGACGCGCCGCTATAAACTAAGCAGCAAGAGCCATAGGCTCAAAAGAAGAGTTGTTGTCAATTCAATTTGACGGTACCCCTGTTTAACGAGGCGAGGAGACCTCGGCTTGCTTCCTCTCTCAGAGCTATCGTGTCGAAACCAGTCGCCCCCGAATGTCGGGAAAGTCTGGATGGCATTGGGCACGAGCACCCAACACCCGTCGACTTTTCAAGGAACATGCAGGGCGAGCCCCGCTTGTGGAGTGTTATCTTACCACGTTCTGAAAGCGGACAGCTGTTCTATGCACGAGCTGTGAAGACCCTAATGTGCACCATACTTCGCACTTTTGCTACCGAACGCGTCACGTATATTTTCGCCAAGCAAAATTGACCCGCCGAAAGGACCGTTATGGATACCAAGCAGCAACTCGTCAATGCCCTCGCAGGCCTGGGCTCAACCATTACCGAAGCCATGGATGTCATCGAAGGCTTTGTCCCCTGTGGACATCCCGCCCTCACGGTATCGAACGCACTCGTCGCGCTGGACGCTGACGATGATGCAGCTCTCGCCCAGCAGCTTGAGACCGTCGAGGGCTTTATCGACCACGTGAGTGAGAACCGCGGCGTGGCCGCCTACCACGACATCGAGGTCGAGCTCGCGGGTCCCAAAGCCGATCTGCTCGCAGCAATCCGCGAGGTAGGCGCCCTTATGCAGACCGCAGGCGTCAAGAACACCCAGGTCAACGAGTGGGTCTACCGCAGCCTGGCAGCACTCGACAGCTCTGACGAAAAGGCAGCCGAGCAGCTCGCAGAAAGTCCCGCCATTAAGGCCGAGCTTTTGTAAATAGCAGACGCGGGCCCCTTGGCGCATCGTCGTCCAAGAGGCCCGCAAACAGTTCGCGTTAACCGATAGCCGCGCCGCCGCGTTCGGTCAAAGCCAGAATCGGCATCATTTGGCGCGGGGTCTTTGCTGCAAGATCGGCATGTTCGAGCAGCTTGCGATCGTTGGTCACCAAGTAATCGACCTGTGCGCGCTTGCACGCGGCGAGCACCAAGTTGTCCTCGTAATCGCGATGGAGCGTCAGATATTTGTCGGCTAGCCACAGATCGGATGCATCAGCGCCCACGGCCGTGGCGTTTTCGGTCATGTTCCGAACAAACGCCAACGCCGCATCGCCAATTGCACGGGCAGACGCCTCGTCGAGCGCTCCCCCGCTGGCAAGAACGCTGCGCTTCAGTTCGTGTTGGACAACGTACAGCACGTCCTTGGCGATATGCACCGGAAAGAACAGCAATGCCCCCGTCTCCGTCGCCTGACCAATAAACGCACGCGCGGCAAGCGACTCGGCATGGTCGACGCAAAACGAATCAACCCATACGTTGGCGTCTACCATGATCTTGAGAGGCGCCCCACTCACTGGATCATCCCCTTTTGGCGATAATGCTCATCCATGGCTTCGGAATAGATTGTGTCCCAACCGCGATCGTCGGATACGGGCGACGGAGCGATGCCCAGGTCCGCGTAAAGCTGATCCGCCGCCGCCCATGATGCGGCGAACGGAGTATCGTGCGCGACGGTTTGTTGCCGACCATCAACGGCAGACAGCACTTCCTCACACTGCCCGCCACCCTGTGCGACCTTGACCACAACCTTTTTGATGAGCTCGGGCAGTGACCTGCCCGAAAGCTGCAGCGCCTCCTCGGCACGGTTCTTGACCTGGCGATCCACGCGAACGTTCACCTGCGCCATGCCGCCAACGGTAGCCATCTCAACCTCACCTTCAGCATTTGCTAGCTTTGCTAGCACGAGCATATATCCGCGCTAACCTCTCGTCAAACAAAAGAAGGCCTGCACCCTGGCGGCTGCGGTGCCGCCCGAATGCAGGCCATATACTCAATCGAAAACGCTAACGCAAGTACGCCTTTGCGTTGCTCAGGCTGTAGGCAATCGTCGAGCCATTGTGCAGCAGCGACGACGCCTGCGGGGTAATCGCGCCGGCAATGCCGAGCGCCAAAAGCGCCGAGTTGGTGAGCATCACCTTGGAATACGAGCTTGTCAGACGGTCGATAAGCCCCTGACTCATGCGTCGCAGACGCACGATCGCCGCGAGGTCCGTATCGGCCAGGATGATGTCGGCGACCTCTTTGGCGATATCGCTTCCGCCGCCCATGGCCAGGCCCACGTCGGCCAGGCCCAGCGCCGGTGAGTCGTTGACGCCATCGCCCACCATGGCAACGTGGCGCCCCTCGCCCTTAATGCGCTCAACATACGCGTACTTGTCCTCGGGCAGCAGCTCGGCCTTAAACTCGTCAACGCCCGCTTCGCGCGCAATGCGCTCGGCAGTGCGCTCCGAATCGCCCGTGAGCATAACGACATGCTTGACGCCCAGCGCATGCAGGTCGGCGATGGCCTCACGGACCCCGGGCTTAAGCGGATCCTCGATGCCGAGCACGCCGACGACCGTGCCGTCGACCGCCAGATACAGCGGCGACAGGCCCTGCATCTGAGACTCGATGCGCTCCTTGATGTCGGATTCGAGCTGTGCGCCCTCGTCCTCAAATACAAAGTGCGCGGAACCGATGATGGCACGACGTCCTTCGATGGACGAAGCGATGCCGTGCGCCACGATGTACTCGACGGCAGCATGGCGTTCACGATGCTCGAGCCCGCGCTCACGTGCCGCATTGACCACGGCGCGCGCCACCGGATGCGGGAAATGCTCCTCCAAGCAAGCGGAAAGGCGCAGGACCTCGTCATCGCTCCAGCCATCGGTGGTGAGCACGCAGGCAAGACGCGGCTGCGCCTCGGTGAGCGTGCCGGTCTTATCAAACACAATGGTGTCGGCCTTGGCAAACGACTCAAAGTACTTCGCGCCCTTGACCATGACGCCCATCTTGGCAGCATCGCTCATGGCAGTCATGACGGCGACGGAACCCGTGAGCTTGAGTGCGCACGAGTAGTCGACCATCAGCGCCGCCGAGGTCTTGATAAGGCTGCGCGTGGTGAGAGCGACAAGGCCCGCGAGCAGGAAGTTCCACGGGACGATCTTGTTGGCGAGGTCTTCCATGTGCGACTGGCCCTCGGACTTGAGCGAGTCGGCCGTCTGCACGAGTGAGACAATCGAGCGCAGCTTGGTCTGTGCCGTGTTGGCGCGCACGCGCACCAGGATACTGCCGTCCTCCACGACGGTACCGGCGAACACGTCGTCGCCCACGCTGCGCTCGACGGCCAGCGGCTCGCCGGTCAGGGTCGCCTGGTTGACCATGGCGCTCCCCTGCTCGACAACACCGTCGATGCAAATGGACATGCCAGTGCGCACGGCTACCAGATCGCCGGGCTCAAGCTCGGTCGCGGCAACGCTCACCTCGGTGTCGCCGACGACCTTTTGCGCCTTGTCGGGCACATCGAGCAGCGAGTTGATGAGCTCGTTTTCGCTCATGGCGCGGGTGTAGTCCTCGAGCAGCTCGCCCACGTTGAGCAGGAACATTGTCTGGCCCGCGGTGTCGACGTCGCGCTTGACGAAGGAGATGCCGATGGCTGACGCATCGAGCACGGGGACGGTCAGACGCGGCTGCGCGAGCTCGCGGAGAGCGGCGCGCAAAAAGGCCATGTAGCCGGCGACGACAAACACCGCACGCAGAGGCGTAGGCAGGAACCAGCGGCGCGCGTAGTGGGCACCGATAAGTGTGGCAAGATCCATGACGAGCTTGTGCTTGCGTGGCTCAAGCTGCATCACGTAACCCGTCTTTGTGTCGGCAATGGCCTGGGCATCGAGAGCGCCCAAGGCGTCGAGCACGCTCGCGCGGCGCGGCTCGTCGTACTCCAGCGCCATCTGGCCAATACGGCCATAAACGCGTACCTTGTGCACGCCGTCGATATCGCCGCTGAGCTTAAGAAGTGCATCGAGATCGCTCTCTGGCACAGGACCCGCCAATTGAAGACGGGTCCTGCCGGGGATCTCGCTAATAACCGAGAATCTCATAGTTTGTGCCTGGGAGCGTTACTCGGCTGCCTCGTCAGCAGCGGCCTCGCTCTGGGTGATGTAGGCAGCCTCGGCAACCATGTCATCGACATTGGCCTTGGCTTGCTCGACCATGTCCTGGTAGCAGTTCTTGACGCGCATACCGCACGCGATGCCCTGCACGCAGGCGTTCTTTACCGGAGCGCTGGTGAGCAGCTTGATGCCGGCCGTACCAAGCAGAAAACCGCCACCGACAAGCAGGGTGTTAAACGTCGACTTCTTCATGTTGCTTCTCCCTTTTGCCGCACAAGCGCGGCATGGAGCCTTAGCACCCGAGTTCATTAGTTTGCTCGAGCACGCTTTTGAAAATAGTTTAGTATAACTATTTGGTCAACAATGGCTAACTTTTTGGAAACTATGGGGATGAACTCAATATGACAAAGGTATTGTCCCTTTGTCACATTCCTACAGCTGCCAGGCAGCCGCTTCCTTTTGCAGCGCAATCATGCGGGCAAATTCTCCGCCTGCCGCCTTGAGCTGCGCCGGGGTGCCCTGCTCGGCAACCACACCATCCTTGAGTACAACGATTTTGTCGGCATTTTCCACCGTACGCATACGGTGGGCAATAACGATAACCGTCTTACCTGCAAGCAGACGGGAGAGTGCCTGTTGCACCACGGTCTCGTTCTCCACGTCCAAGCTCGCCGTCGCCTCGTCCAACAGCACGATGGGCGCATCTTTGAGCAGCGCGCGGGCGATAGAGATGCGCTGGCGCTCGCCGCCGGACAGCTTGGAGCCGTTCTCGCCGATCATGGTGTCGTAGCCCTGCGGCATGCGGCTCACAAACTCGTCGCAGTTGGCGGCACGCGCGGCCGCAAGCACTTCCTCATCGGTGGCATCACGACGCCCGAGGCGGATGTTTCCCATCACCGTGTCGTCAAAGAGCAGCACGTCTTGGAACACAATGGCGTAGTCGCGCAGCAGCACCTCGGGATCGACGCTCGCAACATCCACGCCACCCACGGTGACCGTGCCTTCGGTGGCATCCCAAAAGCGCGCGGCCAGGCGGCTCACCGTAGACTTACCGGAGCCTGAAGGACCAACGAGTGCCGTAACCTCCCCTTCCCTAGCGGTAAAGCTCACATCGGTAAGGACCTTCTCGCCGGCGCGGCCGTCCTCGCCCGCACCATAGCCAAATGCCACGTGATCGAACACCACATCGTGGCCCACGGGCTCAAATTTCTCGCTGCCCCGCGCCACAGGCTCTTCCATGATAGAGCGCATACGCTTAGCTGACGACTCGGCGGCAAACAGCTCGGACACCAGCATCAACGCCTGGTCAAAGGGTGCATAGATACGGCTCACCATAAGCAAGAAGGTAAACATCACCAAAAAGTCGACCCGCACCGAGGCAACCATCGCGGCACCCGTTGCCAGCGTGGAAGCGACCCCCAGACGCAAAATGACAAAGGCAGAGTTGACCAAAAGCCCGTTAACGAGTTCTCCCTTAGTGGTCTCGCGCTCCTCGGCATCGATCACGGCACCGAGTCCCTCAAGATAATAGGCTTCCTGGTTGGTAGCGCGGATCTCGCGCACACAATCGAGCGTCTCCTGGATCGCCTCGGTGACTTTGACCTTCTCGGCGCGAACACGGTCGAACACCGGGACCATGGGGCCGCGCGTCAAATACAGCACGGCAAAGGCCACGGGAACGCTCCAGAACGCCGCGATCGTCAACTGCCAGCAAAAGAACAGCGATGCTGCGAACACAATAGCGCTTGCGATAATGGCGCCCCAAAGCTCTCCCAACACGTGGCTGTAGGCGTGCTCCATGGCCTGGACGTCGCCCATGATGGTCTCGGTTAAATCGGCCAGATCACGACGACCAAAAAACGACAGCGGCAGTTTGCGCAAGCGCTCGGCAATCTCCATACGCTGCTTGCCGCACTCCTCGTAAAAGATGCAGTAGGTGTAGTAATACTGCTGCCAGTTAGAGGCAAAGAGCAACACAAAAAAGACCACGAGGCCGCCCACGATCGGCAGGGCATCCGGCAGGTCGGCGCCAGTGGCGAGATGTTCGACAAAACCGGCCATGACCAGGAATAAAAAGCCCATGCCGGCCATGGTAATAAGATTGGTGAGCGTGGTCCAGAAAATGCCGCGCTTTACGCCGGCGACGCCTTTATCGGATAGGAAATACTTCTTTTGGAATGAGGCGAACATTTAGGCCTCGCCTCCCTTCGTGACGGCGGCATCCGCGGTCGCTGCAGTGATTTTCCAGCTCGCGGCCTGTTCGTATTCGGCCCACATCTTGGCATACAAACCCTCTTGGGACAGCAACTCGGCATGAGTACCCGACTCCTGCACGCTGCCCTGGTTGAGCACCACGATTTGGTCTGCGCCCACTACAGTCGAGAGTCGGTGCGCAATCATAATGACCGTGCGACCCGCCGCCAGCTTGCTAAAGGCGCGCTGGATGAGTGCCTCGTTCTCGGGATCGGCAAACGCCGTGGCCTCATCGAGCACCACGATAGGCGCGTCTTTAAGGATCGCGCGGGCGAGTGCCACGCGCTGGACCTCGCCGCCCGAAAGATATGCTCCGCCGGCACCGAGCATGGTATTGATGCCCTGTGGGAGCTTGGCCACAATGTCGTCGCACTGAGCTGCGGAGAGGGCCGCACGCACTTCGTCGTCAGTGGCCGTAGGCTTGGAGGCGCGCACGTTATCGGCAAGTGTTTGCCGGAACAGCTGGTTGGTCTGGAACACGAAGGCAACCTGGTCCATAAGCTCGTGCGGATCCATATCGCGAACGTCCACACCGCCCACGAGTACGCGGCCCGAAGAGACATCCCAAAAACGAGGAATCAGGCTTGCGCAGGTTGACTTGCCGCCACCCGAAGGACCCACCAGAGCGAGGGTGCTACCAGCTGGAACGCTAAAACTTACATGGCTAACGGCAGGTGCTTCGGCACCCTTGTACGTAAAGTTCACGTCCTCAAATCGCACGTCGCCGCCGGCAGGGTGCTTGGGTTGGGCGGGCACGGAGAGCTGCTTGGAATCCATGACGCTTCGAATACGAGCCAGCGAATCGGCACTCATCTGAGAGGCCTCGCCCACAAACATGAGCTTGGTCATGGCCGTCGGCACCACGGCCGAAAAGATCGCGTAAAACGTGAAGTTGGCCATAAAGTGCGCGAAGTCCGTCTCGCCCGGCGCCAACAGCAATGCCACGGGCAAGAGAAATGCCACAAGGCCATTGAGCGCGGTAAGGTTGAGCACCTGCGGACCTCGGCAGAACGTGCCCGCATAGTTTTGCGCCATGTCGGCGTATTCGGCGATCGCGTCGTGGAAAGCCTTAAAGGAGTAGACCGTCTGCTGAAACACCTTGACCACGGGAATACCGCGTACGTATTCGGTGCCGGTCTTGTTCATCTTGACCAGCGCTCCCATGTAGGCCTTCATGAACTCGGCGCCTTTGCCGCTCATCATGGTGGCCATGGCGCCAAACGAAACGACGACCGAGATAAGGCATGCCGCCCCCAAACGCCAATCGAGCGCGAAAAGCAGCACGAGCAGGCCTGCGACCATGGCAGTGGCGCCGGCGATATCGGGCAGCATGTGTGCGAGCAAAGTCTCGGTGGAGGCGGCGCATCCGTCTACAACACGGCGCAGCTCACCGGTGGCGTGCGTGTCAAAGTAGCCAAGCGGCAGCTTAAGCAGGTGCTCGCTCGTGGCCTTGCGGATGTTAGACGCGCAGCGAAACGCAGACAGGTGCGTGCACATAAGCCCCACGAAATAAACTACGATGCTTGCCAGGGCAAAACCCACGGCCCACCAGCCATACATCGCGATATCGGTGGCTTCGCTCCAGTTAGGCGCCACAGCGATAAGATCTCGCGCGACAAACCAGATGCACACGTACGGGCCAAAGCTCAGCAGCTGCGAGAGCGCCGAGAGAGCCATGCCCAAATAAGTTAGGAATTTACGGTCGCCGGCATACGCGAGCAACTCGCCGATACCGACGCCTTCCCTTTTTGATCCCTTTGCCATGAGGTTCCCTTCTGACGGCTTGAGAGTTAACCTCAATCAACTTATCATTGATATGTTAGTCAAGGCTCACAATCGAGCCAGGCGTGGACGTTTTCGCAAAGGAAGGGGACGCTTTCGAAAATGCATCGGGCCGCGACCAACATAACCAAGCTCTACGCGCCGCAGTTTGAGCAGTTTGGTCTGCAGCTTTCCGGCAAGGGCGCCGTCTTTACCGGCGAGGTGGCAAACGATCGGGCACACGGACGCGCATGGATCATGCCCCTTTCCCCCACCTGCATCGTCATGGAACATTTCATTACCCCGACGCACAACATGCAGCTAGCCGAATACACGCCCGAACCGTACGCGTGCGTGAGCGAGGTCAGCGCGCCCACGCTCATGTGCATGCCCGAAGCCGGCATAACGCCTGCGAACCTCAAGCCGCTGCATGGACCGTGGCCGAACAGCGCGATCTGCAGCTTTGTCCAAGATAGCTGCGGTGAGGAGCTAAGCCCGCTGTTTGCAGGGCAGCTCTACCACTCGCGCTCGGTCCTCTTTTTGCCTGGATATTTTGACGAACTGGAGCACCGCTATCCCACCGAGTTCGCGGGGGTCTTTGAGGCGTTTGCCGAGTCATGGCACGAGGAGGCAGCGTCTGCCATCTACCACACGCTGCGCCGGGTTAACGAGGAACGCGCCCGCACCGTAGGCGGACACGTCTATATGCAAGGCATCGTAGAGACCATGGTCGCGGAGCTCGCCTGTTCGCGCGCGGCCCACAGGCAAGCGCAGCAAGCGACAGACACGCGCGCCAGCGTTACCATTGCCCAAGAGGCGGCGAGCCTTGTGGAGCGCTCGCTCGACAAGGGCAGACATGTGAGCATCAACGAGGTGGCCGAGGCGCTCTTCTCAAGCCGCTCCAAGCTATGCGCCACCTTTAAGGCCCAAACTGGCGAATCCCTGGGCGCCTACATTCGCAGACGCCGTATGGAACGAGCACAGGACCTTTTGGCCGATAGCGCGCTCACGATAGCGCAGGTGGCAGAGCGTCTAGGCTACCCTCAGCAGGCCGCCTTCGCCCAAGCCTTCAAACAATACACCGGCATGACACCCACGGCTTGGCGAAGCAAGTATCGCTAAGGCCCAAGCTCCCCGGCCGTAACGGAGCGATTAATTAGCCGCCGCCCGTCAGCTCACCCAGGATCTAAACGTCAAGATGCGCACAATCAAGCGCCTTTTTGATAAGAGGGACAGATCGATCAGCCAAATACAACGGAATGTTGAGCACCCCGTCGTCGAGCTTTAGGTTCTTAAGTGAGTAGCGGACCCTCAATGGAGTCGTCTCCGCATGCTTGTCGGCATAGTACTTAAGGCTCTTGGAATGAACGACCTCTCCCGATTTGACCTCGACGGGAACGATTTCGTTTCCGACTTGAATCAAAAAATCGACTTCGTGCTTCGGCTTCTCGTTTGTCCAATAACGCGGAGCAGCATCTAACTGTGAAAGTAATGCCTGAAGCACATAGTTCTCGGCGAACGAACCTTTGAACTCCGAAAATAGCGCATCCGAGATGGCAAAAGCGGACGCATCCAGCCTTGCCATGCGGCGCAGCAAGCCGACATCAAGACAGTAGACCTTAAATGCCTTGAGGTCATCGTACGCAGAGAGCGGCACACCACCGGCAGCATTAAGGCGAACCGCCGTGATGAGCCCAGCATCGGCAAGCCATTCCAGAGCATCCTCGTATTCTCGAGCACGAGCCCCCTCGCGCACCGCACCCCAAACGAACTTTTTGTTCTCGCGCGCCAACTGAGCTGGAATCGAGTTCCATATTTGCGAAAGCTTGGCGAACTGCGCACGGCCACCATGCTTGGCAAAATCGCGCTCGTAGGAATCCAAGAGATCAGACAACACCTTATCGACCTGAACGATATCGCCCGTCTCCGCCCACCGGCCAAGAGCCTCTGGCATGCCGCCGCATGCAAAATAACGACGAAGATGCTCGACGAGACGGATATGGAAGAAATCGGGCACTGTCTCGATCTGATCCAGGCCGCCAAGGTATTCGTCGTAGTTTGCAGCGCCCTCGGCTTTCAGAAACTCGGAAAAGCTCATGGGGCGCATCTCCATGAACTCGACCTTTCCCACCGGAAAAGCGCTGGTCTCACGGGACAAGCGAACGCCCAACAAAGACCCTGCGCATGCGACGTGATACTCGGGGGCCTCGTCACAGAAGTATTTAAGGGCGCCGACTGCAGAAGGACAATCCTGGATCTCATCAATAATAAGCAGCGTCTCGCCGGGATCGATAGGCTGTCCAAGTGCCAGGGAAAGGTTTGAGATGATCCGTCGAGGATCGCGCGTACCTTCGAAAAACTGAGCGTACTCGCTCTGTACCCCAGGTGACGGCTCCTCGAGCGTCAGATACACAAAATTGCGGTACGAGGTTCGGCCGAACTCCTTAAGCGCCCACGTCTTTCCAACCTGGCGCGCCCCCTTAAGGATAAGCGGCTTACGATATTCCGACGCTTTCCAAGCGTTAAGCTTGGCAATGATATCTCGCTGCATGACCGAACCTCCCGCAAAGAAACTTCCGAAAACGTGATATTTGCCACATTTTACCCCATGAAAAACGTGATGTTTATCACATTTACGGAAGTTTTAAGCGCGTTTCGCCACACTTTCATCACAATCAAAACCACCCCTAAAAGGGGTGGTTTGCTCTTAGGGTATAACCCTTGGATTT
>UQMU01000017.1 GCA_900542305.1 uncultured Collinsella sp. | reverse complement strand
AGGCCCTGCGCTCCAGCATCCTCTGGACCGTGTCCCGCTCGTGCCTCGTGAGCCTGCCGTAGGCCCTCGGGACCGCCCTCGCGGCGCCCTTCCCGCTCTTTCCGCTCTTTCCGGACATGACGTCCTCCGATCTCCCGGGGCCGGCCGGTCCGGCCCTCAGGGTATCGGGTTCCCATATTCATCCGCACATGTGCGGATGAATATGGGAGGTGTTCGGATGAAGTTGATATTCAAGGAAGTGGATAAACCCTGCTCCCAACCGCCGAAGACACACGTAAGTGACATGTCCATGAGGGTATAATTTGCACCGTATGTCTGCACAACGCCTGTGCGCGTACGGTTTTATTCGGGCTACCGTCCATTTCCGTGGAGGCACGGTTCGGCGGCCCTAACAAGAGAGGGGTTCTATGTATAAGATCCTGGAGAAGACGCAGTTCTCGGAGAAGGTGTTCAAGTTCCGCATCGAGGCGCCCGCAATCGCCAAGCATGCGCACGCCGGACAGTTCCTCATGGTTCGCGCCAACGAGACGGGCGAGCGTGTCCCGTTTACCCTGGCCGGCTGGAACGGTGACGAGGGCTGGGTCGAGTTCATCTTCATGGTGATCGGCAAGACCACCGAGATGCTTTCCACCTACGAGGCCGGCGAGTCACTGCGCGACGTCGTGGGCCCGCTGGGCGTTCCCACCGAGATGGCCGAGGGCCCCTGCGCCGTCATTGGCGGCGGCGTCGGCCTGGCAATTGCCTTCCCGGTCGCCAAGCACCTGGTCGAGACCGGCCACGAGGTCCACGCCATCATGGGCGCCCGCACCAAGGACCTCCTGCTCATGGAGGACCAGTTCCGCGAGCTCCTCGACGAGGACCACATCCACATCACCACTGACGACGGTTCCTACGGCGAGCAGGGCGTTGTCACCGCTCCGCTGGAGCGCCTGCTGCAGGACAAGGCCGTGAGCCAGGTCTTCTGCGTCGGCCCCGTTCCGATGATGAAGTTCTCGACCCTCACCGCCCAGAAGTACGACACCCCCATCACCGCGTCCCTCAACCCCATCATGGTTGACGGCACCGGTATGTGCGGCTGCTGCCGCGTCGAGGTGGGCGGCGTGACCAAGTTCGCTTGCGTCGACGGCCCCGACTTCGATGCCACCCTGGTCGACTGGGATGACCTTCGTGCCCGCCAGGCCGCTTACCGTTCCGAAGAGGGCGCGTCCCTCAAGGCCTATGAGGAAAAGAGCTGCGCATGCCACTAGTTAACGGTCGTTTCGTTGCCGATATGAAGTCGCCCCGCACCCCCGATAACGAGGAGCCGGCTGCCGAGCGCGCCTGCGACTTCCGCCCCGTCGACAAGGGCTTCACCGAGGAGATGGCGCTGGCCGAGGCCGAGCGCTGCCTCAACTGCAAGAAGCCGTTCTGTGTTGAGGGCTGCCCTGTCAACATCAACATCCCCCGCTTTATCGAGCAGATCCGCGAGAAGGACTTCGGCGGCGCTCTCGATACCATCCGCGAGGACTCCATGCTTCCCGCCATCTGCGGCCGCGTCTGCCCGCAGGAGAACCAGTGCGAGGGCAAGTGCATCCGTGGCAAGAAGTCCGAGCCCGTGGCCATCGGCCAGCTCGAGCGCTTCCTGGGTGATCGCCCCGAGCTCGCCTCCACGCCCAAGATGGCTCCCAAGAACGGCAAGAAGGTCGCCGTCGTCGGCTCCGGCCCGTCCGGCATCACCTGCGCCGGCGAGCTCGCCCGTAACGGCTTTGACGTTACCGTCTTTGAGGCCTTCTTCACCGGCGGCGGCGTGCTGGTCTACGGCATCCCCGAGTTCCGTCTGCCCAAGGCGGTCGTCAAGCGCGAGATTGACGGCCTGGAGGACATGGGCGTCAAGTTTGAGTACAACTCCGTCGTGGGCAACATGGCCACGGCCGAGGAGCTGTTCGAGCAGGGCTTCGACGCCATCTACGTGGCGACCGGCGCTGGCCTGCCCAAGTTCCTCAACGTCCCCGGCGAGAACCTGCCCAACGTCTTCTTCGCTAACGAGTACCTCACCCGCGTGAACCTGATGAAGGCCAACAAGTTCCCCGAGTACGACACCCCCACCAAGCACGGCAAGAACGTCGTCGTCTTTGGTGGCGGCAACGTGGCTATGGACGCCGTCCGTACCGCCAAGCGCCTGGGCGCCGAGCACGCCATCATCGCCTACCGTCGTACCGAGGACGAGATGCCCTGCCGTCGCGCCGAGCTGCACCATGCTAAGGCCGAGGGCGTCGAGGTTCTGCCGCTCGTCTCCCCGCTCGAGTTTGTCGCTGGCGAGGACGGCTCCGTGTGCGCCGTCAAGGTCCAGAAGATGGAGCTCGGAGAGCCTGACGAGTCCGGCCGTCGTCGCCCGGTGCCCATCGAGGGCGCCATCGAGGAGATCCCCTGCGACGTCGCTATTTCGGCTATCGGCACCAACGCCAACCCCTTCGCAAAGAAGATCGGCGGCAAGATGGAGCTCAACAAGTGGGGCTACATCGTCGCTGACGAGGAGACCGGCCAGACCACCGATCCCCGCATCTGGGCCGGCGGCGACATCGTCACCGGTGCCGCTACGGTCATTCTGGCGATGGGCGCCGGCAAGAAGGCCGCCGCTTCGATCACCAAGAGCCTGCTGGGCGAGTAATCACCTACAGCGCTAGCCACCAAACGGCAAGGTCCCCGTCGAGCACACGCCCGGCGGGGACTTTTTCTATGCCGCCCGCCCGACCACCACGATGGGGACAGGCACCTTTGTGGTGGTTGGGCGCTTGGTCGGTCAGTTTGTCTCGATCCGTAACAGGTAGGCCACGTAGAGCCCCGTAGATGTTACAGATCGAGACATTATGTCGGCGCTTCGCCCGTTCATCTTGATCTATAACAGTAAGAGGCCAAATCTCCCGCTACGCGTTACAGATCGAGACGTTAGGCTGGCAGTCAGACGGTTCATCTAAATCTGTAACATCTAGGTCCGTTTTGGGCAGCCAGGTGTTACAGATTGAGATTTTGCTGACGCCGAGGCCGAGCGCCGCCACCAAAACCTAGCGCTCGCGACGCTTGGTCGCGGCGACACCGGCGGCGGCAACGGTTGCGCCGACGATGCCCAGGGCGGCGACTGTCATCGCAGTGTTGTCGCCCGTGGCAACCAGAACGGCATCGGACTTCTTAGCCGGCGTGGCCTTCTCAACCGTCTTGGTCGTGACGGTCGTTTTGGTCGGCGTCGCAGCGGGCTTGGTCTCCGGTTTCGTCTCGGGCTTCGCGTCGGGCTTCACCTCAGGCTGCGGCGTCGGCTTGGGATCCGGCGTAGGCTGCGGATCGGGCGCAGGCGTGGCCTCGGGCGTAAACGTCAGATTGGTGCTCAGCCACAGCGTAAGAATCCAACCGCTCTCGGGATCAACCTCACTTGCCTCGCCCACCTGATAGCCACACTCAACCCCATTGATCTTCAGCTTAGTATTGGGCGTAAAGTAGAAGCCACGCGCCGGCTTAAAGTACAGGCCGTAACGATAGGTCACACCGGGCTTAAACGCGTCGATATGGTTGGTGATGTGCTGGTCCCAAAACTCGACGGAATTCACCTCACTGCCTTCGCTCCCCGTCCAGAACTCACACTGAAGGACGGAGTTCGAATCCACCGGAGTGCCCGCCGTAAAGACCGGACTGTCGCCCGCCTTAAAGGTGGTCGTGGCGCCGTTGATTTCGATAACGTCGATGGCCCGCCACTCATCAATCGGAGCCTCGCACAGCATATTGGCCGCATTGGGCGCAAATACGCCATCGACCGTCTTGACGGTATTGCTCGCCCATTGGCCGTTAACGTTCACGTTGTAGTCCTCGGCCAAGGTGTTGTCGCCCTTGAGCCTCAGCTCGACAGAATACATGTAGAACTTACCCTCTTCGAAGCGCTCGATCCTCCTCGCGCCCGTCGGATACTTTGCGGGGTCGGAATACCAGAAGGCAACGGGCGTGAGCTCCCTGGGGTCGCTGCCGTCCATCTCCTCCCAGCACTCATAGGCAATCTCATACTTGTCAGCATCGGCGGCCGGAATCGTCGCGGTCGCACGCGGCGCCTCACCGGGTGCATAGTCGGTCTTCACGTCGTTGACGTTCAGGTTCCCGAGGGCTTGGTTTTCTGACGCTACGAGCGTTATGGCACTGTCGATGTTGTAGCGAATATAGTAGTCATCCCTGGTTTCGTTGATGACGACCGAACCGCCCGGCCTGTAGGCGTTGAAGATATCATCGGGGTCGCCCACGATGATATTGTCGCCCTCATAGTCGGTTCCGGTATACGTCAGTGCCGCGCCAATATAAAGAGCCTCATTGCGCGTGAGTCGATACGAGCCGTCTGCCGCGCCACCCGTAAAGGTCAGCGTCAGCCTCATGTGATCGTCAACAGGCTCAAAGCGAGCCGTCACATCGGACATAGATGCGTCCTGGACTTCAGCCAGGGTGCCCAAAGCAGCATCGGCCCGGTAGTACTTGGTTTTGACAAGTTCGCAGAGCGGCTTATCCGGCATACCGCCCTCAACATCGGGAAAATCATAGGTATACGACCGGCCCTTTTCGAGTGTGACATTGCTCGGAAGCACGCAGTCCGTGTAGTGATCGACCACGGTCGTGTTGATCTTAACGCCGCCCCCGCCAGTCACGTCGGTCACGCCGCAGGGCATGATGGCATCGCTTGCCGGCGTGGCGGCGGTGCCGCTGAGAGTGTTTTGTTCAGCGGGTGCCGCATCGTTAGATTCATCGGTAACGTCAGCCGGAGTCGTCTGCTGAGGTTCAGCGACGGTTTGTGCCTCCGGAGCAGCAGCGACTGCTGGTGCGGGCGTTGCAGCCGCATCCTCCGCAACCGCCGGTGCAACCGGAGCCGCAGCGACCTCACCCGTCGCGGCGGCGGAATCCGCGCACTCGGTCGCAAGTGCCAAGCTCGGCAGCAACAGCTGACCAACCATAAGCGCACACGCGCCAACGCAAGCGATTTTGGCGCCCACGCAGCGCCAAGTACCGTGAACCAGCGAACAGGTGCGCTCGCGCTGGGTCTGCTTATCAAAGTGGCTTCCGTTCATAACGGCCTCCTTGGTCGAAAGGCTGCACCACCACGAAGGTGCCTGTCCCCTTTGCGGTGGTCCTGTACAACCAAGATGCGCCAAATGGCTCTGTACGCCTAGGTTCGTAGATGCGAACCTAGGCCTCTACCTGCGAAAATATAAAGAGCCGCCGCGAGGGCATTTGCGCCCGCGCGGCGGCTGAAAATGGCTATGGAATCTTGCACTAGCGGCTGCGGCGCTTGGACGCGACGAAGCCGGCGCCGATAACGGACGCGCCGGCGATGCCGAGAGCGGCTGCCGCCGTCGCGGCGTTGTCGCCTGTGGCAGCTAGGGCCGCATCGGACTTCTTGGCCGGCGCTGCCTTAGCGACCGTCTTGGTCACCGTAGTCGTCTTAGCTGACGTTACGGCAGGCTTGACCTCCGGTTTGATCTCCGGCTTCTGCTCGGGCTGGGTCTCAGGCTTCACCTCAGGCTTAACCTCGGGCTCCGGCGTCGGCTCCGGCTCCTGTCCGACTACAAAATCAATCACTACATCATGGGCGACCTCGGCAGAACCGACGATATCCGAAATCGCAGACGAACCGGCAACACCGACGACCTGCCCGTTCTGGGAGCTCGGCCATTTCCCCGTATCAACAACCTTTTTCACATCGCGCACGGCACCATCCGTCGGAGTCGCAATCATCGGGTTCCAGCCCAATTCGCTCCAGCTCAAATCAATCCTCGCGGCACGGAACAGCGTCGCAGTCGCGACGTTGCAGTTGATCGCATAGATTCCCGCAGTCGCACCCGAAGCCTCAATCTTCGATTTGCGAATCTTGATACGAGGCGTTTCCGACCCGGTGTTTGCATCTGCCATGATTCCAAAACTTTGATTGCGGGCGGCATCGATGCCGTTTGCAGCAGACAGGCTTCGAGACGCAAGATTCGACTCCTCGACAAGCATCCACACCGCACCGCTTTGCGAACGTGCGCTGATGCCCGCCGAGAGCGAAGCTGCACTGCCGGCGGAAAGCGCGACATCGGCTCCGTTGACGATTTTCATGAGGGTATTCTTTTTGATACCGACCGTATTGATGCACGCGGAAACCTGCCAGGCATCGGCTGTCTTGATTGACAGATTGGCGGCATCGATCGTGACGTCGCCCCCGCGCACGGAGACATAATCCGGTCCTTCCTGCTCGCCTTCCTGAGCAGTATGTCTGTTGGGAACGTTATCGGCAAAGATACCGTAGATGCCCTCCGCTGGACGCCAAGACCCCTCCGCCGATTTCGCCTCGATTTTGACATCGGCGCCCTTATCGATCGTCACGCTGCCGGCCGTCGCGCGAATGCCCGTCGCTTTGTTCACTGCGCCCGAAGCCGTCACGTTGACGTTGGCGCCGCTGATGGTCACATCGCCACCCGCATTGCCGTCGCCTTCCGCCGCAATCACATCGGTCTGAGCCGTCGCATTAAGGGTGCCGTCGCCGGTAATGGCAAGGTTGCCGTTCTTGACAGCAATAGCG
The DNA here is from genome assembly GCA_900542305.1 of uncultured Collinsella sp. Classification (GTDB taxonomy): domain Bacteria; phylum Actinomycetota; class Coriobacteriia; order Coriobacteriales; family Coriobacteriaceae; genus Collinsella. Next base: position 39,402 of record UQMU01000017.1, on the reverse strand, counting down.
CTCTGACCGGCATCGGCCGTGATGGTGTTGGTGCCCGCCACATCGATGTTGAGGTTGCCCTGGGCGCTGATGCCGGCGCCGTCGTAGCCGTTGAGCTTCATGTCGTCGGCGCCGTCCCAGGACCACGTTCCGGCCTCGTCGCCGGCGCCCTTGTTGTACTGCGTGCCGCCGACGTTGACCCATTTGGCGGCGAGCGCCACGCTGGGTAGCAGCAGCTGACCGACCATGAGCGCGCAAGCCCCCGCGCAGGCGAGCTTGGCGCCCACGCGACGCCACGTTCCGTGGGAGAGAGCGCACGCGCGGTCGTGGTCGATTGGGTTGTCATGGATTTGCTTTCGCATGTGAGCCTCCTTGTCGTAAGGGGTGCTTCTGTAACACCATGTTACGGGAAGATATCCGGATCCCGGGGCACAAATTCTCATGTGGCGCACCTGCCAGCGCAAAAGGCAACGAGCATGCGATTGCCAAGCGCCCCCCGAAAGGCCTGCCATCAATCCCTTTATTGAGCCCTCTCATGCCCTCGCCAAACAGTCATGCTGGAGCATCGCGCTCGTCATGATTCTTGCCTGCTTGTTCTCGACCCTCGACAACGTGGTCACACTCTCCAACGCCCACGGCACCATTGCCGTGCAAACCTGGCCGCGCCTCTTTTTGGCGGCAAGCGGCCTTGCCGCCGGTCTTATCTTTGACCTTGCCGAGCGCCGCTACATGGGACTTGTCATGCTCGGCATCGCCGTGCTCTCGACCATTTCCATCCTGGCCGTGGAGGCCGGCGCCGATCCCAACCTGGGCCTTGTCGTCTTTTATCTGAGTTCGGGCTTTTTTGTCACGTTCTTTACCGCCACCTTTACACAGCTGGCACCGCGCATGCATGCGCCCGCCCTCTGGGCCGGCATGGGACGCGCCGCCAACAATGTATGCGCATTCACTACATCGGGCCTCTCGCTTGCTCTCGTAACCTCGGACAACGTTGCCCTCATTATGATCGGCGCGCTCGTTTTGCTCGTCGCCGCCTGCGCGGCATTCGTGGCAGCCGGCCTGTTTCGCCTGCCCCAAACCGAGCAGGAGCGCGAGCGCGAGCAACTGGCAAAAGAAGCACTCGCCGCCCCCACCATCGAAGAGCAACGCCAGGCCTTCATCGCCGACCACGCTCTCACCCCGCGCGAAGTCGACGTGCTCATAGCCGTGACCCAGGATGAACGCCCGCTCAAGCAGGTCGCCGAGGAACTCGGCATCTCGATGCGCATGGTACAGCGCCACCTGAGCTCTATCTACCAAAAGACCGACACGCAGACGCGCGCCGGTCTCGCCAAAGCCTTCCCCTCTGCCTAAAACAAAAACCACCACAAAGGCCCCCTTTGCGGTGGTTTGAGCGGAGCAGAAGGCCACTCTGCCAGTTTGTCTCAGTCTGTAACAGATAGGCCCCTAAAAGCAGGCTTATTGTTACAGATCGAGACAGTAAAGGGACACGAAGCGATCCTTCGCAGCAACGACCCTCTAGTAAAGCGATGCGACATATCGGCCAAAGCCTGGCAATGCAAACTCAAAACGTCCTTGTAGAGGCTCTTCAATTACCCCAGCCTCTACCAGACGCTTTTTATACGTTGAAATCGAACCGGAACTCTTCTTAAGCCTCGCTGCCAGCTCTTGCCTGGTCGTCGTCCCAACCGGATTCATTGCACGAAGAAATTCAAGGTCCCCTCGTGAAAGTTCCGCCGCTGTTGAAGCGAAAACTCGCGACTCCAGCTCCTCTTGCGCAAGTTTCGCGCCTCGTTCGACATCCTCAATAGAAACCTCGGAGGCTTGGCGCGAAGCATTCCATGCCCGATACCCCACCAACTGGAACATAAATGGAAAACCATCGATCGCCTTGGCAGCGAGGTCGATCGCCTCATCAGAAATCGTCTTGCCGCCGTCCTCAATCGTTAGTCGAAACGCTTCTTTTACCTCAGTCGGTGAAATTGATCCCAGCGAATGTTGAGCCGCGCGACGAAGAAACGATGTCGATTTCCCCGTCAGCAGCGCCAGCACGCGAAACGGCAGCCCCGCCATAAGCAAAGCTACCTTTTTATTCTCGCTTACAAAGTGCTGGTAGGTAGTAACAAGCTCCGTCATTTGCGCAAACGATGCATCCACTTCGTCAACGGCGATAAGCACCCCGGTGTCAGTCGCTTCAAGCTGAGCAAACAAAGCGTTCATCTTAGTACGCCAGTTAGCGCCCTCAAATTCAACATCGATGTTTTCCCAGCTCATGCTTCCTACGGGGGCAATGCCGACACTGTTCACACGCCTAGAAGCGGGCTTTTCGATCAGATGGGCGGCTGATTCGTTGAGGCGCTGCAAAATGTCTTCGAGCATCCCCTCCGAGGCCGTCACATTCGCTGTAATCCAGCCCTCTTGCTGGGCGCGGTACGACAGATATGCCAAAAGCGCCGTTTTACCTGTACCACGCGCACCATAGAAAACCGAGCAAAGATTGGGATCGGAGTCGTCATTTTCAAACGCCAGCACCATATCATCGATGATTTGCTCACGGCCGGCCATATACGCCGGTACACGTCCGAACATCGGCGTGAATGGATTTGCCTGCCTGTACGCCGTCGGTGCCGCCATAAAGCCTCCCTTTAACTCATATAACTTAATTATGCCCCTACTATCTATAATTTATTTGAGTATCTTTGAGTTTTTTGAGCATCCTTGAGTTCTTTGAGCGATCGGCCACGGCAGAACCAGTTGACTTTCTCTACCTAAAAAAACCACCACAAAGGTGCTGTCCCCTTTGCGGTGGTTTTGATCGGCTAGCCTTCGAGCTGCGCCACTTTGTAGCGGTAGGCAGCGGCGATAACGTCTTTGCAACCCTCGCGTCCCAACTTGGCGCGATTGACAACGATATCCTTGCCGCTCGTCATCTTCCACTTTCCGGCACTGTAGCGCTTGTAAAATGCCTCGCGCGCCTTCTGCTGCTGTTTGACCAGCTTGGCGCCCTTCTTTTTGTTAAGGCCACGCTTCTTGCGCACGATCTCGACGCGATCCTCAAAGGGAGCGGTCACCAGCACGGCAATGTGGTTGGGATTGTTGCGAAGCAGGTAATCGGACAGGCGGCCTTCGATAATGCAGCTCTCGGTCTCGCCCAGATCCAAAATCACCTGACTCATCTTTTGGAACAACTTATCCGAGTACGAACGCGCATCGTAGCGGTCGGGCAGAAACGCCATGTTCTCCACGGCCAGACGCTCGTCGTAGGCGGCCATCTTGTCGAGCGACTCGCCCGCGCGCAGCGACGCACGCACCAGCAGCTCGTTATCGTACAGTGGAATCCCCAACTCGTCGGCAAGCATGCGACCAATCTCGTGGCCCTCGGCGCCAAAGTCGCGCGCGATGGTAATGACCACAGGATTCTTCTTATTCTCCAGATCGCTCATCGCGATTCCTTTCTAACAAATGAGAAATAGGCTGTTTATCGCCTTTTCCACGATAGCGTACCTGGGTTTTCCTGGTGCCCAAGATTGACCTGAAAGAGGAGCGACGCGTACTTTGGTACGCGAGCGACGGTTTGAAGGCCAAGGTTGGGTGCCAGGGAAAGCCAGGCTATGCGGCTACGATGCGGCGTTGATATGCCCTCACCAGCAGCGAGATACCAAAGTTGAGCACAAAGTACATCGCAAATACCAGGCCGTAGAGCATGAGCACCTGCGACAGATCGATCGCATGCGCCATTACGACGTTTGCCGTGTACATGAGCTCGGCCACGTTAATGCCCGAAAGATACGAGCTGTCCTTGATGACGGTCGTGCACTGGCTAAACAGGGCCGGAATGATCGTCTTAAACGTCTGCGGCAGGATGATATAGCGCATGGTGGCAAAGAAGCCGAAGCCCTGACTCTGCGCCGCCTCAAACTGGCCGCGTGGAATCGAGTTGAGGCCGCCGCGCACAATCTCGGCCATAACGGCGCTGGTGAACAGTGTAAAGGCGATGGTCGAAATCACAATGTCCAGACCCTGCACCGTAAAGTAGATAAACAGGATCCACAGCAGGTTCGGCGTGCAGCGGAACAGCTCGATATAGGCACTCACCAAAATGCGGAACGGGCGGGGCGCATAGCTCTTGACGAGCGCCAGCAGCGTGCCAAAGATGAGCGAGAAAAAGATCGACAGCGCCGAGATCTCGATGGTCTTAACAAAGCCGCCCCAAATGTAGAGCAGGTTGGTCGCGTTGAAGATTTCCATGCGCTAGGCCTCCTCTACGTTGTCGAGCCCCAGCTCGGCCAGGCTCACACCGCGCGGGCGCTCCTTGGAGCGGCGCTCGAGCCACTGCACCAGCATGGCGAGCGGAAAGCAGATGATGAAGTACATAAGGCAGCAGACGATGTACCCCTGCAGGTAGCCATACAGGCTTACGAAGTTGTCGGAGCGATACATAAGGTCGCCGCCGGCGACGAGCGCCAGCACCGACGTGTTCTTGACCAGGTTGAGCGCCTGGTTGCACAGCGGCGGCAGTATGATCTTGAACGTCTGGGGCAGCACGATGTACCAGTAGGCCTGCGCGCGCGTGAAGCCCTGGCTCTGAGCCGCCTCCATCTGACCGCGCGGAACGGCCTCGATGCCGGTGCGGATGACCTCCGAGATGTAGGCCGCGTGATACAGGCCCACGCCCAAAAAGCCCAGCACGAACGGTGCGATACGCACCGGCTGGTCGGCGCCAGTGATGGCTTGCAAAAACTGCGGGCCGGCCATGTACATAAAGAGCACCTGCACGGGCAGCGGGGTGTTCTGGTAAAACTCCACGTACACGCGGCTGATAGCGCGCAGCACACGCGAGCGGGTGGTCGAGAACACGCCCAGCAGCGTGCCCAGCACCAGCGACAGCAGCAGACCGGCAACGACGACCTGCAGCGTCACGCCAAAGCCCTCCCAGAAGGGCCCCATGTTTTGGAATGTCGTCGACCAGCGGTCGGCGTCAAACAATCCTTCGAGCATTTGATTCCTTCCTTGGACGAACGCTTACACCAGACCCCAGGTCTTGACCTCTTGATCGAGCCAGCCGTCGGCCAGGCGATCGCAAATCACCTGATCGACCACGGCCGAAAGGTCGCAACCCTTCTTGGTCGCCACGCCGTAGCCCTGCTCGCCGAACTTGACCTCGGGCTGCAGCAGCTCGACGGTCTCATTCATGTAGCCTGCCAGCGTGGAGCGGTCCATAGCAAAGACGTCGATATTGCCGGCGTCGAGCGAACTCTTGATGATGGGATAGCCGCTAAAGGCCCTAAACTCCGGCTCGCAGTGAAAACCGTTGTCCTTAATCATCTGCTCGATCAGGCCCTGTGTGGTGGCACCCTGGCTCACGCCGATGACCTTGCCGTCCAGATCCTCGATCGAGGTAAAGCCCGAGCGCTTCTTGACCATGAGGCCCACGTAGTCGGTGCGATACGGGGTCGAGAAATCCCAGCTCTTCTTGCGCTCGTCGGTGATGGTATAGGTCGCCGCGACCACGTCGAGCTGGCCGTTATCGATGAGCGGACCGCGCGTCTTGGGCGTTACGTCGGTAAACTCGACAAGCTCCTGGGCGCGGGCCTCCTTGTAGCTCACGCCAAAGACGGCAGCGGCGATCTGGTAGCACAGGTCGACCTCCATGCCCTCAAAGCGACCCTTGGCGGTGTCGTAATAGCCGTAGCCGGGAACGTCCTTCTTAACGCCGGCATTTAGGTGGCCGCGCGACTTGATGGCTGCGAGCTTGGAACCCGCATCGGAACTCTCGCCGCTGGTAGAGCTACCGCAGCCCGTGAGCGCGGTACCCGTCAGTGCGAGCATGCCGGCGCCCGCCAGCAGCAAAAAGTGACGGCGCGAAACAGCCGCCCTCGTCATATCCGTCATATCCATCACCCGCGCCTAGTGCAGGATCTTGGACAGGAACTCGCGGCAGCGCGGGTTCTCGGGGTTATCGAAGAAGTGCTCGGGCGTGCCCTCCTCCAGGATGCGGCCGTCCTCCATAAAGATGACGCGGTCGGCCACCTGGCGCGCAAAGCCCATCTCGTGTGTCACGCAGATCATGGTGATGTCCTCCTGCGCGAGCTCGATCATAACGTCCAGGACCTCCTGGACCATCTCGGGGTCGAGCGCCGAGGTCGGCTCGTCAAACAGGATGATGGGCTGCTTGGTGCACAGGGCACGGGCGATGGCGATGCGCTGCTGCTGACCGCCCGAGAGGTTCTGCGGGTACTCGCCGGCCTTATGCGCCATGCCGACGCGCTTGAGTGCGGCGATGGCGATCTGGGTCGCCTCCTCCTTGCTCTTCTTTTGCAGCTTGATGGGTGCGAGCGTCAGGTTGCCGAGCACCGTCATATTGGGATACAGGTTGAACTGCTGAAACACCATGGAGCTGTACTTGCGAGCCATTTCCAGGTGATTCTTTTTGGTGAGCGGCATACCGTCGATGATGACTTCGCCCGATGTGGGCTCCTCAAGATAATCGACGCAACGGATGAGCGTCGACTTACCCGAACCGGACGGCCCGATCATGACGAGCTTCTCGCCGCGCTTGACGGTGAGGTTGATATCTTTGAGCACATGCAGGTCGCCAAAGTACTTGTTGAGATGCTTGATCTCGATCATGTCTGCCATGAATGTCCCTTCCCTGCGTTTACACGAATTGCACTATTGTACGGAAAGAATCACGTTTCCGCAGCCCACACTACATTCCCGTAAAGAACCCGCAACCTTTAACCCACTCATTGGGGACAGGCTTAAATGAGTACCTGCTCATTGGGCACTCATTTAAGCCTGTCCCCAATGAGCGCCCAATGACCAGCCAGGGGAGGCGCCCTTCATCGGCCGACAAAAAAGGGCGCGACCGCAATGGTCACGCCCCTCAGCATCGGCTATGTGTCGGTCAGCCCTTAAGACAGCTTTGCTCCGACGATCTTTGCCGCGGCCGGCTTATCGAAGTTGCCGCCGGTGGCCTTGCCGAGTGCTCCCATGACCTGGCCCATCTGCTTCTTGGACGTGGCGCCCAGCTCGGCGATAACCTGCTCGATCAGGGCCTCGAGCTCCTCGCCCGAAACCTGTGCGGGCAGCAGGCTCTCCAGAATCTTGACCTGCTCGGTCAGGTTGTCGGTACGCTCCTGGTCGGTGCCGGCCTTGATGGACATCTCCAACGTCTCGCTCGTCTGCTTGATCAGACGCTTGATCATGCTGTTGACGTCTTCCTCGGTCACATCGCGGCGCTCGTTAACCTCGATATTCTTCACCTCGGCCTTGACCTGGCGAATGATGGACAGGCGAACCTTGTCCTTGGCCTTCATGGCCGCGATCATTTCCTTCTGCAGCTCTTCGTTGGTCATCTGCAAATCCTCTCTGATAGCGTGGGCGGCACTCGCGCGAGCACCGCCCCATGATTACTCAGTCGTCGACGAATCGTCGGTCGAGCTCTTGGTGACGCCCTTCAGGCTCACGTTATAGGGTACGTCCTTGGGCATGGGGTTGACGGTAATGTCGGCGTCCTTCTTGTACTGCTCCAGCCACTCGCTGTATGCAGTGCTGGCCGCCCGCGTCTTCACCACATTAGAAACGTACTTCTTGATGTCCTTGGGTACCTGGTTGATGTCATCAACCTGATTATCGACATGGAAGTAGTCGGTGCACTTGATGATGTGGTAGCCATAGGTCGACTCGACGACTTCGCTCACGTCGCCCTTGTTGAGCCCCTCGAGCGCCGTCTGGTAGCTGTCGACGAAGGTAGTGAGCTTATCCCAACCCACATCGCCCTTCTTCTCCTTGGAGCCGGTGTCGTCGGAGTACTGCTTCACGGCGTCCTCAAAACTCAGCTCACCGGAGTTGATCTTGTCCAGGCACTCCTGTGCCTTGGCCTTGGCGGCAGCCTTGTCCTCGTCGGAAGCGTCGGAATCAACCTTGATCAGGATGTTCGACGAGCGGCGGGCGTCGTTGTAGCTGGACAGGTTCTCGTTGATGTAATCGACAATCTCGCTGTCCTTGGGCTTGCTCGTGGGCGCGACGGCATCCTTGAGTTTCTGTTGCGCCAGACTCTCCTTGAGCGAGTCCTTGTAGGTGTCCTCGGTATAGCCGTAGGTCTTGAGGGTCTTCTTAAAGGCCTTGGCACCGCCTGCGCTCTTGCACGCGTCCTTCCAAGCCTTCTCGACCTCCTCGTCCGACACCGTCACGCCGTTCTCCTTCTGTGCCTGTTGAAGCAGAATCTGCTGCGTGTAGGAGTCGATGAGTTGCTTGCGGTACTTCTTGGGCGTGAGGTCGTTGTCAACCAGATACTGCGCCCAATCCTTATCCTTGGTGTAGCCGTAGGACGTGCGCATGCTCATGATCTGCTTGGTCACGGTGTCCTCGGTGAGGTTGGTGCCGTTGATAGTTGCAGCAACACCGCCGGTCAGCTTGTAGCCCGAGGTGTCCTCGGCCTGCGACATAAGGCCGGAGCACGCCATCGCCGAGACGGAAAGCAGCATCGCCAGCACGCCGATGACCACCAGGACGATCTTGACTGTCTTAGACACGTACGTCTTGCGCTGCTTCTTGCGAGAGCTGGAGGCAGCGCGGGCCTGCTGCTCGGGCGTCGGCGCGGCCTCGGAGTTCTTTTTCTTATTTGCCATAGTTGGCCTTTCGCATCACGAATCGAACAAACGCCATTGTGTCACAACGCAGCCCCCGCGGCACGCTTGGTGCATTGGGGACAGGTTAATCTGCACCATTTTGGTGCAAAGGGGACAGCTCTGGCAGCCGGCAGTTAGGGACAGTCCCCAAGTGCCGACTCAGCCCCACCTTAGAAGTGGCGGCGGATGGCGTCGACCATGCCCTGGGGCGTGGTCTGGCCGAGCACGTCGGCTGCGGCATCGGCGCCCATAAAGATGTTCATGAGTGCCTGCAGGGCCTCGACCTGGCCACCCGGCTCGGCAATACCCAAATTGATGACGATCTGCGCCGGCACCGGAGCGCCCATGCCAGCCATAGCGTTAAATGTCACGGGCGCGGCGGGCTTCACCACCGCGATATAGGGCTTGGCCACAAACCCCGGATCGGTATGCGGAATGGCAATGTTTGCCGCCGGCATGGCAAGACCCGTGGGATAGGCATCCTCGCGCGTGCGAACGGCGTCGAGCCAACCGGACGCAATGTAGCCACGCGGTGCAAGCTCGCCCTCGAGCCGCGCAAACACCTCATCCGGCGTCGCACACTCCCAATCAAAAAACACCAGCTCAGGCGTAAACAGCGCTTCGTTATTACCAGACATAAGCCGCCTCCTTCTTTTCATTCCCTGTCTTTAGGCCCAATACGGAATATACCTTTTGTATTTGGAACCCGCGTCCTCGTCCTCTTCCTTTATCAATGCCTCTTCCAGGCACTCTTTGATTAGACGAGACATCGCGACCGTGTTTTTCTTTTCATCGGAAAGTCCAAAACGCTCTCGCAGCGACTGATTGCTCATCGACTCACCTTGGGCATACAAAAGACAGGCATGCCAGTACACGGCGTTTTTTCGCTCACTTTTTTTCATTCGAGTATACGGACAGTCGCAATAGAGCGTCACGAGCGTTCCCAGCCCGCCCTCACTCTTGATAACCGGTGAAGGCATGCCGGCTTTTTCGAGCGAATCTACGATTAAATCCCAGCCTGTACCGCCTTCTTCGCAAAGATCCATTTGGCGCATGAGGGACGCTATCATCGAATTTCGCGTTTTCGGCTGGGCGTTGAGCACTCGTTCTGCCGGAATAAGCGTTGTCCCGGGATTAGAGAACTCAATGCGATTGTCGTAAATCGCAACAAGAGGCCCCGCCGTATTGTCAGCAATGTCTTGATGAATCACGGCGTTTGATAGTAACTCGCGAATCGCCCTTTGAGGATAAGCCGTCTGAATACGTCGAAATGCGCCATCCAGTGCCTCAACAGCCGGAATCATCGACATGACCAGCTGTTCAGCCTGTGGAAGCGCCAAAGCGTAGCCCTTGTCGATTTCAGTATCCCCGACAATGTCAAAACTGCCTTTTCCCGCATATCGCACGATTCGCAGCATGCGTTTCCTGAGCTCCGGGTAGCGAGAGAGCTTTTTTCCCACCAGAAGCATTCCCAAGCGCGTCACACTATATCGGCCGTTATCTTGACGACGAATCAGCTCTTGTTCACAAAGAGCAAGCATCACTCCGTCCAAATCGACAGGTCTTCTCAATCTGCACAACTCAAAATACGCATCAACATCTAGTATTTCGGCGACCTCTCGAGATGTCAGATCTCTCTCAACTACAGCGAGCTCCGCGTTCCCTGACTGTAAGCGACGCCACAGCTCCGCCTCTCGTGCACTACCGGGAACCAGTTCTGCCGTCGAAGAGCCCTCTCGAATGTAGGCTGTCTTATCAAAATAGACCGGCTGAGCGCTCGCGGCGTGCACTTTCAACACCACAAAGTGCTTTGTCTCATGATCAATAACCGCAAACTCGTAATTCGCATTGTTTGAGAGCGCAAGCTTGAGCCACATCAAAAGCTCTTGGTTTCCCTTACCCTTTGCGTGATATGGGTTGAACTGGGTGCCCACAAGCTCATGCGTACCGTCGCTCACGCCCCAGATCTTATAGGCATATGCGCGGCCGCAGTAAGCGGCAGCATTGGCAAGCGCCGAGATGTCACGCCCCGTTCTAACGGGATCGCTATTGCCTTCTTTAAATTCAAGCCACTCGGTTTCATCAGGATAACCGACGAGTGAATAAATCAGCTCCATGCCATCTGCTTCACCCATTGAGCCAGCCTCCTTGCGCTCATTTTTGATAACAAAATGTTAAATAGATGATAAATAGAATTATGCGCAATTTGAAGCCGAATGCCAAGTTTTCTGGTCGTTTTCCCAGATAATCTCATGCCGGAAGCTCGGCATTCCACATGAGAGTCGACTACTGTAATTGACAGGCAAGAAGAGCAGCCTATTCAATTCCAGCTAAATCAAGCAGCATAAAGCGCAATAAAAAAGGCGGTTAGGCGTCTTCGATATGCCTAACCGCCTTTACAAGCGGGTAATTATTTCACAGGATCCACGGCGACCTTGCCGCTCTCCAGCACGTGGACGCGGCCGTCGGCGAGCATTTGCACGACCTCGGGATACAGCACGTGCTCAATCGCGTGGATGTGCTCCTCGAGCGTGTCGACATCCCAACCTTCCTCGACAGCCAGCGCGCGCTGGGCGATGATGGGGCCGTTGTCGTAGATCTCGTTGGCAAAGTGCACGGTCACACCGGTTACCTTGACGCCGCGCGCAAAGGCATCGTCGATCGCATGCGAGCCGGTAAAGCTCGGCAGCAGTGCCGGATGCAAGTTGACCACGCGGTTGGGAAACGCCGCCAGCAGCGGCGTGTGCACCATGCGCATGTAACCGGCCATGACCACATATTCGCAGCCGCGCTCGAGCAGCTCGTGCGCGATGATCTCGTCGGCGGCGATGGGGTCGGCATAGACATCCTTGGACAGCGTGAGCGTCTGGATGCCCGCGCGCTCAGCGCGCTGCAAACCCTTAGCCGAAGGACGGCTCGACACCACAAGCTCAATCGAAGCGTTGAGCTTGCCGGCGGCGATCAGATCGATCAGCGCCTGCAGGTTGGTACCCGAACCGCTGATGAGCACACCGATCTTGAGCGGCTCGGCCGTATCGGTGCCGGTCGGACGGGTGTAGGGCACAAAGCCCAGGCTCGCGGCAGCAGCCATCTGCTCGTTAGCGCTCATCGGAGTACACGACCTTACCGGAGCCCTCGACGCACTCGCCCACGCGGAACGGCTTCTCGCCCAGCGCGACCAGGGCCTCGGTCACGGCAGCCTCGTCCTCGGGGGCGACGATCAGGCACAGGCCAACACCCATGTTGAAGGTCTTGCATGCCTCGTTGGGCGCGAGCTCGGCCTGGCGCGACACGTAGGTGATGACGGGCGGAACGTCCCAACCCATCTCGGCGCCGTTGCGGGTGACCACGGCGTCGACGTCGTCGGCGAGCGCGCGGTTGAGGTTCTCGGTGATGCCGCCGCCGGTGATGTGGGCGATGGCGTGCACCGGAGCGCCACCGCGCAGCAGCTCCAGAATCGGCTTGACATAGATGCGCGTGGGGGCCAACAGGGCGTCTGCCAGCGATGCGCCGCCGAGTTCCTCGAGCGGACGGCTCAGCTCCTCGGCCTTAGCGGCGGCCTCGGGCGTGCCCGGCTTAATACCGTCGACGCCAATGACCTTACGCACGAGCGAGTAGCCGTTGGAGTGCACGCCGGTGGAAGGCAGGCCCAGGATCACGTCGCCGGGGCGGACGTTCGCAGGGTCGAGCATCTTGGGACGGTCGACGACGCCCACGGTAAATCCGGCAAGGTCGTAGTCGGCAGGAGCCATGACGCCGGGGTGCTCGGCCATCTCGCCGCCCACGAGCGCGCAGCCCGCGAGCTTGCAGCCGTCGGCCACACCCTTGATGATCTTTGCCATGTGCTCGGCCTCGATGTGGCCGATGGCAACGTAGTCCAGGAAGAACAGCGGCTCGGCACCCGAAGCCAGAATGTCGTTGACGCACATAGCAACCAGGTCCTGGCCCACCGTCTCGTGACGGTCCATGATCTGGGCGAGCACGAGCTTGGTGCCCACGCCGTCGGTACCGCTAATCAGAATCGGGTCTTCCATATCCTTAAGCGCGGCAGCCGAGAACAGGCCACCAAAGCCACCGATGCCGCCGATGACCTCGGGACGGTTGGTGTCCTTAACCATCTGCTTAATAGCGTCAACGGCGCGGCCGCCCTCGGCGGTATCGACGCCGGCATCCTCATACGTCACATGCTTGCTGTCGCTCATCTGAGCCTTCCTCTCCCACTACCGTAGCGCCGCCCGGGCGCCAAACGGTGCTCATAGTTGCGTTCATTTCGGCGCGCGCCATAACAACGCGCGCCGTCATATCAACAAAACAGCAGGTAAAACCTACCAAAATAAACCTGTCCCTTTTTGGCAGGTTTTAGGCCTCGCCGTGTTCCTCTTCCCAGCTGCGATCGTCGTATTTCTCGACCACGGCGTCGTCATCAAAGTGCAGCGGCTTGTCCAGGTTGCGGGGCTTAAAGCCCTCCATGAACTTGTCGCGGCCAAAGCTCTCGGGAATCGCCACGGGGTAGCGGCCGGTAAAGCACGCATCGCAGTAACCGCCCTTGGGCATGACCTTAAGCAGGCCCTCGACCGAAAGGAAGGCCAGCGAATCGGCGCCGATATACTCGCAAATCTCGTCGACCGTCTTGTTGGCGCTGATAAGCTGCGACTGCACGTCGGTATCGATACCGTAGAAGCACGGCCAGATGACCTCGGGCGAGTTGATGCGGATATGAATCTCCTTGGCGCCGGCGTTGCGCAGCATCTTGACGAGCTGCACCATGGTGGTGCCGCGCACGATGGAGTCGTCGATGACAACCAGGCGCTTGCCCTCGATGTTGTCACGCAGCGGGTTGAGCTTCATACGCACGCCCATGGCACGCAGCTCCTGCGTAGGCTCGATAAACGTACGGCCCACATAGCGGTTCTTGATGAGGCCCTCGCCAAAGGGAATGCCACTCTCGTGCGAATAGCCCTCCGCGGGCGGCAGGCCGGAGTCGGGCACGCCAATGACCAGGTCGGCCTCGACGGGCTCCTCATGTGCCAGCTGACGACCCATGTCATAACGGCAGGCGTAGACGCTCTTGCCGTTCATGATGGAATCGGGGCGAGCAAAGTAGACCTGCTCAAAAATGCAGTTAGCAGGCTCTTCGGCGGCAGGCACGCCCTGCTCGGACACAAGGCCCTCGGCGCTGATGCGCAAAATCTCACCGGGACGGACGTCGCGGACGTACTCGGCGCCCACGATATCGAGCGCGCAGGTCTCGGAGGCAACGACCCAGCCGCCGGCGCGCGTGACATGGGTGGTGGCGTCGACCGTCGCGGCGCCGTCCTGCGACGGCAGCTGCGAAACGGATGCGGCATCGGCCTGGTCCAGGCCCTCATCCACCAGCTTGCCCAGCACGAGCGGGCGAATGCCGTGCGGATCGCGGAATGCGTAGAGCGCCTGCTCGTTGATGAGCGTCATGGCGTAGCCGCCGCGCACGAGCTCCATGGTCTTGCGAATGCCCTCGCGCAGATGGCCAGTACGCTGAGTAAAGTAGCCGATGAGTTTGGTCGCGACCTCGGAATCCGAGTTGGAGAGGAACGGTACGCCCAGCTCGATCAGCTGGCGACGCAGCTCGTCGGTGTTGACGAGGGTGCCGTTGTGCGCGAGCGCGATAATGACGCTATTGATGGTAGAGAGGTGCGGCTGAGAGGCTTCCCAGCTCTTGGCGCCGGCGGTGCCGTAGCGCACATGACCCACGGCCAGCTGACCGGAGAGCGTCGACAAGTCGGCATTGGAGAACACGCGGTCGAGCAGGCCCAGATCCTTGCGGACCATAACCGTACCGCCGTCACCAACGGCGATTCCCGCCGATTCTTGGCCGCGATGCTGCAGTGCACGCAGGCCAAAGTACGTCAGTCGAGCCACGTCGCGATCGGGCGCCCAGACACCAAAAACGCCGCATTCCTCATGCAGCTGGTCAGAGTCCGGATCATACGTCGACATGGCGTTCACCTGTCCCGCGGCACGCTCGGCCGCGCGGATGGTTTCTTGAGACATGGCATCCCCTCAGAGCCTCGTATTTTGGCGTTACCCGCCTTATTATACGCACGGCGCGACGCGCTCCCCCGCGCATGAGCAGCGCTTTTTAAAAGCCCACCGAGCTTATTATCCGTTTTGCGACCAAACATTTTATTGGGTAGTCCACTCTCAGGGGCAACGGCCTCGAAGACTTCCCGTGCGCCGTGTCTCGCCCGCGCTAGGGGCTACATTGTTGCAATTGGGACGTTCGTCCTGTCTTTTAGCTGGTCGTCGGCGTATCCTTGTAGGCTACTACAAGACGAGAAAGGTAGCGTATGGATCGAAATCAACTCGACCCCAGTGTCCCCAGCACCACGGAGGCCAAGAAGATCCCCCTTATCATCAAGGTCTACGCAGTCCTGTGCACCCTATCTGGCGTGGGCACGCTCCCGTCAGTCGCCGTCTTTATGTGGCAGGTCATCACCGCACTCATTAACGGCAACGTCGCCGCTAAGCTCGGTGATAACACCCTAGTCGCGGTTGGCCTTATCGTCGCCGGCATTATGCTCTCGGCGGCAAGCGCGATCATCTTGATCGTCTTTGGCCTGGACCTCATCAAGGACCAGCGGCGCAATGCCGCCCGCCTGTCTTACGTCCTCATCGCATTTACCGTCGTGGAGCTTTTAGTTGACGTGATGCTCCAGGGCATCGGACCCTTCCTGCTGCGCCCCGCCGTCCAGCTTGTCATCCTCATTGCGCTGTCGGCCACCGTCGACCCCACGCTACGCCAGGAGCGCGAACTGCAGCGCCGTCTGCAAGAGATGCTCGACCGCGATGCCGCCGCCGAGGGGATGCTCGGCCGCGACGAAACCGGCGAGGGCTACATCAAGCTCAACTACTTCAACCTGTTCTGGGTATTCTTCGTCTGCAGCGTGTTAGGTCTCATTCTCGAGGAAGTCTGGCATATGGTCGTCGTCGATCCCGGCGTCTATCAGGACCGTGCCGGTATGCTATTTGGCCCCTTTAGCCCCATCTACGGATTTGGCGCGGTGCTCATGACCATGGCGCTCAACCGCTTCTATAAAAAGAATCCTCTGATCATTTTCCTGGTAAGTGCCCTGATCGGCGGCGCTTTCGAGGTGTTTGTAGGCTGGTTTATGCAGACCTCATTTGGCGTGGTGTCGTGGAGCTATTCACACATTAGGCTATTCGGCATGCCCGATCCCATCGCGGTATTGACCGGGGGACGCACATGCACGCCGTTTGCCTGCATGTGGGGCCTGGGTGGCCTCATCTGGATCAAGGTCTTGCTGCCGCGCCTGCTTAAGCTCATCAATATGATTCCATGGAAACGCCGCTACTCTGCTACCGTCATCCTGACCGCCGTCATGTTGATCGACGGCGTCATGACGTTGCAATCGCTCGACTATTGGTATCAGCGCGTCAACGGAACCGTTCGAAATATTCCCGTCGCACAGTTCTATGACAAGCATTTCGATAACGAATATATGGAGAACCGTTTTCAGAGTATGACCATGAGCCCCAAGGACGCCACACGCGTGTAGCAAACGCCAGAGCAAAATAGCTCCAACACATCAAAGCCCGCTGGCAGATCTACATGAACTGCCGGCGGGCTTTCGCTATAGACAGACTCGGATTGCCGACGAGGCCTTACGCCTCGCGCTCGACCTCGCTCACGCACTCGTTCTTGATGGTGCCGACGAGCGACTGCAGCGCATCGACCACATGCGGGCGAATGTCTCCGCCAATGAGCACGAGCATGATGTCGTCGCCCACGGTAAGCTCGCCGCTCGCCAGCCACACGCGCACATAGCCGATACCCGGCATCGTGCGCGTCGCCTCGATAGCGGCCTGCACCTTTTCGGCATCGAAGCCAAACACCATGCCGCCCACCTTGTGGCCTGGCGCCACGCCATCGGTCTCGACTCCGCGCACTTCGGCCTTGGGCGTCGCGCGCACCACGCCGTTGTGTGTCAGGTACATCCCACAATCAGCCGCCGAAACATCGGCCTTGGCTTCGCGCAGCCAAGCATCAACCGAAGGCATCGATTTGCCGTTCTCAAGCATCATTTCTCCTTTCACCGTCATTGAGTAGCCCATAATCTATTCCTCGACCGGCGTGAGCACCATGACAGCACGCGTGTTGCTCAGCGATAACGAACGACAGGTCACAAGCGTCACGACCTTGGTTGCCGAAGCGGCACGATCGGTGGCATCGCTCGCCACGGCAGAGGCACCGTCGAGCATCTCGGACAGGTAGTTCTTGAGCCCGTCATCGCCCTCAAAATTGGGCGTGCGCGCCTTGGCATACGTGTCCTCGACAACTTTGGTCGCCAGTGGTCGCAGTTTATAGGTGGCGTCGCGCGTGATGTAATACACGTACTCTATGCTGTCGAACGTCGCCTGATCGGTCGTGTCCGAGATCACATTGAACATCGATCCGTCGTTCATGTGGTGACCATAGATCGTAGTCTGCTGGTCAACCATTCCTGGCGCGGTATCGTCGCTGTCCAAGAAGATCGCACCCGATGCATTGGACGTACCGTCAAACAGCGTGTTGAGGTATTTGGAGTTGTTATTGGTCTGCACCACGGGATAGTTGATGTTGGTTCCCGGCGCGTAAATCCAACCCACAATCTCGGAGTTTGTCTGAGCAAGTGCATCGAAGTCAATAATCGGCACGCCGCTGGCGTCCTTATCGCTTACATATTGCTTCTCGATTTTCTGGTACGAATCGCTTGCCTGCTTATAGCCAATCTGCGCGTTGATAAAGATGGCAGCGGCGGCGACAATCAGGCCGATGCCGATGATGATGAGCAGAATGGGAATAATGGAGCGGCGCTTTTTGCGCGGCGGCTCGGTGTAATCCGACGGCGCGGCATGCGATGAAGACCGGGGCGGCTTCTTAGCGTTGCTATAAGATGAAGGTCGATATGCGGCTGGCGCGTCCTGTCGACGATGCGTCGCCGGCGTCACGGGGCGCGGCGCGCGCGGCTGCTGAGGAGAGGATGTCCGACCCTGCTGTGCCGCATGGGCAGCACCCGGCTTCGACGGATCGGGAATCTGAGAAGCCTTGAATCGTTTTCCCTGATAGTCGGACATGGCTCTCCTTATACTGCGGTGAAACGGCGGAACGCCTAGGCGTCGGCCATCTCCTGCTTCATCTTCTCGATAACCTTGCGGTACTCGGGGTCGCAAGCGCCCAGAATCTGCGTGGCGTAGATGGCGGCGTTCTTGGCGCCGTTGATGGCAACGCAGGCCACGGGCACGCCCGAAGGCATCTGCACCATCGACAGCAGCGAATCCATGCCGCCCAGGTCACTCGTCTTCATAGGCACGCCGATGACCGGCAGCGGCGTAAACGCAGCCACGACACCACCCAGGTGAGCGGCCTTGCCGGCGGCGGCGATAATCACTTTGATACCGCGATCGGCGGCAGTCGAGGCCCACTCGTGGACCTTCGCCGGCGTGCGGTGTGCGCTCGCAATGACGAGCTCATAGGGCACACCAAGCGCCTCGAGCTCGGCGGTGCAGCCTTCCATAACGCCCAGATCGGACTTGGAACCCATGATGATCCCGACGACCGGCTTTTGATCTGCCATAAACAAAGACCTCCTGTTGAGAGCGGCGACGCGGCGGATCCGCGACCCTTAACTACTGAGAGTAGTATAGCTGCTCCCGTCCCTGCGGTCTTTGTGGCGCTTCGCGGGCGGGCCAGGCTTTATCTTCACTCCGGTTGCTTCGCAAAGTCGTTCAGATAAAGCCTGGCCCGCCCGCGAAGCGCCCTGCGACCTACCGGGAATTGCCATGACGTACGTTGGCTGATGAATTGGAAGGAAAGGTCAACGGAGACTGAAGGCAATTGGTTCAGCGAAAAACCCTGACGAATCTAATTCGTCAGGGCCCCACCAACGCTCACTCGTCGTTCATCGTTAAAGCTAGATATTCTCTTCCGCCCATTTCTCGAAATCGAGTGTTCGTCTCTGAGCAGTTCGGTAGACTTCCATGTCTTCGCGAGCGCCTACCACTACGATGGCCATTTTTTCTTTAATTCTGATGAGACGGTACACGATTCGAATGCCACTTCCCCTGAGCTTGATTTTCATAAAGCCAGTCAAATCCGTACCCGCCTTGTTTCCAAGAGGCTTGCCAAATCCACCCTCGTTCTGCGGCAATGGGTTCGTTCTGATTTTTTCTATAGCCTTAAGGACAATCTTTCGTTGGGAGCCGTCCAGACGCTTAATATCCTTGAGAGCATCTGGGTAGAAAGCGACTTCGTACCCACTCATTCAAACTCGACCTCATCCATCTGATCGAGTTCGTCCTGGCTCACACCCAGCTCTTCCATAACATCAGACAGGGAAACAAGCGCATCGTCACCTGTCGCAGCCACTCTCTTAAGCGCCAACGTTAACAAGGCGAGGTCCTCCTCCGCTTGCTTCGCTTCCCTGTATTCATCGGGTGTCACAATCACAAATGCTGGCTTGTTGTGTTTGAGGACCACAACAGGATTGTCGTCCCCAACCTTCGAAAAGGCAGCCGAGCCCTTACCGTGGCTGAAATCGCTAATTGGAACAAGGTTGTCGAGCATCTGCAAGGCAGGCATACATACCTCCTAAAAATGAATTCTTTTTCGAATTCATTTTATCATTCTTTTTTGCTATATTGTGCCGCGCAACAGAAACAACCTTTTAGGATACGAATCCGAGCTTAGAATGACTGTTGGCCCTCGCACCGCCCTTGCCTCTTTTATTACGTCAAGTGGTATACAGCGAAGCAAAATGGCAATCTAAAGCACGCGGCATTCGCCTCGCATCGCTACAAAAAACAAACTGCTCCCCACCCACTCGGGCAAGGAGCAAGCCTCATTTTTATAATCAGACCGAGAACCACAAACGCAGAAACACAGGCGACTTCAGTCCCTTATCGCCGAGAGACGTTATTGTGCAGCCATTTCTTTAAGCTTCTCGGCCATCAACAAACACACGTCTTCCGATTGCGGGTACACGCCAAAATGATCGAAAAAACCATGGTCACACCCGGCATATTCGATGACCTCAACATCGATTCCTGAAGACCGTAATTTTGTGGCCCATTTTTCATCGGGGATACGAAGCGGATCGTATTCGGATGTCACGATAGTCACCGGGGAGAAATCAGTGCAGTCCTCAAGCATTAGCGC
The DNA here is from genome assembly GCA_900542305.1 of uncultured Collinsella sp. GTDB lineage: Bacteria > Actinomycetota > Coriobacteriia > Coriobacteriales > Coriobacteriaceae > Collinsella. The sequence goes on along the minus strand of UQMU01000017.1, from coordinate 19,596 downwards.
AGAAATCAACGGGTCATGAGGAGACATTTTTCCGTGTGCGCAAAGTTCGACCATCGGACCGTCCGAATCGCGAAGATGGTCGATGCGAAAACGCGCAACGTCCTCCTGATCGGCTATCGCAGGAAAATCCTCATATCCCTCGCCCTGTTCGCCCGCAAGGTCGACTTCAGGATAGATTTCGAAGGCATGGGCTACAGCTCCAGCACCCCTGAGCTGAACACACGCATTAGTAAGGCTTCCTCCCGCGGAGTCGCCGGCGACCATTATTTTATGAGGATCGATTCCGAGATCCGCGGCATGCTCGCGCACATAATCAAGAGCAAGAACGCAATCCTCGATCTGCCCCGGAAATGCCGTCTCCGGCGCCAAGCGGTATTCCGGATAAACCACCACTGCACCAGACTTTTCGGCGATGAACTCGAGCTGATGTTCAAATTGCAGAACATTCCCCGCCATAAACGCGCCGCCGTGCAGGTAAACAAGCGCCGGACTTGCCTCCTTATGATTTGGTGGCGTCCAGACGAATAAATCTATATAGCGATCGGCCGCCTCCATGAGGATCTCATCGCGCTGAACCTCACCATCGAGTAGGCGGTATGTCGGCTTATCCGGGCGATGACGCATTCCAATAAGGCTCGTCCAGCTCGGAGACATGCTAACATTCCGCATCTTCTTGCGGGATACCTCGAGAATTCGTGGGTCAAGCACATGCTCTCTTTCATCATCAGGAACCGGACGAATTTGAACCTCGAGCCCTCTCTTCTCGGTTATAAACGAGCGACTGGAAATGGCACCAATCAACGCCTCGTCGTATTGTCTACCCATCTTAAATCCCCTCTCGGCAATAACGCCAAATCGATATTTCCATAACTTTTGAGATAACGGCTTATGATGTCCTCAGTTGTCGTATATCTATGTACTAAAGAAACTGAAAACCAAGGGATCCACCATGCCTGCAGCAAAAGACGAGTTCACTCAGCCAGAACTTCTCTATCAGACCGTTGAAAACGACATCCTCAAGAAAATAGTTTCTGGCGAACTCCCCGGCGGCAGTCAGATTCCCACCGAAACCGAGCTTTGCAAGCAATACAAAGTAAGCAGGATCACCGTAAGACGCGCCGTACAGAATCTCATTGACCAAAGCTTGCTCTACCGCCTGCGAGGCAAGGGAACATTCGTAAACCCATCGAAGCTCACCCTGAAACGAGGAACAAGCACCATTTTCAATTTGAGCGCCGACCCCCAATACGGCGATAAAACAACCAAGTCCATCTTGGAAACAGGCTTAATCAAGGCTGATGCCCACATTGCACGGGAGCTCAAAATTGACAACGGAACCGTAGTGCAACGAGTTGCGCGCTTGGTTTATATCGAAAATGCCCCCTGCGCCATCGACACCGTTTATGCAACGCAGAGCACTCTACCCGGACTGCTGGAGCTTCTCACAGACAATGCCAGTCTTTTCGACCTGATCGCCAACCATTACAGCATCGCAACCGGTATTGAGAAGCTCAAAATCACCGCAGGAATAGCGGGGCTCCAAGAAGCAAGCCTTCTCGGTTATATCGTTGGAGCCCCCGTGAGCGTTGTCGAGCACGTCACATATGCCTGCGATGAGATGCCGCTCCACTATTCAAAAACCGTTTGGCGAGCAGACGCATCGTCCTTCGAGTTCAGCATCTCAAAAGATGGACGCCTTCTCTAGCCCAAAATCCCCAGGACGCCGAGCACAATACCAGCAGCGAGAATGCCCACAATCTGCCAAATTATTTTGACCTGTTTCTTATTGCAAAGACACATGATTCCGAACGCGCAGAGCGGCAAAAGAGCCGGGAATATCCCGTCGAGCGTTTCCTGCAACTTAAACGCGGTGTCGCCGAAGTTAAGAGCGAGCGGAGTGGTAACTGCAACGGTGGTCGCTACCATTCCACCAACTACCATTAGTCCCACAATCGCCAGGCCGGACGTAACTTTGCGCATTACATCAGAATCGTTCAGCTTTGAAATCATGCCACTGCCAAGCGAATAACCATACTGAAGCCCAAACCAGCGGATCAGGATCGTTGGGACATTATAAAGAAGCAGGAACAGGATTGGGCCGAGCAGACTGCCCGAAAGGCAAAGTCCCGTCACAACGCCCGTCGCAATCATGCGAAGCGTACTGGCGATCAGCGAATCTCCAATACCGGAAAGTGGAGCCATAAGCGATGCTTTCATGGCGTTAATTGAGGCGGCGTCAAAGTCCTGATTGTTGGCGTTCTCCTCCTCCATGGAGGCCACAATGCCGGCGACCAGAGGATTAAACGTAACTTGAATATTGTAGAACTCAAGATGACGCTTATATGCCTCGATCCGATCTTCGGGCTTATCGTATAACCGCTTGATTACCGGAATCATGTCGTAGCAGAAACCAACGTTCATTTGTCGGTCAAAGCTCCACATGATGTTGAGTGGAAAGCTACGCCAAAATAACGCCTTTAAGTCTTTCTTGGTTATTCTCTTATCGGTCGATTTATTTGACTCCGGCGAGAGCTCAAGAACATCATTAGAATTCGTTGTCATCGTCAACCTCCTTAGCGACCGCCGCACTGGCAGGCATAAAAATGTGAGCCATATTGAGGATCCCAATCAGGATCAGCGAAAACGCCACGATACCGATCGTCGGAATATTTAGATAGGCACTCAGCAAGAAGCCTCCAAAGAATAGGAAGCTCAGCTCCTTGGTGGACAGGATTGACATAAGCTGCGCAAATCCAAGCGCGGGCAGAATACCCGTTGCGATCGTAAGCCCATTCGTAAGCCAATCAGGGATGGCGTCAATCAGCGCCTGAACAGCATCATTTCCAACGTAAAAAGCCACGCCGCAAATCAAGCCAAGCGCAATGATGTAGAGAATTCCATTGGTCCACATAGCGGCTGCAATCGTTTTGGGGTCGTCCTTTTCGGCACCACGATCAGCCCAGACAGCCATAGGAGGCGTAACAACGCTATACATAAGGCTGTCAAACATGCCGGCAAGCACCGCAGTGGGCATAGCAATAGTCAGAGCGGTCTCGGGACCCGCACCCATAGTAATCGCAAAGGCTGTTCCCAAAACTGAACCAACAATTACGTTGGGCGGCACGGCAGCACAAACCTGCCAGACCCCCATGAACGCGAGTTCGAGCTGGAAACCAACAATAACGCCAGTCGGAATATCACCCAAAAAAATACCGACGATCGCTCCGAGGACAATCGGCCGCTCGACCATCGCAGTACCGAGTAAATAATCCGATTGACCTATCGCAGCGGCAAGACCAACCAGAAAAGCCTGAAGCAGCATATTTCTCCCTCTTCCTACAAATCAAAACTTGTTACGATGCGTTTTTTCTCGCTAGCAACCTGCCTTACCTCGAACTCGATTCCATCAGCCATGGCTTTCTTAATTTCATTAATATCGGATTGGGAAAGGCGCACAGCAGGGCCAAGCTCCTTTACGCTATCCCCCAACGGTCGAGCGCCGCCTAAATTCACAGACGTTATTTTTGGACACGCACGCGCAACTTCACAGGCGTCATGTACATTTCCCGCAACAACAATTAGCTCGTATTTATCCACCGCGCTTCCGTTAAGGGCCACGATGGAATCTTCTACACTTTTGACAACCAATTTGGCATCAGCGGGTTTTGCAATTCGCAGCGCTTGAATTCGCTCTTTGCTTGCGGCGTACTCATCTGAAACCACAAGAATAGCGTTTGCTTCAAGCGTTGGATACCAAGAGAACACGGTCTGCCCATGCACTAACCGGCTATCGACGCGACACAGTTTAATCATTTTGCCCCTTTCTCGACTTGAACACAGACAATCATCCTTGACTGCTAATGGCATATTACGTCATATGACGTAATATGCCATTACATAATATCTTGAACGGTTGAATATCACCGCTAAATGGTATTTATCTCTAAAAACAGGAGGTGCAGTCCGTCTAGACACAGTGCGTCGGGGCAAGAGGGGCCGAGTTTCCTCCTGAGCGACTCTGCTTGCAGCCGGAGCGAAAGGGGGAAATCTCGGCCCCTCCCGCCCCGGCCGGGCAGCTCGACCTAAACCGTGTGCTGCGGCAGGTCCTGCAGGGCGATGACGTCCATGCCCATGTCGTTGGCGCTGCCGTGACCCTGCTGGTCCTCGCGCACGGCCTCGATGGCACTCACGTACGTGTTGGCCGCAGACATCGCCGTCACGCAGGTCACGCCACGACGGACGGCCTCGGTGCGTAGCAGGTAGCCATCGCCACGCGAGCCCGGGCCGTACGGCGTATTGATGATTACCGCAATCTTGCCATCGGCGATGAGGTCACCAATGTTGGGACGCTCGCCGTCGTGCGGGCCGCTAATCTTTTCCACGACCTCGCACGTCACGTTGCCTCCACGCAGCACGCGCGCCGTGCCCTCGGTGGAGCAGATATCAAAGCCCAGGTAGCGCAGGATACGGGCGACCGAAAGGATATGACGCTTGTCGCGGTCGCACACGCTAATGAACACCTTACCGGCGCTCGGGTCGGGCAGCTTGTAGTCAATCGCCAGCTGCGTCTTGGCGTATGCCTCGGGATAGCTCTTAGCGATACCCATGACCTCGCCCGTCGACTTCATCTCGGGCCCCAGGATAACGTCAGCGCCCGGGAAACGACCCCAGGGCATAACGGCTTCCTTCATGCAGAACCAGTCCAGCTGGCGCTCGTCGCTCGGCAGGCCCAGGCTCGCGATGGAATCGCCCGCCATGATACGCGCCGCGCACTTGGCCAGCGGCACGCCGGTGGCCTTGGAGATGAACGGCACGGTACGGCTGGCACGCGGGTTGGCCTCGATCACGTAAACGGTCTCGCCCTTGATGGCATACTGCACGTTGACCAGACCGCGGACTCCCAGCGCCATCGCGATGCGACGGGTGGTCTCGCGAAGCTTTGTCTGCAGGCTCTCGCTAAAACTGAACGGCGGGATGCAGGTCGCAGAGTCGCCGGAGTGAATACCGGCCTCCTCGATATGCTCCAGAATGCCGCCGATGTAGACCTCTTCGCCATCGCACAGGGCGTCGACATCGGACTCAATCGCACCCTCCAAGAAGCGGTCCAGATACACCGGGTAGTCGGGGCTAATGCGCGCGGCCTCGGCCATGTAATCGCGCAGATGCTCGGCATCGTAGGCGATCATCATGCCGCGGCCGCCCAGCACGTAGCTCGGACGCACCAGCAGCGGGTAGCCGATATGCGCGGCCACGGCCTCGGCCTCCTCAAACGAGGTTGCCTGGCCCGCCGGCGGGTACATGATGCCCAGCTTGTCGAGCAGAGCGGCGAAGCGCTCGCGGTCCTCGGCAAAGTCGATGGCATCGGGCTTGGTGCCCATGATGTTGACGCCACTCTCCTCGAGCATGCGCGCCAGCTTAAGCGGAGTCTGGCCGCCGAGCGTCACCACGACGCCGTCGGGTCGCTCAACATCGATAACGTCCATGACGTCCTCGTAGGTGAGCGGCTCAAAGTACAGGCGGTCGGACGTGTCGTAGTCGGTCGAGACGGTCTCGGGATTGCAGTTGACCATGATGGTCTCGAAGCCGCGGGCTGCCAGCGCGTAGCTCGCGTGCACGCAGCAGTAATCGAACTCGATACCCTGGCCAATGCGGTTGGGGCCGGCGCCCAGGATCATCGCCTTGGGCTTGTCCGCCGGCGTGGTCTCGTCGGGAGCCACGCACTTCTTGGCATCCGGGCTCGTGCGGTAGATGTTCTCGTACGTCTTGTAGTGGTACTCCGTGGCGCTCGAGAACTCCGCAGCGCAGGTATCAACCGTCTTCATGCTGGGAACCACGCCCAGGCCCTTGCGATAGGCGCGCACAAAGCGCTCGTCCGAGCTGGTCAGCGCGGCGATCTCGGCGTCGCTCGTGCCGTACTGTTTGAGCAGGCGCATCGCGTCGGCGTCGATATCCTCCACACGCAGGCTGCGGATGCTCTCCTGGACCTGCACCATGTCATTGATACGGTTGAGGTACCACGGATCGATACCGCAGATGGCATGGATGCGAGCGATGTCCCAGCCACGGCGCAGGGCCTCGACCACAAAGAAGATGCGGTGCTCGGTCGGCGTTGCCACGGCTTGAGCGAGCTCATCGTCGCTCAGTTTGTCGGCACCTTCCTTGCCACCGGCGCAAATGCCCTGGTGGCCATCCTCCAGCGAGCGCATGGCCTTGCCAAAGGCCTCCTCAAAGGTGCGGCCGATCGCCATAATCTCGCCCACGGCCTTCATGCGCGTGGTGAGCGTGGGGTCGGTACCCTTGAACTTCTCGAAGGCAAAGCGCGGCACCTTGACCACACAGTAGTCGATCGTGGGCTCAAAGCAGGCGGGCGTAGCCTTGGTGATGTCGTTGACGATCTCGTCGAGCGTGTAGCCCACAGCCAGGCGCGCGGCGGCCTTGGCAATGGGGAAACCCGTGGCCTTGGAAGCGAGGGCGGACGAACGGCTCACGCGCGGGTTCATCTCGATGACGATCAGGCGGCCGGTCTGGGGGTTCACGGCAAACTGCACGTTGGAGCCACCGGTCTCGACGCCGATCTTCTCCAAGATGGCGAGCGAGGCGACACGCATGCGCTGATACTCCAGGTCGGAGAGGGTCTGCGCCGGCGCCACGGTGATGGAGTCGCCGGTATGCACGCCCATGGGGTCGAGGTTCTCGATGGAGCACACGATGATGCCGTTGCCGGCGTGGTCACGCATGACCTCCATCTCATACTCTTTCCAGCCCTCGATGGACTCCTCGACCAGCACCTCGTGGGCGGGCGAGAGCTCGAGGCCCTGGCTCACGATGGAGACGAGCTCCTCGTGAGTGTGAGCGATGCCGCCGCCGGCGCCGCCGAGGGTAAAGCTCGGACGCAGCACGCAGGGATATCCCACGCGCTCGGCGATGGCCTCGGCGTCGGCCACGCTGTAGGCATAGCCCGAGCGCGCGACCTCCAGGCCGATCTCGGCCATGGCCTCGTTAAAGAGCTTGCGGTCCTCGCCGCGCTCGATGGCGGCAAGGTCACAGCCGATCATCTCGACGCCGTACTTGTCGAGCGTACCGTCTTTCGCCAGCTCGACGGCGGCGTTCAGACCGGTCTGGCCGCCCAGCGTGGGCAGCAGCGCGTCCGGGCGCTCTTTCTTGATTACGCGCTCGATAAACTCGGCGGTGATAGGCTCAACATAGGTGCGGTCGGCCAAGCCCGGGTCGGTCATGATGGTCGCCGGGTTGGAATTGACCAGGATGACCTCAAAGCCATCCTCCTTGAGCACCTTGCAGGCCTGGGCGCCGGAGTAGTCGAACTCGCAGGCCTGGCCAATAACGATGGGGCCCGAACCAATAACGAGGATACGCTTGATGTCAGTACGTTTCGGCATGTTAGTTCTCCTCGGTCTCGGTCGCGGCGGTCTCGGCAAAGTTCCAGCCAGCCAGGCGGTCCTTCGCGGTGTCGATGTCCAGGTAGTTCTCCTCGCCGTCCATGAGTCGCGTAAAGGCGGTAAAGAGATAGTGGGCATCGGTGGGGCCAGGCGAGGCCTCGGGGTGGTACTGGACCGAGAAGCACGGGGCGTCGAGCAGCTGGATACCCTCGGCGGTGCCGTCGTTGAGGTTCACATGTGTTAGGCGAATGCGGCCAAAGCGCTCGTTCATCACGACCGGCGCGATTCCGCGGCGCACCCAGACGCGCAGATCTCCATCGGCCGCATGCTCGGTCTCGCCGCCGGAAAGCTCGGGGACAAGCTTGCCCAGGCTGGGGAACAGCAGGCCAAAGCCATGGTTTTGCGCGGTAATCTCCACGCGACGGCTTACCAGGTTCATGACCGGCTGGTTGCCACCGCGGTGACCGAATTTAAGCTTTTCCATCTGGGCGCCGCAGGCCAGGCTGATCATCTGATGGCCCAGGCAAATGCCAAAGACCGGCACCTTGCCGATCAGCTGCTGCACCTGCTCGTAGGTCTCCACCACGGCGTCGGGGTCGCCGGGGCCATTGGACAAAAAGACGCCGTCGGGATTCATGTCGAGCACCTCACTCGCGGGCGTGTCCCACGGCACGACGGTAAGGTCGCAGCCGGCGCGGACCAGCCCCTCCAGAATGCCGCGCTTCACACCGCAGTCGTAGGCGACCACTTTGTGACGGGCAGGAGCGGCAGTCGAAAGCGCAAAGTCATGCGTGGCAGGCAGGTCGACGGCGGCAAACTCGTGAGGCGCGGGGCAACTTACGGTCTTGACCAGGTTCTCGCCTACCAGCGCGGGCGCTGCGGCCAGACGCTCGGCAAGCTCGTCGACATCGAAGATCTCGGTCGAGATAATGCCCATCTTGGAGCCGTTGTCGCGCAGGTGGCGCACCAGGGCGCGGGTGTCGACGCCCTCGATAGCGACGATGCCGTGTGCACGCAGGTACTCCGGCACGCTGACGGCCGAGCGCCAGTTAGAAGGCGTGGCGCACATGTCGCGAACGATCATGCCGCGCATAGCCGGAGCGCTCGCAGGGCGCACGGCGTCGCCGGGGAAGGCCGACTGGACGTCGGTCTCGTCGATACCGTAGTTGCCGATCTGCGGATAGGTCATGGTTACGATTTGGCCGGCATAACTCGGGTCGGTCATGACCTCAAAGTAGCCCTCGAGCGAGGTGTTGAAGCAGACTTCGCCGGTCGCGGTGCCCTCGGCGCCGCATGCACGTCCATAAAAAATGGTCCCATCCTCAAGATACAGGATGCAGGGACCGCAGGTGCCCTTGCTGGTTTTGGCCAGCATGCGCTGGCAAAGCTCGCTGGGCGCGAAGGTGCGGGCGGCAGCGCCCGCGGTATGGTTGTTCGCCATAATTCTCCTTCCCGGTCTCACAGGACCGGCTTAAAGGTGTGTAGTTAGGCCTCGCGGTATTGTAACCGCAAGCATGCCTCATGGCGTTAATTTCATCGAAATGTTTACGAAATGATAATTATGACTTTCTATGCATAATGATTTTTCTGGGACGGGGATTAAAAAATCATTCTGAGAGCAGAGCTTTGTCGCCAACTGCATACATGACAGAATGATTTTTTAATCCCCGTCCCAGAAAAATCATCCCGCGAGGCTTGTGGCTCACGCGGGATGATGACGTCTTACTTTCTCTTGTCCTGCTCCAGCAGTTCGGACGGTGTGCGATCGGGCTTGCCGCCGCGGAAAATCTCGCGGCCATGCAGACGATGTTCCAGGTCACGCTCGGCCTTTTCCTCGTCAATCTTGGTCTGGCTCACCACCGGGTCCTCAATCAACGACGACACCGAGTTCACCTGCTTCTGAATGCGCTCGGCGATGGTGTCATCCATACTCACGATGCGCATCTTCCAGTCGATACTCGTGGCGTTGGATGAGCTCTTGGTCCACACGAACGTCAAAATGGCGCTCTGGTGGCCCCGCGCGGGGAACATGCCAAAGAAGGAATCGTGCTGAATGTTGCTATCCTCGTCGATATAGGCGTGAACGTTATACACCACGCGGTCGATCTTGTCGTTGAGCAGCGCGTTGGTCGCAAGCGCCGCGGCCTGGATCTGCCCGTTGGACAGCAGCTCGAGCTCGTTGGCAGACGATGTGTCCAACACCGTCACCTCGACCGTGCCCGTACGCTCATCGGCTTCATCGACGGTAAAGTCGAGCGGGAACTGCGTAAAGCCGTTGCCCCACTCGAGTCCACCCTTGAGTGCTGTAGAAACGGTATCAACCGAAACGCTCTCGGACAGGTTGGCGGTATTCAGACGGCGCATCACGCCGTAGCCGATCTGCATGCCCACGATCAGCACCAAAATACCGATGACCACGGCCATCGCGGTCTTCGTAATGGTATGGCTCACCTGCGAGCCCGAAGGATCGTCCTCGGACAGCGGGTCGATATGTTTTGCCTGGCTCGCGCGGTCCTCGCTGCGCAGCTGTGCTAGCGCCGCTTTGTCACCGCGCTTGGCCGCAGCCTCCTTCTCACGCATGCGCTCGGTACGCTTTTTGGCGAGCGTGGGATCCAAGACGCCGGATGCATCGATTTCGGAGAATAACTCCGTCACTTCTTCCGGAGTCAAAGGGTTCTTGTCAGCCATAAACTTCCTGTCATATCAATCAGTCGAGCTCGTGCGCACGCGCACCTTCGAACTGCATTCGATAGTAACGGGCATAGGTGCCGCCACGGGCGAGAAGCTCCTCGTGCGTGCCACGCTCCACAACGCGACCATGCTCAACGGTCGCAATCTCATCGGCATGCTTAATGGTCGAAAGACGGTGGGCGATAATAATCGTGGTGCGGCCGCGTGCCAGCTCTTCGAGTGACTCCTGCACCGCCTCCTCGCTCTCGTTATCCAAAGCACTCGTCGCCTCGTCCAAAATCAGGATCTTGGGGTTCTTGAGAAACACGCGCGCGATGGCAACGCGCTGCTTCTGTCCGCCCGAAAGACGGCTGCCGCGCTCGCCCACCACGGTGTCGTAGCCCTGCGGAAGCGACTCGATAAAGGCATCGATGTTGGCGCGACGGGCGGCCTCGGCGATCTCTTCTGCCGTGGCGCCCGGCTTGCCGTAGGCGATGTTCTCGCCAATCGTACCGTCAAATAGATAGACATCCTGCTGCACCAGGCCGATGGCGCGGCGCAGGCTCTGCTGCGTCACATCGCGCACGTCCTGGCCGTCGATGCTAATGGATCCGGCAGCCACGTCATAAAAGCGCGGCAGCAGCGAACAGGTCGTGGACTTGCCACCGCCCGAAGGGCCAACCAGCGCGATGGTCTGCCCGGGCTTGATGGACAGATTCATATGGTCGATAACGGGACGCTCGTCGGCATAGCCCTCGCCCAGCTCGACATCCTCGTAGTTAAAGCACACGTCGTGATACTCCACGGCGCCGGCAGTCACCTGCAGATCCGTAGCGCCCGGCTTGTCCTGGATATCCGGCGCGGTCGAGAGCACCTCGTCCATACGTTTAAAGCCGGCGATAGCCTTCTGATACGTTTCGGCCGAATTGACGAGCGTCTCGAGCGGCGTGCAGAACAGCGAAATATAGAGTGCAAAGGTCGCCATATCGACCGCCTGCAGCTGTCCCTGGGCGACCAGCCAGCCGCCCAGCAGCACCACGATCACATAGAGCACACCCGAGAGCAGGCCATACGTCGCGGTATAGACGCCCATGGCGTGATACATGTTCTCCTTGGACGAAAGGTAGCGATCGTTAGAGGCACGGAACTTGGCGCGCTCGGTCTCCTCGTTGGCAAAGCTCTTGACTACGCGCATGCCCGCAAGCGAATCCTGCAGCTGCGCATTGATGCCGCTGATCTTTTTGCGGTTGTCGCTAAAAACCTCGCGCATACGCATGTTCTGCCAAAACATGATGACCGCAAACGCCACCGTCACCACGGCCATGGCGAGCGCCAGCACCGGGGCAATGGTAAAGAGGATCACAAACGAGCCGATGATCTCGATGCCGCAGATGATGATCCACTCGGGCACGTGGTGCGCCGCCTCGCAGATATCGAACAGGTCGTTGACCACGCGGCTCATCATGTCGCCCGAGCTGTTGCGGTCGAAGTATGCAAAGCTAAAGCGCTCATACTGGTCAAACAGGTCCTCGCGCATTTTGGACTCCATACGCGCGCCCATCACGTGACCCCAATAGCTCACAAAATAGCGGCAGGCGCAGCGGACGGCATACATCAGCACCAAGCCCACCGCGATCATGCCGAGCGCCTGCATAATAGCAGCCTGACCCTGAGTAAACAGCCCACCGGTCAAATTGCGCAGGATAATGGGGAACGCCAGGTCAATGGCGGCAAGCACCAGAGCACAAACAGTATCAGCAACAAAAAGCCCCATCTGGGGCTCGTAATACGAAAGAAACCTCTTAAACATGTGATCCTCAAAGAAATATCAGCAACATAAGGCCCTGGGACAAAGTAATCAGTAGTTCTTGTCCCAGGGCTATTCCCGCTCGTTACAGCTCGGCCCCACCCAAGCGGTGCGCGATGCTATCGCAGGCCAAGGCGCCCACGACGGTCTTGGCGTCTTCGATCTTGCCGTCGAGCACGGCGTCGATCAGCTCGTGCAGCGGCACCAGGTCCACGTTGACAAACTCGTCATCATCGGGGTTGGGCGCATCAAACTCGAGCTTGGTGGCCAAGTAGATGTGGATGATCTCATCGCAAAAACCGCAGGACGTGACAATCGACGTCAAAAAGCGAATACGACCAGCCCTAAAGCCCGTCTCCTCGTGCAGTTCGCGCTTGGCGCAATCGAGCGGGTCCTCGCCTGGATCGAGCTTGCCGGCGGGAATCTCGACCGTCACGCGGTCGATGGCGGTGCGGTACTGACGCACCAGTACGATCTTGCCGCTCTCGGTCAGTGCCACAACGGCCGCCGCACCCGGATGGCGAACGATATCGCGGGCGCTGCGGTGACCGTTGGGCAGCTCAACCTCAAGACGGTGGACGTCAAGGATCTTGCCCTTCCAGGCGCACTCCTCCGAAAGAATCTTCTCGTGCAGCTCGGCATCGTGCGGGTCGTCGTCGCCCAGCACCAGTGCCGGCTCGTCAGCGACCTCGCCACCAGGCTCGCCCTCGGCGTGCCCATACATGCGGCTGTCCTCTTCGACGATCTGCGCGTCCATGAGCTCTTCGTTCTTCTCGTCCATCCGTCTCATTCCTCTCGGATTTTAGGCATCCCAGGCGTCGCGGCCGCGCAGCGCGCGCAGACCGATGTCGTGACGCAGGGTCTTGCCCTCAAAATCAATCTTCTCGCAGGCCTCGTAGGCAAGGTTGCGAGCGTTCTCGAACGTGTCGCCCAGAGCGGTCACGGCAAGCACGCGGCCACCATTGGTCACGAGCTGGCCGTCCACCACGGCAGTGCCCGCGTGGTACACGGTCACGTTCTCCATGGCCTCGGCATCGGCGATACCGGTGATGACCTTGCCCTTCTCGTAGCTGCCGGGATAACCCGCGCTCGTCAGGACAATGGCCACGGCCCACTCGTCACGCCAGTCGAGCTCAATCTGATCGAGCTCGCAGTTGGCACAAGCCAGCATGACCTCGACCAGGTCATTCTTAAGGCGCGGCAGCACGACCTGCGTCTCGGGGTCGCCAAAGCGGGCATTGAACTCCAGTACCTTGGGACCGGCAGGCGTGAGCATAAAGCCGCCGTACAGGCAGCCGCGGTAGTCGATACCCTCGGCAGCAAGCTCGGCCACGGTCTGCTCCATGACCTTCACCATGGTGGCGTGCTCCTCGTCGGTCACGATGGGCACCGGGCTGTAGACGCCCATGCCGCCGGTGTTGGGGCCCTTGTCGCCCTCGAGCGCGCGCTTGTGGTCCTGCGAGGTGGCCATGGGGCGCACGGTCTTGCCGTCGGTAAAGGCCAACAGCGAGCACTCGGGGCCGGTCAGCATCTCCTCGATGACCACGGTATTGCCGGCATCGCCAAAGGTGCCGCCAAAGCACTCGCGCACGGCCTCCTCGGCCTGCTCAAGTTCGGTCGCCACGATAACGCCCTTGCCCGCGGCAAGGCCGTCGGCCTTCACGACCAGCGGGGCGCCCTGCTCGCGCACGTAGGCGAGAGCCGAAGCCTCGTCGGTAAACGAACCATAGGCTGCCGTCGGAATGCCCGCACGTTCCATGAGCTGCTTGGAGAACAGCTTGGAGCCCTCCATCTGGGCGCCCTCGGCACCCGGGCCAAAGCAGGGAATACCCGCCGCGCGCACGGCGTCGGCCACGCCCGCCACGAGCGGAGCCTCGGGGCCAATTACCACGAGTCCGCATCCGTGGCTCTGCGCAAACGCCGCCACGGCCGCAGGATCGCAGTCGTCGAGAACAACGTTCTCGCCGCAGCTCGCGGTGCCGCCGTTACCCGGCGCGATGTAGAGCTTGCCGGCGCGCGGTGATGCTGCGAGCTTAGCTGCCAAAGCATGCTCACGGCCGCCGCTGCCCAACAACAGGATGTCGATGGTTTGAGTGTCCGCCTTCAAGGGTGCCTCCTCTATGGATGAACGGCCCGCTCCGCGCGAGCCCTTTGCAAGCAAATATACCCCTCGGCCGCCCGTCCGGGCTGCAAAGGGGTATATCGCAATAACCAAATAGTCCCGATTACTTCCAGAATCGGTTGATGATCTGCTCGCGACCAGCGCCAACGCCAATGAACGTCACGCGGGTGTGTGCCAGATCCTCGATAAACGCCACGTAGTCCTGAGCCTCCTGCGGCAGCTCCTCAAAGCTGCGGCAACCGGTGATATCGCACTTCCAGCCAGGGAGCTCCTCGTAGATGGGCTTGGCATGCTCAAAGCGCACCTGGTGTTCGGGCACGCTCGTGTAACGCTCGCCATCGACGTCGTAGGCAACGCACACCTTGATGGTGTCGAAAGCCGAAAGCACGTCGAGCTTGGTCACGGCGATGTCGGTGAGGCCGTTGACGCGCGAGGCATAGTTGGCGATAGGGCCGTCAAACCAGCCGCAACGACGACGGCGACCGGTGGTCACGCCGTACTCATAGCCCTCCTCGGTCAGCGTGTGGCCGGCCTCGGACTCATAGGAAAGCTCGGTGGGCATGGGGCCCGAACCGACGCGGGTGATATAGGCCTTCATGACGCCCAGCACGCGGTCGACGTTCTTCATGCCCACGCCAGAGCCGGTGATGGCACCGCCGGCGGTGCAGTTGGAAGACGTCACGTACGGATAGGTGCCGTGGTCGATGTCGAGCAGCGTCGCCTGGGCGCCCTCAAACAGCAGGTTCTTGCCCTCATCGATCATGTTGTTGAGCAGCAGGCTCGTCTCGGTGATGTAGGGACGCAGGCGCTCGGCCATCGGCAGGTACTCGTCGCAAATCTGGTCCACGGTGTAGGTGGGCAGGTTGTAGATGAGCTCGAGCTCGGGGTTCACGCGGGCGAGAGCGGTCTCCAGCTTGTCGCGGAACAGTGCCTCGTCCAGCATGTCCTGCATGCGCAGGCCAATGCGCGCCATCTTGTCCTGATAGCACGGACCGATGCCGCGCTTGGTGGTACCGATGTTCTTCTTGCCGAGCTTCTGCTCAAAGGCGCCATCCAGATCGATGTGGTACGGCATGATGACATGCGCGTTGCCGCTAATCTTGAGGTTCTTGGTGGTGATGCCGTCGGCCTCGAACATATCGATCTCCTCAAGGACAACCTTGGGGTTGACGACGCAGCCGTTACCGATCACCGACACGTGATCGGAATACATGATGCCGGAGGGCACCTGGTGCAGGCCGTACTTCTTGCCGTTGACGACGATGGTGTGGCCGGCGTTGTTGCCTCCCGAGTAGCGCACGACGGCATCGAAGTCGCCGGCGACCAGGTCGCAAATCTTACCCTTGCCCTCATCGCCCCACTGGGCACCGACCAAAACGGTTGACGGCATGTTTACTCCTTACATTCATGGACTGTCTACGCGCCACGCCGGCACGCAGAAGCACAAAACATTCCCAGTATACCCGTGCAACGGGCGCCTGTCCTACTCCTCGGCATGTGCCCCATCAAGCTCATAGAACTTGGTGGATGCCGGCAGGAACATCAGATCGACGTCGCCGATCGGGCCCGAACGGTTCTTGGCCACGACGATACGCGTAACGCCCTCGTCGGGTCGATCGTCGCGCGAGGCCTCGGCCTCGTCGGCGGAGCGGTCCAAGAACATAACGATATCGGCGTCCTGCTCGATGGAGCCCGATTCACGAAGGTCGGAAAGCTGCGGGCGCTTGCCGGTACGGGATTCGACCTGACGCGAGAGCTGCGACAGCGCGATGAGCGGGATCTTGAGCTCCTTGGCCATGATCTTCAGACCACGCGACATCTCCGAAACCTCGACGGTACGGCTCTCGGAGCGGCGTCCCGGCGGAGGACTCACCAGCTGCAGGTAGTCCAGGATGATGATTGCCTTCTCCTTGTTATGGAGCATGCGGCGGCTCTTGGCGCGAATCTCGGTCACTGTGGTGCCGGGCGTATCGTCAATCAGAATATCGAGCTTGGACAAGGTCTGCGTGGCCTCGTTGATATTGGCCCACTGCTCGGGGCTAATGCGGCCCATGCGGAAGTCACTGATCGAGATCATGGCGTAGGCGCAAATCAGACGCTGGGCAATTTCTTTGCCCGACATCTCCAGCGAGAAGAAGCCGACGGTATAACCGGCAGCGGCAGCGTTGAGCGCCAGATTCAGGGCGAACGACGTCTTACCCACAGCAGGGCGGGCGCCGATAATGATGAGCTGGCCCTCGCGGAAGCCCATGAGCATGCGGTCGAGTGACGGGAAGCCCGTGGGCACGCCCGCAGCCTGACCACCGGCCTGACACACTTCCTCGGCCTCGTTATAGGCCTCAACCATAAACTCGGTCAGCGTCTTGTAGCTCGACTTGACCTCGCGTGCCGTGACCTTGAGCAGCTTGCTCTCGGCTAGCTCCACGACCTCCTTGGTGTCGGTGGGGGCGTTATATGCCAGCGCGTTGATCTCGTTGGTGGCGCCGATCAGCTCGCGCAGCATCGAATCGCGACGAACGATGGCGGCATGGTGCTGCCAGTTCACGAGCGACAGAGTCTGACCCATCAGCTCCAAAATGTAGGCCTCGCCGCCCACGGCATCGAGCTTGTTGATGCTTCGCAGGTAATCGATCAGCGAGATGGAGTCGATGGGAATGCGGCTGTTGTACATATCGACCATCGCGGTGTAGATGGTCTTATGAATGGGCCGGTAGAAATCATCGGGCTGCAGCTCGACCTGGGCCTCTTCGACCACCTCGGGCGATAGCAGCATAGCGGCCAGTACATTGGCCTCTGCATCTTGGTTTTGGGGAAGACCCAACTTTGAGCCGCGGTCCTCGACCGTCAGCCCCGTCTCCCTATCGTCATATGCCATGAGCATCCTCATTCATATCGCTTGCGAGCATCCATAGTATCAGCCACGGTCCCAAAACGCGCCGCGCGCCGCCAATCATCACCGAACCAAACGGATGAACGGTCCTGTATATAGGACTTCGACGCAACGTTCACCATGACACTCACTCAGCGCAAAAAACAAAAGGGCGCCCTGGTTTCCCAGAGCGCCCTTCTTAGAACAAGATTGTTGCGTTGCAGCAAATGCTACTCGGCAGCAGCCTCAGTCTCGACCTCGGCGGTCTCGGCCTCGGCGACCTCAGCCTCGGCAGCGAGCTCCTCGGCGGTAACGCCGACGAGAACGACAACCTCGGCCTTGATCTCGCGGTACAGCGAGATGGCAACGGTGTGGGCACCGGCAACCTTGATGGGCTTACCGAGCTCGACGCGCTTGCGGTCGATGTCCATACCGAGCTGAGCCTTGATGGCGTCAGCGACCATAGCGGCGGTAACGGAGCCAAAGAGGATGCCCTCGTCGCCGACCTTGACGTCAACGGTGACCGTCTTGCCCTCGAAGGCAGCCTTGGTCTCGTTGGCGGTAGCCAGACGGACGGCCTCGCGCTTGGCGATGTTGTTGCGACGCTCGTCAAGCTGCTTGAGGTTGCCCTTGGTGGCGGCAACAGCGAGCTTCTTGGGGAACAGGAAGTTCTCAGCGTAACCCTGAGCGACCTCTACGACGTCACCCTCGCCGCCCTTGCCCTTGATCTCATCGAGAAGAATAACCTTCATGATGCGTCTCCCTTCTTAGCCGCGGTCGCGGTTGCCACGAGAGGAAACCACGGGGACGGTGTACGGCAGGAGAGCCATCTCGCGGGCGCGCTTGATGGCGTTGGCGATGTCATGCTGATGCTGCGTGCAAGCGCCAGTGACGCGACGGGGCTTGATCTTGCCACGGTCGGTCATGTACTTACGGAGAAGCTGAGTGTCCTTATAGTCGATGAACTCAGTGTTCTCCTTGCAGAACTGGCAGTACTTACGACGCGGCTGACGTGCAGAAAAATCATTAGCCATGTCAAAATACCTTTCATTTGGCAACTTCGGCGAACCGAAGCCGCCTCTCACTCAAAAATAGGTGAACAACCCTTAGAACGGGATGTCCTCATCGTAGACGTCGACCGCGGGCGGCGTAGCCACCGGCGCGGCAGGACGTGCTGCGGGCGCGGGAGCTGCGGGGGCGTAACCGCCCTGATCGTAGCCACCCTGGCCACCACGGGAGCTCATAAACTCGATCTCATCGACGATGACCTCAAGCTTGCTCCGGCGCTGGCCGTCGCGCTCCCAAGAGCTGTAGCGCAGCTTGCCCTCGATCGCGACCTTGTTTCCCTTTGCCAGGAAACGGCTCACGGCCTCGGCGCGGGTGCCGAACATGGTGCAGTCGACAAAGTTGGGATAGTCCTCCCACTCGCCAGTCTGCGCGTTGCGGCGACGATCGTTCACGGCAACGCCAAAGGACAGAACCTGGGTTCCGCCGGCGGTGGCGCGCAGCTCGGGATCGCGGGTGAGGTTACCGGTGATGTTCACTCGATTGATGCTCATAACTCACTACTTCCTCTTGGGGCACAAGCCCAGTCCAAAACGACAGTCTTACTCCTGGTCGTCGCGACGGACGATCATGTGGCGGACCACAGCGTCGGTGATGCGCAGGACGCGATCAAGCTCGGCGATCTGGGTAGGATCTGCGTGGAAGTTGATGAGGGTGTAGTCACCATCGGTGAGGTCGTTGATCTCGTAGGCGAGCTTGCGCTTGCCCCACTCGTCAACGGAGTCGACCTTGCCAGCGCCCTCAGCGATCGTGGTATCGATACGCTTCATAACAGCGAGACGAGTCTCGGGGTCGAGCGACGGGTCAACAAAGAACAGCAGTTCATAAGCCTTCATATTGTCACCTCCTCTGGGCAAATGTGGCTTCAGGTCGTGAAGGTGCGCCTGAAGCAGGAAAAGACTTGGTAATAATATCTTTCAACCTCCTAGGCTGCAAGAATATGCAGCTACAACCTCATGACCTCCACATATGCCCATAGTCGCACGGTGTTTCATGCGCATTCCAACCAAATGCCGACCAAGAGCTTGACGGATTTGTGGACAAGATACGATGCCGCGGGGACAAGCTGAGCCAAGCCGCAGGTCAACGGGCACAGGGCTGTGGTCGCAAGATGCATACCGGTGGTCCACAGCACCACCCAAAGATTTTTAAATTCATTGCCAAGTCGCTCATGAATACCCCTTTTGAACAATTAAGTTGATCAACCACGCTGGTCGGAAGCCGTTTTTTTGGCACCTCAAACCCCACTGCAACGCCAAGCGCGGCCAAGCGTTTTAAAAAATGCCAACTTTTCTGTTTGCACTTAGCGATTCCTCGTGTATACTGACTTTCGCATTTAACGGAGAGTTGTCCGAGTGGCCGAAGGAGCACGATTGGAAATCGTGTAGGCGTCAAAAGCGTCTCCAGGGTTCAAATCCCTGACTCTCCGCCAGTTAATTCCAAAGCAGGCCTTCGAGCCTGCTTTGTTTTTACCCCACGCGGAGGGGTGGCAGAGTGGTTGAATGCGGCGGTCTCGAAAACCGTTTGGCCTGTATAAGGTCACGAGGGTTCGAATCCCTCCTCCTCCGCCATTTTGGTTGAGAAAGCTCCCAGATCGGGGGCTTTTTTCTTTGGCTCTGTTAGACCAACATTGACATATAGGTGATGCCACCGTGGTATAATAGCC
>UQMU01000016.1 GCA_900542305.1 uncultured Collinsella sp. | reverse complement strand
AAGCTCTGCAAAAGGAAACCAAGGCAGCAAAGACCATTGCGCTGACGGTGCAGGATATTGAGGAAATGGGCAAGAAAAATGCCCTCACCGGAAATGTCTCGCTCACGCCGGATCAGTGCGATACACTCAAACGCTATGCGGTCAACGGCATTATTGCCAATGCTGACAATAAGCGTTTGAAAGAGAAACTGGCTTCTGCTGAAAAAACAATTTCCATCTGGAAACAGCGGTATGAAGCAGTAAACGAAAAATATATGGAACTGAAACAGAAAGCCCAGCCTTTCTTGGATGCGATAGAGATTGCGTCTGAAAGGGTTTGGGCTTTTGTTCATGCCATTCTCGCCAGAGGAAAGGAAACACAGGAACATAAGCACCCTGCCCGTAAGCGTAGGCAGGATATGGAAATTTAAGAAAGGAACTATTTGCCTATGAATAAAACCGTAGAGGAAATTAACAAGATGATTATGGAAGATGCCCCGATGGAAGAAATCAATGATGCCATCGGCTATATTGATATTTACTCCTGCTTCGACCCGATTTTTGAGCCGCCCATTGATTTTTTGGAAGAATGCCGCAAGCATTGGGAAACAGCGCAGTCTTCTTTCCGCAAAACCATTGAGCGTAAGATCGGGAACACATGGTATGTGATTGAAACAGAATGTGACGGGAATGAGCCGCTTGCCGACAAGGTAAAACGGCTCATTTTTTCTGACAAGGGGGTGATTTGTTAATGACTGCGACACAAAAGCATGATATAATTCCAGTATGCACAACGGTACTGTCGGCTGACCAACAACCGAAGGAGGATATTATGTTGGATCAGCAGAAAATTACCATTCTCTACTGTCGTTTGAGCAATGAGGATGCCCAAGATGGAGAGAGTAACAGTATCGCAAATCAGCGAGAGTATTTAACCCGATATGCCCGTGACCACGGGTATACAAACCTGAAAATTCTGGTGGATGACGGTTATACGGGGACGAACTTCAATCGTCCCGGTGTGCAGGAGGGCTTTGAGCTTGTCAAGCAGGGGCTTGTAGGCTGCTGGCTGGTCAAAGACCTCAGCCGATTTGGTCGTGACTATCTGACTGTTGGACAATATACGGATATTATCTTTCCGAGCTACGATGTCCGCTTTATCGCCGTAAATGACGGTGTGGACAGCAACCGGGGAGACAGCGAGGGCTTCGCCGCAATCCGTAATCTGTTCAACGAGTGGTATCCCCGTGATACCAGCAAGAAAGTCCGTGTCAGTTTGCGGCAGAGAGGAACCAGTGGGAAGCACATGGGCAAACCGCCCTACGGATACCGCTGTGACCCGGAGGACAAGGATCACTGGATTCTGGATGAAGAAGCGGCTCCGGTAGTCAAGCTCATCTTCGACCTTTGCATTGACGGCAAAGGCCCGGAGCAGATTGCAAGGATTCTGGAAGAAAAGCAGATTCTGACCGCAAAAGCTCTGTATGCCAAGCGAAAGAAAAAGCCGATGCCGGAAAGACCGTACCACTGGAGCAACCAGTCCATTGTAGGGATTTTGGAACGGCAGGAGTACACAGGCTGTACCTGCAACTTCAAGACTTATTCCAAGTCCTACAAGCTGAAAAAGCGGATTCCCAATGAGCCGGAGAATATGTTTTATCTGCCGGACACACAGGAAGCGATTGTATCTCAGGCACAGTTTGACAGGGTGCAGGAACTGAGGAAAAACAAACGCCGCCCCGCAAAAGCGGAACGGCAGGGATTGTTCTCAGGGCTTCTGTTTTGTGCCGATTGCGGCGGCAAGCTCCACTTTGCCACAAGCAAAAGCTTTGAGGGCAAGCAGGATCACTACGTCTGCAACAACTACAAGAGCAACCGTGGTACTTGTACTGCCCACTATATCCGGGAAGATGTGCTTCGTGAAATCGTTCTGGAACGCATCCGGGCAGTCAATGAGTATATCCGAAGCGATGTGGACGGTTTTCAGGAGGAATGGCTGCAATGCCGCAGGACTGACCAGGAGCGCAGCATCCGGGATGACAAAAAGAAGCTGGAACAGGCAAAGAAACGCCTTGCCGATCTGGATGTCATCATCTCCCGGCTGTACGAGGACTATGTTCTTGGAAATCTCAATCAGGACAGATACAGAAAGATGTCTGCGGACTATGAAGCCGAACAGGAACGGTTAAAGCTCGAAATTGAAGTTATCGAAGAATGGGTGGAACAGCGGGAAGAAATGAATGACGGTCTGGATGCCTTTATCGCCCTGACACAGAAATATGTGGATGTGGAGGAACTGACACAGACCATCGTGAACGAGTATATCAAGAAGATCGTTGTCTATGCCCCGGACAAGTCCAGCGGCAAGCGCAAGCAGAAAGTGAAGATTTTTTTCAACTTTGTGGACGATGTGGATATTCCCGTTATTTCCGAGCCTATTGTCACACAAACAACCTATGAACGCAGAAAAACGGCGTGACCTTCGGGTCACACCGTTCTCTGCGACAAAATAGTTACTTGTCACTATTAAGCCTTGGCTTTTCGATCTTGGCAAAATCAATCTGACGGATGACATTAATGAACTGCAGCTGCTCCTACTTAATTACATACAATACATAGGACCAGGAGGGCTGCTGAAGCACTTGCGCACGAGCGGAGGCCTTTCTTCATTTGGGCGCTCAAGCTACCTCTCTCAATGCGAGATTTGCGAAGACATCGCCCTCTCGAAAGAGGCACAGACCTGTCTTGCAAAGCTAGCTCCTAAACTGGCAGCCGACTTGATTGTCGAGACTAAATTCGAGACTACCTTTATCGGAAATGGGTCTGATATACATGATTGAAGTGCTACCCTCTTTAAATTCGCTCTCGAGTAATCCACTCCGTAGATTGGACACTCTTGGAGTAACAGATTTTTTAGACACACTTGACATATCTATAGATCCTTTTGAATGCGCGCATCGCATCTGGGATCAACTTGACAGGGAGCATCAAGAGATCGTCTCCTTCCTGATGCTAGGTGGAGAGATTGATCTCGATTCAGAAGTGGCAAAAAGAAGTCTGCTGAAAGGCACTGTTGAAACCATAGCCTCACTCGGGCTGCTAAGCAAGCACAATGGCAATGCCTCCCTTTCCGGTTTATCTCTAATCCGATATCATGGCATCTGGCTTTTTGCCGATGCGCCATCACCCTCGCCTTTACTATATTTTGGCTCTGATTCAATTGGGCTCGCTCGTCGGCTAAGCCCATCCCCCGGAAAGAATGCCTTAGACCTCTGCTCTGGACCAGGCATCCAGGCACTCATACTGGCAAAATCTGGAATGCACGTCACGGCGATAGATATCAATCCAATCGCCTCAGAAATCTGCCAACTAAACGCACTGGTCAATGGTATTAGCGAAGATTTAACTGTTCTAACCGGAAGTCTCTACAACGCACTAAACAATATCGAAAGCTCTTGCAGCTATGAACTCATTACGGTGAATCCTCCTTTGCTCCCAATCCCAGAAGACGTACCATACCCCTTCGTTGGCGATGGCGGCCCAGATGGCCTCAACATCACAAGCAAGGTTATTCGAGGTGCAGGAGATAAACTCACTGATAGCGGATACCTCTCTGCAATTGGAATGATTGGCCTTGGAACCAACAATCAATCAGCATTTGAACGAATACAGAACGATTTGTTGCAAGCTGGCCTCAATGGCGTCTTGACAATAATCTCGAGCTTTAACCTCGGACCCCAATCTGGCTGGATCGACGGTATCGCATGCACATCTGTTGCACATGCTCCAGGAAAATATTCCAGCAAAGAGGAGGCTGTAAAACAGATATCGCGCGCATACAAAAAAATCCACTACGACCGCGTCTGCACCTATCACTTGAAGGCGTGGAGGGAGAGACAGCCCTTTCAAAATCCCATCCTAACGATTCAAGACTGCTCCGCAGATGGCAACCCACTTGGCCCCTGGATCCTCTAAAGCATCCGTCATACGAAAGCAGGTCAATAGGCTGCGCGCCACTCTCTGATGACGCGCAGCCTATCTCATTTCCCCCGCGCTTTACCGAGCCCGACTCACACCTCATAGTTGGCACCGGTTTTCAAAATGCAAGATTCCGCATACAAAATCACTTCTTCTGTCTAGGTGGCAGACCTACGATTTTTGTAGTATAAAGTTCCTCTCAATGCCTTCAATCTATTTCGAGATTGAGAAGAACTTGCATCGGGTTTCATAGAAGCGATATAGATGATACGTTTTGTCCTATCTATATTCCGACATACATCAGGATGCCTCGTCTTTATCGTCATTTCAATAGTCGGCTTGGCCCTTTCCCACATTACCCCCTTTTTGAACGGTAAATTAATTGACTTCCCGCACGTGGACCTCGTGGACAGGCCCCCTTGTGTAGCTGCACCCGAGGCGCCTCCCCGTCGCCCTACAGCGCCGGGGTTCCCCTCCATCACGAAGAGGTAATCCCCGTCCGGCCTCGCCGTCTCTGCAACGCCGAGCCTCCCGAGCGACTCGAGGAGGGCGGGCTCGTCCCAGGAGATTTGACAATACTATAGAGACACGTCCCAAATTAGCTACTCAGTAGTTACTGCTGCTGGGCGCGGCGGGCGGCTCGGCGGGCCCTTGCTTCCTGGATCTCATCGAGGTGAGCGATGATCTCGGAGGCGCTCTCCTCGATCGCCTTGCCGTCGGTACGCACTACAAAGCAACCCAGGCGCTTCATGAGAGCACGAGCCTCCTCGAGCTCGCTT
The DNA here is from genome assembly GCA_900542305.1 of uncultured Collinsella sp. Lineage (GTDB taxonomy): Bacteria > Actinomycetota > Coriobacteriia > Coriobacteriales > Coriobacteriaceae > Collinsella. The sequence goes on along the minus strand of UQMU01000016.1, from coordinate 41,898 downwards.
CGCACGCTCTCGGGCTCGGCATAGGAGCCGGCGACGGCACGGGCATAGTCGTCGCCCAAGCGGCTATCGCGAATCTCAGAAATAACGTCGACGGTCGAAATCAGGCCAAACAACCGCATCGGGTCTACCTCGTAAATCGACTTGGGCGGCTCCATACCGTGCGCCAACGGAACGTTGGCGACCTTGTAGCCCTGATAGGCCAAATACATCGACAGCGGCGTCTTGGACGTGCGCGATACGCCCAACAGCACGATATCGGCACCCGACAGATCATCGCACCCGCGCCCGTCATCGTGCTCGACGAAATACTCCATGGCCTCGATGCGGTGGAAATAGCGGTCGTCGGTCTTGTGGATCACGCCGGCCACGCCCTTGGGCGCAACACCGATAAGCGACGACAGCACAGCAAGCGTGGGGCCGATCAGGTCGACCGAGCGAATATGCAGCATGCTCAAGTAGTCGAGGACGCGAGCGCGCAGCGCTGGGTCGACGATAGTGTGGAACACAGCGATGTCACGATGGTCGGCATCGACGCGCGGTCCCACAAACGACTTGACCTGCTCCACCGAGGTCACCTTAGGCAGGCGCAAAACACGAAAAGCCCCTTCATCAAATTGCCCGGCCGCCGCAAGCACCACCTCACAAGCGGTATCACCGAGTGAATCGGAGATAACGATAACGGTGGGACGAGCGGTGACCGGGCAATCCATGCGAGGCTCCTTTTGCGCTTACGCGCAGGCTGGCTTACTTTTTGCGGGCAAGCTCACCGATGTTGGCGATGCCGGAGAACACGGCCTCGAACCGGTTGAGCAGCTTAAGGCGATTATCGCGAAGCTGTTCGTCCTTGTCCATGACCATAACCTCGTCGAAGAAGCGGTCGATGGGTGCGCGCAGAGCGGCAAGCGCGGCAAATGCGGCGGGGTAGTCCTCGGCAGCAAGGGCGGCATCGACAGCGGTCTGGGCGGCCTCGGAGGCATCGGCGAGCGCGAGCTCAGCTTCGCCCATCAGGCTGCGATCGTACTCCGCGCCCAGCTCGGGCTTGGAGATGTGCGCGGCGCGGGCATAGGCGGTAGCCAGGTTGTCAAAGGTCTCGGCATCGTTCTTGCGGGCCTCGTCGAGGGCGGCGCAGCGGGCGAAGAAGACCGACGGCGCGATGATGTGCACTGCAGAGACGGCGGCAACGGTATCGGCCGGAATCTTCTCGTCGCGGGCCATGCTCACCAGACGACCGTGGAAGAAGTCGCGAACTTGCTGGGCGACCTCGGCGGCGTCGAACTCGATGCCCTGCTCGCTGTAGAGCTCAAGGGCGAAGTCGATGAGCGACGTGGGGTCGATCGGCAGACGATCGCGCAGGATGTTGATGATGCCAATGGCGGCACGACGCAGCGCGTACGGGTCGGAAGAGCCGGTCGGAGGCTCACCGATGGCAAAGATACCAGCGATGGTATCGAGCTTGTCGGCGCAGGCAACGATGCAGCCAGCGGTGCCCTCGGGCAGCTCGTCGCCGGCAAAGCGGGGACGATAGTGATCGCGAATGGCATGAGCGACCTCGTCGTTCTCCCCCATCGCGGTGGCGTAGTAGCCGCCCATCACGCCCTGCTGGCTCGTGAACTCGACGACAGCGTTTGACACCAGGTCGGCCTTGCACAGGTGCGCGGCACGGCCGGCGTCGGCTGCCAGGTGAGCACCCAGGTGTGCCTCGCGGGCAATCGCAAGCGCGAGCTGCTCAATACGCTCGGACTTGGCAAGCACGCTGCCAAGCTTCTCCTGGAAAGCGACCTTGGCCAGGCGCTCACGGAACTCGTCGAGGGAGATCTTCAGGTCCTCCTCGTAGAAGAACTTGGCGTCGTCCAGACGGGCGCGCACGACGCGCTCGTTGCCGTCGATCACGCGCTCGGCATTCTCGGGCTTGCTGTTGGAGACGACCACAAACTCACGCGTCAGCTTGCCTTCTCCGTCATAGATCGGGAAGTAGCGCTGGTTGGTGAGCATGGACTCGCAGATAATCTCGTGCGGGACCTTGAGAAACTCCTCATCGAAGGTACCGACGAGTACCGTCGGCCACTCGCAGAGGTTGATAACCTCCTCAAAGACCTTCTTGGGCGTGTCGACATGGCAACCGGGGCGAGCGGCCTCGACCTCGGCAATGCCGGCAAGGATTGCCTCACGACGGCGCTCGGCAGAGAGCACGCCGGCGTCCTCGAGCACCTGCTCGTAGACGGCGGGACTGGCGACCACATGATCACCAGGGCCCAGCACACGATGTCCGCGCGTGGTATTGCCGCTCGTCACATCGGCAAACGACACGGGCACAATGTCCTCGCCCAAAAGGCAGCAGATCCAACGAACCGGGCGCACGAACGTAGCGTGCTCGTGGCCCCAGCGCTGGCTGCGGTAGTTGGGCCACTGCAGGCCGGCGATGGTCTTCTCGCACAGGGCGGTCAGGATCGGGGTGGCAGGGGCGGAAGGAATGTTCTTCTCGGCAAAGACGTACTCGCGACCGTCGGTGTCCTCGCGACGGATCAGATCCTCGGCAGCCACACCGCACTTGCGGGCGAAGCCCTGGGCGGCCTTGGTGGCGTTGCCATCGGCGTCGAACGCAATGTTAGCCGCGGGGCCGCGCTTAACCTCATGGACCTCGTCGGTCGCAGTGGCGACATTAGCCACGAGCGCAGCCAGGCGGCGCGGGCTCGAGATCACACGGACCTCGCCATGGGCCAGACCGGCATCGTCGAGGCCCTTGGCAATCATGGTGCCAAGCTGCTTGACGGCATTATTCAGCGGCGCGGAGGGCATTTCCTCCGTACCGATTTCAAACAGGAAATCCTTAGCGTCTGCCATGGCTTACGCCACCTCGCCTTCCTGGTCGGCATTCTCTTTGACTCCGGCGACCTCGGCCATGTAGGCCTCGCAGCACGCCTTGGCGACGGCGCGGACGCGCAGGATGTAGTTGGCACGCTCGACCGCGGAAAGCGCACCGCGGGCATCGAGCAGGTTAAAGGCATGGCTGCACTTCATAACGCAGTCGTATGCAGGCAGCGGCAGCATGCGCTCCAGGCAGGAGTGGCACTCGGACTCGTAGTCGTCAAACTTCTGACGCATCATCTCGACGTTGGCGACCTCAAAATTGTAGGCGCTAAACTCGCGCTCGTTCTCCAGGAACACGTCACCATAGGTCATAGGCGTACCGTCGGGCAGGTAGCTCCACACCAGGTCGTAGACGGAGTTGACGCCCTGAGCGTACATGGCGATGCGCTCCAGGCCGTAGGTGATCTCGACGGGCACGGGGTCGACCTCGATACCGCCCACCTGTTGGAAGTACGTGAACTGCGTGACCTCCATGCCGTTGAGCCAAACCTCCCAGCCAAGGCCCCAGGCGCCAAGGGTCGGGCTCTCCCAGTCGTCCTCGACAAAGCGGACGTCATGGTCGTTGGGGTCCAGGCCGATAGCGGCCAAAGAGCCCAGATAGAGCTCCTGGGCGTTGACCGGAGACGGCTTGATGAGCACCTGGAACTGATAGTAGTGCTGCATGCGGTTGGGGTTCTCGCCGTAGCGGCCGTCGGCGGGACGGCGGCAAGGCTGCGCATAGCAGGTGCGCCACTCGGCGGGACCGAGCGAGCGCAACGTGGTCGCGGTGTGGAAGGTGCCGGCGCCGACCTCGGAGTCATAGGGCTGCATAATGACGCAGCCCTGCTCGCCCCAGTACTGCTGGAGGCGCAGGATGATGTCTTGGAAGGAAAGCGATGAAGCGTTCATGCCTCTAAAATCCCCTCGTCGAAACGATTACATGGTTAGGTACTGTACTATAACGGTTTTTAGTCGATAGCGCCGATACGGTTAAGCGGCCAATAGCGCACGAGCGCCACGGCAATCAAATCAGAGCGATCGACGGGACCAAAATAACGTGAGTCGGCAGAGTTTTCGCGGTTGTCGCCCATCACCCACACGCACCCGTCGGGAACGGTGTAGGGATAGCTTACCTGAGCGCCGGGCGCTTGGACCGAAAGTGGCCAGCTCATGCCCGTCGTATAGTCCTCGTCGAGCGCTTGGCCGTCAACGACCACCTTGCCATCCTGCAGGTCGACCGTCTGGCCGGCCGTGGCAATAACACGCTTGACGAGAACATCGTGCTCGGAGGTGCCATCGGGGTTGTGAAACACCACGATATCGCCCTGCTTGACGGGCTGACCGAGCTCTAGGCTCACCTTTTGTGCCAGGATCTGGTCGCCAATCTCGATCGTGGACTCCATGGAGCCGGTGGGCACCACAAAGGGCTCGACCACAAACGAGCGAATCAAGAAGGTGGCGACCAATGCGATCGCGATGACCGCGATCCACTCAAAAGCGCCTCTCAACGCGGAATGCTGCGATGGAACCATTCTCACTCCTCGCTCTGCGAATACGAAGCGTCCAAAATCTCCTGCGCGTAAGCGCGCTCCTCGGGCGTAAGGCGCGCCGTCTCGATCAGATCGGGACGCCAGCGGCAGGTGCGCTCGATGGCGTTCTTGCGACGCCAGGCATCGACCTTGGCGTGATCGCCACTCACGAGCACCGGCGGCACGCCCTCGCCGTTGAACTCGGCGGGACGGGTGTACTGCGCGTACTCGAGCAGGCCTCCGTCCTCGGCGGTCGAGAACGACTCGTCCACATTGCTCATCTCGTCGCCCAGGGCACCGGGAATCAGGCGTACGACGGCATCGGCAACGACCATAGCGGGAAGTTCGCCACCCGTAAGCACGTAGTCGCCGATCGACAGACGCTCATCGGCATACGCATACGCACGCTCGTCGACGCCCTCGTAGCGGCTGCACACAAACAACAGGCGCTCACTTTTGAGCAGGCGCTCGGCCACATGCTGCGTAAAGGGCTCGCCACAGGGGGTAAAGAACACCACAGTGGGCTTGGGACCCTCGGAGCTGATGGCCTCGATGGCCTCGGCAATAGGCTCGACCTTCATGAGCATGCCCTGCCCGCCGCCGTACGGCTCGTCATCGACGGTACGATGGCGGTCGTGCGTCCAGTCGCGCAGGTTATACGCCTTAAAATCAAAAAGGCCGGCCTTGCGGGCGCGGCCCAAAATCGATGTGGACATGACGGGCTCAAACATCTCGGGAAAGACCGAAAGGGTCTCGATCAGCATGTTGTCCTCCCTACTTGTCCATATCGATCAGGCCGTCCATCACGTGGACGGAAATTGTTCCTGTGTCGGGAAGATCGAGCACAACCTGCTCGATCACGGGAATCAGCACCTCGCCGTACCGATCGCCCTCGACAACCCAAACATCGTTAGCAGGCGTCGACATAATCTCGACGATCGTGCCGAGTAAACCGAAGCGCTCGTCGACCACCTCGCGACCCATCAGATCGGTATAGGCAGCGTCGAGCGAATCGAGCTCAAAGTCGTCACGATTTGCCAGCACGTAGCATCCCGTGATGCCCTCGGCGGCTGTCAAGTCGTCAATGCCCTCAAACGAGACCAGATCGCCATCGCCCGTATCGGTGACGGACACGACCGTGCAAAAGCGGTCGCGCTTGAGCGCCGGCGGCGTCAGAGCGACCCGCATACCCGGCTCTAATACAGAAGGAAGCCCCCGCAGCGGCTGCGCGAGGACCTCCCCCTTCCTTCCGTGCGGCTTGACCACACGGGCGATGTTTTTGTACTGGGACCTCAAGGTCCTAGCCCAGAACCTCTACCTCGACAGCAGTGTCGAGGCGAGCGGCCAGTGCACGGGCGAGCGTGCGAATGGCCTTGATGGTACGGCCACGACGGCCGATGACCTTAGCGACGTCATCCTCGGCGACCGAAACCTCAATCGTAGAGGCGTCGTCACCATCGATGACCTCAAGGCTCACGGAATCCGGGTCGTCGACGATCTGAACAACGAGATATTCGACGAGATCGGCGATGCGATCTGAGAGCATTGCCTCACCCTCGAGCTGTGCAGCGTCAACCTCAGGCACGATTTACTCCTCGGCGCCCTCAGCGGCCTCAGCGGCAGCCTTAGCGGCCTCGGCCTCTTTGGCGAGCTGCTTCTTGGACTTCTTGACGACGGTCTCGGTCTTCTCGCCCTCGTTGGCGGCCTTGACCAGAGCGGCGACGGCGTCGGTGAGCTGAGCGCCCTTGGACTGCCAGTCGGCGATCTTCTCGAGGTCGAGGTTGATGGTCTTGGGGGCGGTCATCGGGTTGTAGCGGCCAACCTCCTCGATGATACGACCGTCACGCGGGGCGCGGGAATCGGCGACGACGACACGGTAGTACGGACGCTTCTTAGCGCCGTGACGAGCAAGGCGAATCTTGACTGCCAAAGGAAACTCCTCCAACCAAGCAGCTTTAGGCTGCAACTACAAACAAACAGTTGAACATAATACGCCATCGACGCGGGCAGGTGAAGTCCGTGAGACCAACTTCTTCGGTGTAGTCGAGGGCAAATCCATATCTTAGACAAGAATTCGGGATTTGCAAGCACATACACGCACCCCACATGAGCTGCGCGGTATACTCATGACATGGAAAGACGCGAACATACATACGGTTATGAGGATGCCATGGGCGTCACGCCGCCTCCCTGGACGGGTCCGGCGGTTGGCCTCATGGACCTTGATGCGTTTTTTGCGAGTGTGGAAATGCTCGACCATCCCGAATGGCGCGGAAAACCGCTCATCGTGGGCGGAGACGCCGATTCGCGTGGCGTCGTGTCCACGTGTTCGTATGAGGCGCGTCGCTTTGGCGTGCACTCTGCCATGGCCTCGGCCGAGGCGCGGCGCTTGTGCCCGCAAGCCATTTGGACGCACGGGCACTTTGATCGCTACCGCGAGGTGAGCGCGCAGGTCATGACGATTCTCGCCGACGAGACCCCGCGCGTTGAGCGCGTATCCATCGACGAAGCCTTTATCGATATCACACCGGGTCGCTTTGCGCCCGAAGACCCGCTGCTGGTTGCGCGGCGTATAAGCGACCGCGTGGCAGCGCTGGGAGTGACGTGCTCCATTGGCGTGGGCTGCAACAAGACGGTCGCAAAGATCGCAAGCGAGCGGGATAAGCCGTTTGGGCTGACCATCGTGCGCCCCGGAACCGAGCAGCGCTTTTTGGCCGCGCTGCCGGTATCTGCCATGAGCGGCATCGGGCGCTCGGCCGAGGAGCGACTGCGCCGCATGCGCATCTACACCCTCGGCGAGCTATCACGTGCACCGGAATCCACCTTGGCCTCTATTTTTGGCGTCAACGGCGAACGCATGCGCCAGCGTGCGCTGGGACTCGAAATCTCCGAAGTCACGAGTCTCGATGAGGAGCGTGAGGTCAAGTCGGTCAGTAATGAACGCACCTTTGCGAAAGATTTGACTGAGCGTGGGGATATTGAGGCGGCGATTGCGCTGCTGGGTGAGTCGGTGGGACGCCGTCTGCGCCGTCAGGGGCTGACGGGTGCCACGGTAACGCTCAAGCTCAAGTATTCGTATGGAAGCGGGCGTACGGCACAGCGCCGGCTGCCTCATCCAACCGACGATGAGAACATCTTCGTGGCGGTTGCACTCGAACTGCTCGACAACATCTGGCAAGAAGGCATGCATGTTCGCTTAGCCGGCATCGGCATGAGCGACTTCGACCACCAAGGCGGCATCCAGACTGACCTGTTCTGCGAGATCGATGACCGCGGAGCCCAATCCAGCGACCGCCGCGACCTCTCCGTCGCCATCGACGCCGTCCGAGACAAATTCGGCGACACCGCCCTTTCCTTCGGCCGCCAATCCCGCTTCAACGATTAACCGCCTTTGGGCAAAAAGAAAGCCGGGCAGGTGCGGAAAACCGCACCTGCCCGGCGATATGCGTGAGGGTAGCTAAACCCCGTCTCAAATGAGCTACTAGAGGAGGTCGAGGGGAAGCTGGGGAGCGTCGCCCCAGAGTTTCTCGAGGCGGTAGAAGTCGCGGGCTTCGGGAGTGAAGACGTGGACGACAACCGAACCGTAGTCCATGAGCATCCAGGTCTTCTGCTCGCGGCCCTCGATGGAGAACGGATGCTCGCCGCAAGCCTCGGCAACCTTCTCCTCGATCTCGTCGACAATCGAATCGACCTGGCGGTTGTTGGTACCGGTGGCAAGCACAAAGTAGTCGCACACGTCGGAAAGCTCGGTCAGGTCGAGCACCTGCACGTCCTCGCCCTTCTTGTCGTAGGCGGCCTGCGCGGCGGCGCGGGCGACATCCTCGGCGGCGACACCGCTCGCGGACAGCGAGGCGGCGGTGCGGTCGGACGTGGCAACGAAACTCTTGTGCTCCACACCTTCAAGAATCTGCTCGTCAGTCATGGTCTCGTCGGCCATGGAATACCTCTTTCTAGACACACCCGAGCTAGCGCAGCTGGGCGTAATGGTTGTAAATCGTAATAGCCGTGGGATAAAGATAGCGCCCGGACTGGATCACAAAGACCAGACCCTGCGCAAAACAGGAGAAGAACAACTCATCGAGCGAGGACTTCCCCACCATCTTGCGCAGCGCATGGGCATAGTCGCCGTGACGGTTGGGCTCGATGGCATCTGCCACAAAGACCACCATATCGAGCGGCGTCATGTCGCAGGCACCCACGGTGTGACGGTCGACAGCCTGGAAAACGGCCGGCGACAGCTCGGGGAAAAGCTGCGGAAGCTCATAGGCGGCAACGGGGCCATGCAAAAGCGGCGTCGCGGCGGAAGGAGAGCCGGCAACCTTGATGCCATAGTGAAGCGCGCGGGCCACGAGCTCATCATCGGAAAGAACCTTGTCCCAGTCGTGAATTAAGCCGGCGGCAGCCGCATCAAAGCGGTCAACGTCGTAGACCTCGGCCAGATGAAGTGCGGTCTCGGCAACACCCAGCGAATGCACATAGCGCTTGCGCTTATCTTTCATGCGAACATCGAGCAGCTCTTGAATGCGCTTGAGCAGCGCGCGCTCATCGCCCTCAAACTGATCCTCTACCGACAACGTAGCCCCCATCACTCAAAATCTTCTTGGCCCAAATCGGCATATAGCCTGCGCTTGCGAATGTAGCCGAGCACGGACTCGCTCGTAAGATAGCGCACGCTCATGCCACGGGCAACTCGCTTACGAATGTTCGTCGAGCTGATCGCCAGCGCCGGAATCTGAATATAGCGCACGTCGAACGGCAGCCCCGACTCTTTGATTCGGGCACGCGCCGTATCGATATCAAAGCCCGGTCGCGTCGCCGCAATAAAGGTAGCAAGCTCAGCGATTCGTTCGGCATCATGCCAGGTCACAATATCGATAATCGCATCGGCGCCCGTAATAAAGTAGAGCTTTACCTGCGGCGGGTAAAAATCGCGAAGGGCATGAAGCGTATCGGCCGTATAGGTTACACCCGGACGGTCAATCTCGAACCGGCTCGCCAAAAAGGCCGGGTTCGCGGCGGTGGCGAGGACCGTCATGGCATAACGGTCCTCGGCAGGCGTCACCGGCTTGTCCAGCTTAAAGGCGGGAGAGCCCGCCGGCATAAAGAGCACAGCGTCCAAGTCGAGCGACTCGCGCGCCTGCTCGGCAGTCACCAGGTGCCCGTAATGGATGGGATCAAAGGTGCCGCCCATAATGCCAAGCCGAAACTCCTTACCCTCTTTTATGGGAAGCTCGGGCAATCCGATTCCACCGCGCAGCGACATGGCTTACTCGCCCTCCGGGGTCTCAACAACGTCGACTTCGGTAGTGCCTTCGGAGCCTTCAATGGCATCAACCACGTCCGCGTCCTCGGCCGCTACGTCAATAACCTCAACGCCAGCGTCCTCGAGCTCCTCGTACTCCGAGAAGTCCTCAGCGCCCTCAAAGTCAAAGGCACGCTGGCAAATGCGGACCTCGTCGCCCGCACGGCAACCGGCCTTCTCGAGCGCGTCGTCAACACCCATACGCGCAAACTTATGCTGCAGGTAAATGACGGCTTCCTCGTTTTCCCAGTCGGTCTGGATGACCATGCGCTCGATGGCACGACCAACCACACGGAAGGCACCGGGCTCCTCCTGGACAATGCGGAACCGCTTCTCGCGCTGCAGACGGCGGCGCTCCCACTCCTCGTCGCGAAGATCGACCGGCTCATCGGAAACCGCCAGCTCGGCGCGAAGCTTAGCCACCTGCTCGCCCACGGCAAGCATCAGCGTATTGAGCCCGGCGCCCGTCACGGCGGACACGGCAAAGAACATATGTCCATCGTCGAGCGCGGCGCGCTTGAGGTCGGCAATCTTGTCGGCCGTGCCCGGCGCATCGCACTTGTTGGCGACAACGATTTGCGGGCGCTCCGAGAGCTCTGCGCCATACTGCTCGAGCTCACGGTTGATGATGCGGTAATCCTCAACCGGGTCGCGATCCTCAAAACCGCCCGTCATGTCGACGACATGCATGATCAGGGCTGTACGCTCAATGTGGCGCAGGAACTGGTGGCCCAGGCCCTTGCCCTCGCTCGCGCCCTCGATCAAACCAGGAACGTCGGCAACGACGTAAGAATACTCACCGGCACGCACCATGCCGAGGTTCGGCACGAGCGTGGTAAACGGATAGTCGGCGATCTTGGGACGGGCGGCACTCATGCGCGCGATGAGCGAAGACTTACCCACCGAGGGAAAGCCCACGAGCGCGGCATCGGCCATAAGCTTCATCTCGAGCTCAATCCAGTGCTCCTCGGCCGGTTCGCCCAGCTGAGCGAACGCGGGCGCGCGACGCACCGACGTCACAAAGTGGGTATTGCCCAGACCGCCGGCGCCACCGGGCGCCACGACAACGCGCTCGCCGTCGTGCACCAGGTCGGCAATCTCGAACATCGGGGTCTGCGTCTCGGGATCGAGCTCGCGCACCACGGTGCCCATGGGAACCTTCAGGATCAGGTCCTCGCCGCTCTTGCCATTGCGACGAGCGCCCTGGCCGTGCGTGCCGCGCTCGGCGCGGAAGTGATGCTTAAAGCGGTAATCGATCAGCGAAGACAGCTGAGCATCGGCTTGGATGACGACATTGCCGCCACGACCGCCGTCGCCGCCATCGGGGCCGCCCTTGGGGACAAATGCCTCGCGCCTAAACGACATGCATCCGGCTCCGCCGTCGCCGCCGCACACGTTAATGCGGCTGATATCGGTGAACTGTGACAACAGAATCGCCTCCTACAAAAAGAGGGAGACCCTTGAATTCTAAACTCAAGTGCCTCCCACATATGTGCTCTATGAAGGGTGAATTACGCGTTCGCGAGCGGGCGTACGCTGACCCTGTGCTTGATACCCTTGTGGAACTCAACGGTACCGTCGACCAGCGCGAACAGCGTGTCGTCCTTGCCACGACCAACGTTCTCACCCGGGTGGATGTGAGTGCCGTGCTGACGGACGAGAATCGTGCCCGTGGTTACCGTCTGGCCGGCATAGCGCTTCGTGCCAAGGCGCTGACCGCGGGAGTCACGGCCATTACGGGAGGAACCGAGTCCTTTTTTGTGTGCCATTGTGTATACCTACTCTTTCGTTACGAGTGTAATCTACTCGGCGACGGGAGCCTCGGCAACAGCCTCGGCCTCTGCCTTGACAGCCTTCTTGGCGCGGGACGTAGCCTGGACCTTCACGATCTTCAGCTTGGTGAGCTGCTGACGGTGACCCTTCAGACGACGATAGCGCTTGCGCTTGTGGAACTTGAAGACCAGCTGCTTCTCGCCCTTGAACTGCTCAACGATCTGAGCGGTAACCTTGGCCTTAGCCAGCTTGTCGGGATCGGTGACGATCTTCTTACCATCGTTGAGGAAGATGACCGGCAGGGTGACCTTGTCGCCCTCATTGCCCTCGATCTTCTCGACGGTGATGACATCGTCGGTGGCGACCTTGTACTGCTTGCCGCCCGTGTTAACGATTGCGTACATGTTTACTTGCCCTTCATGCATCAGTTAGTGCAACAGCCGAATATAGTAGCAGGCGAAAATACCCCCGTCAACGAGTATGTGGAGCAAATCCACAAGTTCGCACAGGTATGGGGCTGACGAGTCGGCCCTCGTCGTCCTCGCATGCTTGATTCTGACGCTCGACATCGTAGGAGCAGATGGTCACGAGGTCTTGCATACCGGTGGAAACAATAGGTGCATCCACGCCCGGGGTCAAGCCCTGCAACAAAACATCAGCAGCAGAAAGCAAAATCTCCGGACGCATGGAGCCCTCGTTGTCGGCATGGGTGTCGAGCATGAGCACCAGATGGTCCGGACGCTCCCCCGCCGTGATCTCATAGCCCACCAGTGTGTGGTCAAGGTCTAAGCGCTTGCTCTTTTTGCCGCGCGCATAGTCAATACCATGACCCGCGCGCAGCGTGTCAATCGCAGCGCGCACCTCGTCGGCGCTCACGGGGGCTTCGGGGTCCAGGTGCAAGTCGATACGGTACGACAGACGCGTAAGCTGAGCCGTGAGCGCCGGCGTGCGCACGTCGATGTACGCCGCCTCGATGGGCGCCAGATCGGCCGGAGAGGCCGCAGCCAGGCGCCCAAACGCCTCGTCGAGCGCCACGAACTCGGTCATAAACAGGTCATACCACTCGCAGGTCGACGACGTACCCACCGGTAGCGCCGAAGAGAAGCCCACGCGCATGTGCGGAGAGAAGCCCTGCGTGACGGCATAGGGAAGTCCCGCACGGCGCACGATGCGCTCAATGGTATGGATTACTTCGAGATGGCCCAGGTACTTAAGGCGATCGCGTTTGCCATAGCGAACACGAAGTCTAAAGAGCGTGGGGCTGTCGGTCAGGCGCTCACTCATGCGCGATCACCCATCAATACATTCTTGGCGTGGAGCGTGGGGCAGATTCCGCAGCCGGTGCACGACGTGCGGGTGCAGTCGGGAGTCGTGACACCCTCGAGCGAGCGACGGTACTCGCGCTCGAGGAAGCCGCGCGTGCAGCCGGGGCTCACATGCTCCCACGGCAGACGCCAGTCCAACTCGTAGGGCAGGTGCACGAGCTCATTGAGGTCGATGCCGTTTTTGGCAGCAGCCTCCTTCCAGTTATCGAGCGAGAAATGCTCTACCCAGGCGTCAAAGCGAGAGCCCGCGCGCCAAGCATCGATGATGACGGGCGTCATGTCACGCCCGGCGCGGGACAGCGCGGCCTCGATGAGCGAGGTCTCGGCATCGTGGTAATGCACGCGGACGGCACGGTTGCGAACGCTCGTGATAAGCAGCTTCTGGCGACGCTTGACGTCGTCGTAGTCGAGCTGCGGGCACCACTGGAACGGCGTGGCAGCCTTGGGGATAAACACCGAAACCGAGATGGACACCGAGATCGAGCCGCGACGAGCCTTGGGCACCACGGAACGACCGAGCTCCAGCACGTGATCGGCCAGATTGGCGATGGCCACGATGTCCTCGTCGCGCTCGCCGGGAAGGCCCATCATAAAGTAGAGCTTCATGCGGTTCCAGCCGGCCTCGAAGGCCGCCTTGGCCGCACGGTCCAGGTCCTCCTCGGTCACGTTCTTGTTAATGATGTCGCGCATGCGCTGGCTGCCGGCCTCGGGTGCGAACGTCAGGCCGCCCTTCTTTTCGCCGGCGACCGACTCGGCCATATCCACGCCAAATGAATCCAGGCGCTGCGACGGAATAGACACGCGAATACCCGTATCCTCCAGGCGATGGTTAAGCCTGCCGAGCACGTCACGAATGCAGGAGTGGTCGGTCGTGGAGAGCGAGGTCAGCGACACCTCGTCATAGCCGGTCTTTTCCAGACCCTGAATCACCGACGAGACGATCTGGTCGGCCGAGCGCTCGCGCACCGGGCGATAGGTCATGCCGGCCTGGCAAAAACGACAGCCGCGGGCGCAGCCGCGCAGGATCTCGATAGACAGGCGGTCGTGGACCAGCTGCGCATAGGGCACGCACGACTGCGACAGCGGATTCGTGGCACCGAAATCCTCGACGACGCGCTTGTAGACCACGGTCGGCGCATCCTTGCCCTCACGCGGCACGGTGTAGCCATGCGGCGAGCAGGGCTCGTCATGGCGCACCTCATAGAGCGACGGCACGTAGTTGCCGGCAATGGATGCAAGCTGCTCAACAATCTGCGCGCGCGGGACTCCTTCGTCGCGCAGGCGGCGATGCAGCTGGCAGGTCTCGAGCAGCGATTCCTCACCCTCGCCGATGAGGACGGCATCGAAGAAGGCCGCGTACGGCTCGGGGTTGTACACCGAGGGACCGCCGGCGATGATGATGGGGTCGTCTTCGCCTCGGTCGGCCGCCAACAGCGGAATGCCAGCGAGGTCGAGAGCCTCGAGGAAGTTCGTCACCGCCATCTCGTGCGGCACATGCAGGCCGACAATATCAAACGAAGCGACGGGGGCAGCGCCTTCGAGCGACAGCAGGGGAATACCCGCCTCGCGCATGGCGTCACCCATATCGGGCCACGGCACATAGCCACGCTCGCAGGAGATGCCCTCGGCCTGGTTAAGGATGTTGTAGAGGATGGCGATGCCCTGGTTGGGCAAACCAACCTCGTACACATCCGGGTAGATCAGGCAGCAACGGTAGTCGGCATCGGCCTTGGAAAGCGTGCCCCACTCGTGATCGATATAGCGGCTCGGCTTTTCGACCTTGGCGAGCAACGGCTCAATTAAATGAAAACAGTCTTGATACGGAACGCGCAACGGAAAACCCCTAAGCAGCGAGATCGGATGCGTCCTGATAGGACGCCATAGGACGGGTAGCGCCCGCGACCGTGGTCACCAGATCGCGAACGCGGGAGAACGTGGCAGTAACCACCTCGTTGGCACGGCTGTAGTCGACATCGCGCTCGTAGAGCGAAACGAGCGCACGGCCCATGCCATAGGTGCCCGCGGCAGCAGTGAGCGCCTTGACGGCAAACCCAATATGCGGCGTCTGCTTGACGAGCGCACGGGTGACCGCGCGGATCACAAGACCGCCGGCAAGCACGCCCGCGACCTCGTAGCCGCGCTCAGGCTTAATGCCGCGTCCAAAGACGGCAGCGAGCTCAAAGAGCATGCCCACCTGAGCCAGCGCCATAACGGGATAATCGGCGCCCGGCAAAAACACCAGCGCACCGGTCGCCATATTGGTGAGCGCGCACGAGGTAATGATACGATTGGCCGCCGCGATGCGCATGAAGGCAAAGTTCGCCGCAAAAGCCGTTTCCTTTTCGGTGCGATCGAGAATCCAGCGGGCAAGCGTCTCGAGCAGATACGTCTTATCGGTTGCCGCCACCACGCCGAGCATGGGCGTGGACTCCTCGATAAACGGCACCTCCACAGCAGACTCGGCAAGCACGCACACGGGCGCGCCGGCGATCACGAGCTCCTGCACGGCACTCTCCAGGCGGTCGGAACCACACGAGAGCACCAGTACCACATCGGTATCGGTCTTTGGAGCAATTCGCTCCTCCCCCAGACGCTCGACGCGCACAATGCCCGAGGTCGTCTGCGGCACAAAGGCGTCACGCACCGTCTCAGCAAGAAAGCGCGAGGCGGACGAATCCAGATAGACCGAGACGCGCACCGGCGTATCGGAATCCTTCTTAACGGACGCGCCCATCTTAAAAGCGCGGGTCAGCTTATCTACGGGAATTTTCATAGCAAACCCCTCCAGCGGTTACGCGGCGCCCGAACGATGCCGCCATATGGATTGTACGATACCCACCGTCAGCAGCTGAATCATCATCGAAGACGAACCGAAGCTAATAAACGGTAGCGGAATACCGGTAATCGGCATCATGCCGATGCACATGCCGATGTTTTCGAAGGTCTGGAACGCCCACATGCCAACGATGCCCACACACGAAAGACGCAAGAACAGCGACTCGCACTTAAAGGCGACGCGAATCGTCGAAAAGATCAGCAGCACGTAGAGGCACAGGAGCAAAAAGGAACCGCAAAAGCCAAAGGTCTCGGACAGAAAGGCGAAGACAAAGTCGGTGTGGAACTCAGGCAGAAAGCCGCCGGCCGACTGCGTCGCATGGCCCAAACCCTTACCAAAGAAGCCGCCCGAGCCAACGGCGATAAGCGACTGCTGCAGGTTGTAGGCATCGTCCGAATCGGCATTATCGGGGTCGATAAAGACCGTCAAACGGTTCATCTGGTACTGCTTGATGAGCACATCGTGGCCGAGCAACGAATCAAAGACCGAATCGAGCGCCAGGACGAGGGCCACCAAGCCCACGAGCAGGGCCAGGGTCGACAGCACCCATTCGCGGCGTGCACCGCTCATACAAATGACGATGGCGCCCGAAACCAGCACGACCAGGCCCGAGCCCAGGTCGCCCATGACAACGACGGCCAAAAACGGAATGGACAGCATGCCGCAGAGCTTGACGTAGTCGCGAACGGTATCGATGCGACCGTTATACTGCGAGCCAAGCGTAGCAATAAAGAAGATGGTGATGAGCTTGGCAAGCTCAACCGGCTGGAACGTCAAGCCGATACCGGGAATCTTGATCCAGCCCGTCATGCCCAGACCGCCCGTATAGGACAGACCCGGAATCTTGGGCGAGAAAATCACGATCAGGTCGATGACGAGCAACGCCGTCGAGAAATTGGAAATACCGCGCAGGTCGGTTCGCCAGACGAGCACCGCCAGCACCGCTCCGATGCCAATTCCCAGCAGATGGCGTGAGAACGAGGCATCGGCCTTAAACTGCGAAGCCGACCAGATAATGATGGCACCGTAGGCGACGAGCGCCACAGTAGCCACGAGCACACCGATATGCACCTTTTGGCGAAACGTGCCGCGCGAGGCCGAAAGTTGCTTGTTGACGCGGTCCAGGCTGCTGCGAGAGCCGGTCTTGGTTGAACGGAACAGATCCGCCGGAGAAAAATCCATCGCAACCTCCTATCGAACCGAAGAATCGCCCGAGGCCGAAGAGGTATCGGGCTCGTCATAAATCACACCGAGCACGTCGCGCACGACATGCATCGCGGTATCTGAGCCGCCGCCGCCCTGCTCCAGGACAGTAGCGATGACATACTTGGGATCATCGGCCGGTGCATAGGCGCAGAACCACGCGTATTCGTCCTCGCCACTTTTCTCGCCCGTGCCCGACTTGCCGTATACCTGCGGCGTCAGGGTGCCAAAGTGAGCCGCCAGGGACGTCGATGCCGTGTAAATCACGTCGTGCATGCCGTTGCGAACTAGAGCCAAATCCGAATCGCTGTTGATCTTGGCATCCAGACGCTTCTTCTTGCCCTTGCCGTTGTACTTATAGGCATCGCCGTCGCCATCGCGCGACACGGCAGACAAAAACACATGAGGCACGTACTGTTTGCCACCGTTGGCAAGACCCATATAGGCGCACGCCATCTGCAGGGGCGTCACCAGGATGTCGCCCTGACCGATGGCAATGTTGGTCATATCGCCGGCATTCCACTTGCGGTCCTCGGCAGAGGCGTCGGTAAAGTACGACTCTTTCCACTCGGCATCGGGAATACGGCCCGCGCCCTCACTCGGCAAATCGATACCGCAGGTCTTGCCTAGGCCCCAGCGACGAAAGACCTCCTGCAGGCCCTCGGAATGTTGCTCATCATAAAAGAAGGCCTTGCCCATGTCGTAGAAGACGGGGTCGCACGAGTTGGCGATACCCGACTGCAGCGTCATGGTGCCGTGGCCAGACGTCAACCAGCAGCGCTTGCCCCAAGCCTTGCCCAAGCCCGTCCAATAGCCCGTGCAGTTGGTTGTCTGCGTTGAAGTGTAGGTTCCAAACTCAAGACCGGCCAGTGCCGAGAGCGGCTTGATGGTCGAGGCCGACATGTACTGTCCGCTAATGGCGCGGTTGAGCAGCGGGTGCGAACCCTTGTCATCATTGAGCTCGGTCCACACGTCATTTGAGACGCCGCCGATAAAGACGGACGGATCGAACTTGGGCTCGCTCGCCATTCCCAGGATCTCGCCATTGTTGGGATCGAGACACACCACAGCGCCGTTGCCGGCATTGCTGTAGCCAGTGGTCTTGGCAAGCTCGATGGCGCTCGCCAGCGCCGTCTCACAGGCCTGTTGGATCTTAAGGTCGAGCGTGAGCTTAATGTCGGAGCCGGCCTTGGCGGGCACGGCGCCGGCCTGACCGGTCACATTGCCCGAGGCATCGACCTTGACGGTCTGCTCGCCACGAATACCCTGCAGCAGGTTTTCGTAGTAGCTCTCAACACCCGCCTGGCCCACGATATCGCCCGACTGGTACGTAATCTTGCCAGCAGAAGCATCATCATCGCCAGAGGTTTTCTTATTCTGGGCCTCGAGCTGCTCGGAGGTAATGGTGCCGGTATAGCCCAAGATATGGCATGCCGTCTCGCCATATGGATACTGGCGCTCGGTACGCTCGGCAATCTTGACGCCCGGGAACTCGCCGGCGTGCTCCTGAATATAGGCAACCGTGGAGCGACGGACGTCCGTCGCGATGGTATGCAGGCTCTGGGCGCCCTCGGAATTGTCCTGGATATTGCGCAGCACCGCCACGTAGGGCATACCGAGCACGTTGGCAAGATGGCGAACCAGAACCTCATCCTCGGCAAGGTCGCGATAGGCCACGACAGCAAGTGAGGGACGGTTCTGGACAAGCGCCACGCCATTGCGGTCGAGGATACGACCGCGCACAGCGGGTGTGGTAACGGTGCGCGTCTGATTGCTATTAGCCTGCTTCTCGTAATAGTCCGACGAGACCATCTGCATGCCCCACAGCTTGACGGCAAGCGCCGCGAACATCGCGCCCACACCCGTGGTGAGGATGGAGAAGCGGCCCTTAAAGGCGGTCGCCGCGGTATTGCCCTCGCCCTCGGTGGCGCGCGGGGCCGTTCCATGCTGCGTATCGTAGGTAAAACGGGAATCGCCGCGACGCATGATGACCAGCGCGACCACGATGGCCACAACCAGCACGACACCGGCGATAATAACCGTCATCTGGGAAGACATCTACGAGCCTCCCCTATTTGAGCTTACGGGTCTTGGGCTTAAAGCGCATGCCCGTCTGGCGTCCGCCACGTGCGGAGAATCCATAACCGGACTGCGGCACGACGCCGGACATCAAAAACGGAATGGCAACCAGACCCGTCAGGATCGAAGACGGCAGCGCATGGCCGAAGAGCGCCACGACAAAGCTCGTCTCCAAACCCATAAACAGCAAGATGATGCTGTAGATCACATTAATGACAAGCGCGAAGGCACCCACAGTGATGCCGCGCGCGCTCGGGGTACCGCCCGTCTGACCGGCGGCGCTATGCACCAGGGCAAAAGAACCCACGGTCAGCAGGAGCGACATAACGCCCACCGGCACGGCAGCGGAAAGGTCATAGAACAAGCCGCTGCAAAAACCGCACACGACGGCACGGGTCGGGTCGCCCGAGAACACGCTTAAGCACACCAGGATAATCATAAAGTTGACGCGACCGCCCGCAATGGAGATCTGCGGTGCCAGGCCTGCCTGCAACAGCACGCACACGATGGCGGCGATTACAAACGTGCGGGAGCTCATCCCCTGCTCGTGTAGATCCATGGACATGCCCCCTATTCGCTCGAGCCGGAATCGGTCGTCTCGGACGTGTCGGAACTGTCATCCGGGCTCTCGTCCTTCGTCTTGGTCGCAGCATCGCGCGACGTTCCCTGCGGCGTGCTGTTGGCCGTGTTCACGTCCTCATCCGAGGCCGACTGTTCGTCGGTCAGCGAGGTGATGACCAGCACTTCCTCGTTGTTCTCGGCCGTCGTCTGGGCGCGCACCACAATGGTGTAGTACACGTCGTTTGCCGATTTCTCAACCGACGAGACGGTGCCGAGCGGAAGACCCTTGGGGAACACACCGCCAATGCCCGAGGTCACGATGATGTCGCCAACCTTAACGTCGGAATCGACGCTCACATACTCAAGACGCAGCGTGCCGTCAGCCTGACCCTGCAGCATGCCCTGGGCGCGCGTGTCCTGCACCATAGCGGACACGCCCGAGTTCTCGTCGCCAATCAGGCGCACGGTGGACGTCTTGGCCGAGACTTCGATGATCTGTCCGATAACACCAGCCGAACTCGTCACAGGCATGTTGATGGTAAGCCCGTCTGTAGAACCCTTGTCGATGGTGACGGTCGAGGTCCAGGCATCGCCCGAGGCGCCGACGATACGAGCTGCAGTGGACTTGAGGTTGTAGGTCGACTGCAGACCGACCAGACCCTCCAGTCGCTCGGCGGTCTTTTGAGCCTCGGAGAGCTCGGCGACCTTAGAGGTCAGCTCCTCGTTTTGCTTCTTAAGCTCGTCAAGCGTGTCCTGCGACGCCGTAAGGTTAGAGAACACGTTACCGACCGCATTGAAGGGAGCCGCCACAGCCGAGCCCAGAAAACGCACCGGCGAGGTAATCGTCGTCACGCCCGAACGCACGGCATGAATCGGCCCCGTCTCGCCCTCGCGAATGTAAAACGTGAGCAGCAACACCGAAATCAGGCTGAAAACAATCAACGGGCGCATACCCGTTGATTGTCGCTTGGTATTCAGATTTGTGGAGAAACCCGAAGATCGTGCCAAATGGAATCCACCTTTTGGAAATTAAGCATTGGTCTGGACGAAGCCGCCATCAAACGCATTGGCCTCGAGCACGCGGGCACAGCCGTTAACAACGTTATCGAGCGCCGTGGGGCTGACGTTGACCGAAACGCCGGTCTCATCGCGCAGGCGCACGTCGAGACCGCGCAGCAGCGCGCCGCCACCGGTCAGCAAAATGCCGTAGTACATAAGGTCCGAGGCAAGATCGGGAGGCGTAGCGTCGAGTGCGTCCTTGACGGCCTTGGCCATCTCGTCGAGCGGCTTGTTGAGCGCGCGACGAATCTCCTCGCTCTCGATGCGCACGGTCTTGGGCAGACCGGTGATCACGTCGCGGCCGTTGACCTCGACGTCGAGCTCGTCCTTGAGCGGCACGGCGGAGCCGACCTTGATCTTGATGTCCTCTGCCGTACGCTCGCCGATGGCCAGGTTGTAGGCATCGCGAACGTGCGTGAGGATGGCCTGATCGAACTCGTCGCCGGCAATACGGATGGACTGCGAGACGACGATGCCGCCCATAGCGATAACAGCGACCTCGGTGGTACCGCCGCCGATGTCGATGACCATGGAGCCGGTGGGTTCCTCGACGGGCAGGTCGGCGCCGATAGCGGCGGCCATGGGCTCTTCGATCAGATAGGCCTGGCGGGCACCGGCCTGGATCGTGGCCTCAAATACGGCACGCTTCTCAACCGACGTGACACCGGAGGGAACGCAGACGACAACACGCGGACGCGGAGTCCACGGATAGCGCTTCTCGGACGCCTTATCGATAAAGTAGCGAAGCATGGCCTCGGTAACATCGAAGTCGGCGATGACGCCGTCCTTCAGGGGACGAACGGCCACGATGTTGCCGGGCGTACGGCCGAGCATGCGCTTTGCCTCGATACCGACCGCCAGGATGCGCTCGTCGTTCTTGTCGATGGCGACAACGGAGGGCTCGCGAATGACGATGCCCTTGCCGCGCACGGAGACAAGCGTATTTGCGGTGCCGAGGTCGATGGCAAGATCGCCCGCATAGCTACCGAAGAACATATCCATCAAAGAAAACAACGCAACTCCTGATGTGTTGGATGATTGCTGGAAAACTACTAGCTCATCATACTAGCGCAAGCCCGGCACCTCACTTGCGGTGAAGCGCCGGGCAAAGCTAAATCCCATAAGGTCACTACTGGTTGTCAGCAGCCGAGAAATCCATATCGAGCGAAGAAACGGCCCAGCCGATATGATTGTCGGAGCGCACGAATTTGACGGTGTACTCCTGCTCGCCGCCCTTGGACAGCGATGCCTTCACCTTAGCGGTCGTCTCGGTCATGGACTGATCCATGCCCTCGACGGACACGGTGGCACCCTGCGGAATCGAGGAGATGATCATCGACTTAGCGTCCTCGGACAGGCTCGAGGCCAGGCAAGACTCGGCCTTTGCGGTGTCACCGTCACCGGCAGCCTGGAACAGATCGGTAACGACAGACTCCTGAGACGGGAAGCCAAAGCCGCGCGTGTAGGCAAAGCCCAGACCGCCCGCGGCGATCAAAATGAGCAGAAGCAGCACGATGAAGACTTTGAGGCCCGTGTGGCGATGGCGGCGACGGACCTTGGCCTGCTTACGATCCTGACGGTCCTGCTGGACCATCTCGGACTCGGACAGCGTAAAGAAGCCGGTGTCCGAGGGATCGGGCATAAACTGACCGGTCGCGCCCGTAGGATCGAGCGGATCGACGGCAGGAGCGTCCATCGCGGGCGCCGGAGCCGTGGCCATAGCCGTCTGGGCAGACAGCGCAGCAAGCGAATCCTGCACGCGGGCAAGCTCATCGGCCTGCTCGGAGGTGAGCTGGTAGATGCCATCGGCAGTAGCGGCGTTAAAGGCGTCGAGTGCGTCGGAGGGACGGCCGGCGGCAGAAAGCGCCTGACCCATGCCGGCGTTGAGCGCACGCGTGTCGTCGCGGGGGCCGGCAAAGTCGATAGCCGTGCGGTAGGTCTCCACGGCATCCGCCGGACGGCCGAGCTTAATGAAGCAACGACCAAGCTCGCCCAGTGCGGCGGCAGGAGCCGGATTGGCGCCGTCGATGGCAGCCTGACGGAAGGCAGTACCCGCGTTGGCATAATCGCCCGACTGGAACAGCGCATTGCCCAGGCCCAGATAGGCCTTGAACGGCGTGGCATAGGAAGCATCCTGCGTAGCAGCAGAGAACGCCTGGGCGGCCGTCGTGTAGTCACCCACGGCGGCGAGCGCCTTGCCGCGGTTGGTGAGCAGCGCGCCGCGCTTGCCGTAGGTGCCGTCGTTGAGGGCGGCAGCATAAGCCTCGGCGGCCTCGGCATACATGCCCAGGTGCATCAAGGCGTTGCCACGAAGGTGATCGGCCTCGCCCATAATCTCATCGGGAGTCTTTGCCGCCCCAAGCATCTGGGCTGCAGCGGAAAAATCACCCGCGCGGTAAGCGGCGCGGCCCTGTTGGATCAGCTGGCTATTCAAGGAAGTCCCCTTTACTCGTGAACGATCTCGACATGGACGATCTCGTCGCCGGCACGCAGCTGCGAAATCACATCGAGACCCTCGACCGTGGTACCAAAGACGGTGTAACCGGAATCGAGGTTATGCTGGGCGCCCAGGCAGAAGTAGAACTGCGAACCCGCGGAATCGGGGTCCATGGAGCGTGCCATGGCAAGGGCACCATCGACATGGCTGTTGCGCGGATTGGTGGCAAACTCGCCCTTGATGCAGTAGCCGGGGCCACCGGTACCGGGCATGCCGTCGGGGCCCTCAAGACCAGCGGCGACGTCGGCGCCGGACATATCGCGGGTATTGGGGTCGCCGCCCTGGATGACAAAACCGGGCACATAGCGATGGAACTTAAGGCCATCATAGAAGCCCATCGTGGAAAGCTCGCAGAAGTTCGCGACATGAATGGGAGCGCCCTCGCCGTCAAACTTGACCTTGATGGTACCCTTCGACGTCTCGATAACGGCGCACTCGTCGCCGGCAAGCTGATACTCGGGCGTGTAGAGCTCTTTCTTAAAACCAAACATGTGGTTCCTTCCTCGTGCGTTTAAAGCATATTTGTACGAATTGTAGCAATAAGCATACGCTTACATCAATTGCGCACGTAGGTTATGCCGACTATGGCGAACTAATTTTGGGAACGCTGCTGCGGCTTCCAGGAGCCCACATTGGCGTCGTACTGGCTCAGCGCGCTGTTGCCGCCCTGTGCGATGGGCGCCAGGATATCGCTTCGGTGGGAACTCATCGACTCACCATCGGGAATGGCCAGCGAGATGTCCCAGCTCTGACAGATCACGTCGACACGCTCGTACATCCACTCGGCAAGCTGCTTTAAGTGGGCGATGTCATCCGCATAGACCGTATCGTCCTGATACTTAAGGTTATTAAGCTCATCTTGCGTCTTTTTGATCTGGTCGCGCAGGGCGTAGGCACTCTGCGACAGCTCCTGACGGGTGGACAGTGGCGTTCGAAGATAGCCATTGTTAAAAGAATCGATGACCTCGCCGATCTGGTCCTCGTCACCGTAGGACACGATGGTCTGATACAGACCGTCGAGCCTGGTATAGAGCTGATCATCGGTGAGCACAGTTTCTTCCTGGACCACCTCGGCAGAATCGTCCTGCTTGGTATCGTCCTCAGTCGCCTCGCCCTTTTGGCGCGTGGGGAAGGTCGTCTGCGCGGCCTGGCCAAACTGGTCATAGAAGCCAGGCATGACACCCATGGGATCGGCCGTCACGAACCAATACGCACCACCGCACACGACGGCAAGGACCGCGATGACGATGAGCGGCTTGGGGATATGACGCTTGTGCTTGTGATAGGCGTCCTCGTCGGGGTGCACCTTGCGCTTGGGTTTTTGAGCATCGTCGTGCAGGGAAACGGGCGTGGGAATGTCGACCTTGGGGATACCGAAATCCTTATCGAAAGCCGGCAGCACGCAAGTCTCATTGGGGTCGGCGGCATCCGAAAGAACCGCGGCAGCCGAGGCGGGCGCATGAGGCACCTCGGTATCGATCTGCTCTTGCGTTAGGCGCGGAAAGCCCGCCGTGCGGCCCGCTGCCAGGTCGGATGCGGCCGCGTCCTCGGAGAGGATACCCGGAGCGGGGCGTCCGCATTTGGGACACGTACGATCATGCGGAGAAAGACGGGCACCGCAGCCCTCGCAGAACACGAACTCGGTGTGCTCGGGGCCATCGCCCGGACCCACATAGGCGTTACAGTAGGGGCAGAACGAGGCGCCGTCCTCGATAGTCTTAAGGCAATGCGGGCAGATCACGGCATCCTCTTTTCGAAGCAATTCAAACAATCGAGGTTAGAGCATAACATCGCCACGGCCCCACAGGAGCAAGGCACCAATTCAACATCGGCAGGGCGCGTAGTTACTTCTTCTTTTTGCTTGGCATCGAGACTTTGATGCCTTGGGCGGACTTGGTCACGCGGGAGCGCTTGGCAACGGCGATCTTCTTTTTCTTGGGCTGGGCCTGGGCCACGCCCTCGAGTGCACGGGCCTCGGCCTCGCGGACAGTGCGCGCCTCACGGCGCTGCGCCATATCGGCGGCAACGCGCTTGGCAAAACGCCCGGCGGTCGATCCCGTCGAGCTCACCTTGCCGCCGCCGCGACCCAGGCGAACGCGCACGCCACGGCCAAAGCCGGTAGCCGCATGACGGCGACGGGGCTTAAGCGAGTCCATCATCGTGGCAAGCTTAAAGAACACCGCGCAGGTAAAGACGATGATAACCGCCAAAATGACCATCTGACCCATCGACAGGTTGGCGATGGACAGCAGCCCCGGGAACCCGATAACGCCCGTCAAAATACCGGCGACGACAAACACGAAAAGCACCACGCGCAAGGGCGTGAGCGGCTGCGAGATGCGCCAGATCAGGCTGACACTCGCCGCGCACGACGTGAGCAGGCACATGGTCGAAAGCGTAAGCTGGCTAAAGCCAAATACGCGCGCCACAAAGATATCGAGCGCCGCGGCCAAAATGACCGCAATCGACGCCGGCAGCGCACGCTTAAGCACGTTGGTCAAGAACGACCCCTTCACGCGGGCGTTGTTGGGCTCCAGACCCAGCACAAAGCCCGGCGCACCGATGCAGAAGAAGTTGATGAGCGTCATCTGAATGGGCTCAAAGGGATACGGCGGTAGCGCGATGCACAGCGCCGCCAGGCCCATCGAGAAAAGCGTCTTGGTCAGAAAGAGCGCGGCGGAGCGCTGCAGGTTATTGATAGAACGACGGCCCTCGGCCACCACAGCGGGCATCGAGGCAAAGTCGTTATCGACGAGCACGATCTCGGCCACATTACGTGCGGCATCGGAGCCGGCCGCCATGGCGACGGAGCAGTCGGCCTCCTTGAGCGCTAGCACGTCGTTGACGCCGTCGCCCGTCATGGCCACGGTGTGCCCGCGGCGTTTGAGCGCCTGTACGAGCTCGCGCTTCTGCTGCGGCGTCACACGCCCAAAGACGTGGTAACGGTCCACTGCCGCATCAATCTTGGACGGTGTATCGAGGGTTGTCGCGTCCACGTAAGCATCAGCGCCCGGCACGCCCACCACGCGCGCGATCGACGACACCGTACGCGGGTCGTCGCCGCTGATCACGTTGAGGGTCACGCCCTGCTCGTTAAAGTAGCCGATAGTCTCGGCTGCCGAGGTACGAATCTCGTCACGAATAGTCACAAAACCCACGGGCTCGGCCTCGCCCACCATATCGCCATCGGGCGAAAAGCCGTCCACGCGCGCCACCACAAGTACGCGGCAGGTATCGGCAAGCTCGGCCACACGATTCTCGACCTGAGCAAATGCGCGATCAGAGAGCACAAACTGCGCGGCGCCCATCACATAGGAGCCCTGCGCAAACGACGCGCCGCTCCACTTTTTTGACGACGAGAACGGAATGACCGACAGCGGCTCAGACACCTCGACCGGACGATCGGCGTAGTAGTTGAGCAGCGCCTGGCAGGTCTCGTTGGCATCTGCCGAGGTCGCACGTGCTACGTTGGCAAGCGCAAAGTCGAGCACCGTGGTCTCGACGGGGACAGCCGCCTCGTCCGAGTCCGCGCCTAGGCTCACGCCCTCAACCGGCAGCGGATACGTGCCCTCGACCTCCATGCGGCCCGATGTGATGGTGCCCGT
The DNA here is from genome assembly GCA_900542305.1 of uncultured Collinsella sp. Classification (GTDB taxonomy): domain Bacteria; phylum Actinomycetota; class Coriobacteriia; order Coriobacteriales; family Coriobacteriaceae; genus Collinsella. The sequence continues at coordinate 15,282 of UQMU01000016.1, read as the reverse complement.
CTTGTCCAGGCACAGCACGTCGACGCGAGCGAGCGTCTCGATGCAGTAGAGCTGCTGCGCCAGCACCTTGCGGCGGGCCAGGCGCACCGTGGCGATGGCGAGCACCGACGAGGTCAGCAGCACCAGGCCTTGCGGGATCATGCCCAGCAGGGCACCCACCGTGGAAAGCAGCGCCGAAGAAGGCACACGACCGGCCAGCAGCTCGGAGAAGCACCAGGAAAGCGCGCTATCGCCCGGGGTTCCCGCGGCATCCCACAGCTCGCTCACACTCGAGGAAAAGAGCGCCAGACCAAGCGGAATCATGATAATGCTCGCGAACCGCACGATGGCGTTCAGCGCGTTCATGATCTCGGAATTGACCTTTTTGACGTACTTGGCCTCGTTGTTGATCTTTGCCACGTAGTTGTCGGCGCCGACATGGATCACGCGGGCGCGCAGCAGGCCCGAGTCGATAAAGCTGCCGCTCATGAGCTCGGAGCCGGGCTGTTTCTTGATGAGGTCGCTCTCGCCCGTCAGCAGGCTCTCGTTGACGAGCGCCTCGCCCGACACCACCACGGCGTCGGCGGGAATCTGGTCACCGCGCCCCAGGCGAATGATATCGTCGAGCACGATCCGGTCCAGGTCGAGCTCCACCTCGGCGCCGTCGCGAACCGCGATGGCCTTCTTGGAGGTGAGCAGCGTAAGTTTGTCGACCATCCGCTTGGAACGCATGGACTGGATAACGCCAATTGCCGTGTTCAAGAACACCACGAACAGGAACGTCAGGTTTTTAAACGAACCGGTCAGCAACACCAGAATCGCCAAGACCACGTTGATTAAGTTGAACAGCGCGCAGAGGTTCTCGATGATGAGCTCTTTGACCGACTTGGTCTTGAGCTCCATGTTGCGGTTGATCTTACCGGCGGCGATGCGCTCCTCGACCTCGGCGGTCGAAAGTCCGCGCTCGATATCCGTTGCTGCCATACCACGTCCCATCACGTCGCGTCGGTATAAGAAAACCGCCCGGACCATGCGAGGTTCGGACGGCCTTGCGTTCGATGGTGCCCCATGTTGGATTCGAACCAACGGCCTTCTGCTCCGGAGGCAGACGCTCTAATCCCCTGAGCTAATAGGGCGAACGGTTGGCATTATACCCAAGTGCGCCACCGGCTAACAAAAGAATAGAAAAAGCTTTGCAATTACGTGGGAGACGCGCCGCGACGGCGCGCTTTAGGCGGTAAAAGCGAGTCAGATAGTATAAACTTTCATGCACCATATAATGCGGCTCGCGATGCGGGCCGTTTTTGCAAGGGCTATCCATCGAGGTGAGAGGCACACCATGATTGCAATTTTAAAGCAGAGCGCCAGCGACGAGGCCGTAAGCCACATCGTCAGCTGGATTGAGAAAAAGGGACTTAAGACCGACGTCTCGCGCGGCGAGAACGAGACCATCATCGGCCTGGTGGGCGACACGACCAAAATCGACCCGTTCCTGCTCGAGTCCATGGACGTCGTCGAGCGCGTACAGCGCGTCTCCGAGCCTTTCAAACGTGCCAACCGCAAGTTCCACCCCGAGGACTCCGTCATCGACTGCGGCCACGGCGTCAAGATCGGCGGCGACCAGTTCCAGGTCATCGCCGGCCCCTGCTCCGTCGAGGGCGAGAACCTCATCCGCATCGCCCGCCGCGTGAAGGCCGCCGGCGCCACGATGCTGCGCGGCGGCGCCTACAAGCCCCGCACCTCCCCGTACGCCTACCAGGGCATGGGTCCCGCCGGCCTGGACCTGCTGTGCGAGGCATCCGCCGAGCTCGACATGCCGATCGTCACCGAGATCATGGACCCGCGCGACGTGCAGGTCTTCCTCGACAAGAAGATCGACGTCATGCAGATTGGCGCTCGCAACGCCCAGAACTTCCCCCTGCTCAAAGAGGTCGGCAAGACGCAAACCCCGATCCTGCTCAAGCGCGGCATGTCCGGCACCGTCGACGAACTGCTTATGGCAGCCGAGTACATCATGAGCGAGGGCAACGACAACGTTATCCTGTGCGAGCGCGGCATCCGCACCTTCGAGACCCGCACTCGCAACACCTTCGACCTCAACGCCGTGCCGGTGCTGCACCACCTGTCGCACCTGCCCGTCGTCGCCGACCCCAGCCACGCCACCGGTTACACCCGCTATGTTGAGCCCATGGCTCTCGCCGCGACTGCCTGCGGCGCCAACGGTCTGGAAATCGAGGTCCACGACGACCCGAGCCACGCTTGGTCCGACGGTGCTCAGGCCCTCACCCCCGACCAGTTCGACGACACCATGCGCCGCATCCGCGCCATCCGCGAGGTCGTCTGCCAAGAGACCGTTCAGGAGTAGCCCATGGGTACGGTGAGAAACGCACGCGTTAACCAGGGTGGACCCAAGTGCGCCGGCATCGTGGGCCTGGGCCTCATCGGCGGCAGCTTTGCCCGCGGCTATGCACAGGCGGGCGTCCGCGTGCTGGCCTGGGACCCCGATGATGACGTCATGACGGCCGCCAGCATGGGCACCGTTGCCGGCGAGCTCAACGACGAGACGCTCGGCGAGTGCGACATCATCGTCCTGGCATGCTACCCCGAGGCCTGCATCGAGTGGCTCGAGGCGCATGCCCAGGCACTCGCCGACGCCACCGATACCGAGGCCATCATGGGCCCCGTGGTGATCGACACGGTGGGCGTCAAGGGCATCGTGTGCGAGCGCGCCTTTGAGCTTGCCCGCGAGCACGGCTTTTACTTTGTGGGCGCGCACCCCATGGCGGGCACGCAGTACTCGGGCTATGCGCACTCCCGCGCCGACCTGTTCCAGGGCGCGCCACTCGTGCTCGTGCCGCCCGCGGTGGACGATGCGCTCAAGCTGGAGCTTTTAGGCCAGGTGCGCGAGATGGTGCGCCCCTTGGGCTTTGGCAAGTTCAGCGTGACCAGCGCCGCCGAGCACGACCGCGTCATCGCCTTCACGAGCCAGCTTGCGCACGTGGTATCCAACGCCTATGTTAAGAGCCCGACCGCTCAGGTCCACCACGGCTTTTCGGCCGGCAGCTACCGCGACCTCACCCGCGTGGCGCACCTCAATCCGCAGATGTGGTCCGAGCTCATGATCAACGACGCCGATGCTCTCGCCTTCGAGATCGACCACCTGATCGACTCGCTCGGCGCCTACAGCCGTGCGCTCAAAGACCGAGACCAGCGCTATCTGGAAAATCTCCTTGCCGAGGGCGACCGCATCAAGCGCGCGCTCGACGACGAGGCCTCCCGCTAGATCATCTACCACGCCAGGTCGAAAGGACCGAAGCTTATGGCGATTACCATCGATATCGACACCGCGCGCCCCTACCAGGTGCACGTCGGCACGTTTTTGCTAGAGCAGGCGGGCCCGCTCGTCCGCGCCGCCACTGGCGGCATCCGCGCCGTCATCGTGACGGACACCAATGTGGGCCCGCTATACCAAATGCCCGTCAAGCAGAGCCTAGAGGCCGCGGGCTATGCGGTGAGTATCTGCACCTTCGAGGCCGGCGAGGCACACAAGCGTGCCGAGACCTACATTGCCATCCTGGAGTTTGTTGCCGAGCATGAGCTTTCCCGCTCCGACGTGATCGTGGCACTCGGCGGCGGCGTCGTGGGCGACGTGGCCGGCTTTGTGGCCGCCACCTACATGCGCGGCTGCAAGTTTGTGCAGATCCCCACGAGTCTGCTCGCTATGGTTGATTCGTCGGTGGGCGGCAAGACTGCCATCGACCTGGCTGCCGGCAAGAACTTGGCCGGTGCTTTTTGGCAGCCGAGCGTGGTTATCGCCGACGTGGGATGCCTGGCCACCCTCACGCCCGAGCAGTTCGCCGACGGCTGCGGAGAGGTCGTCAAGCACGCCGTGATCGCCGACCCCGAGCTTTTCACCGAGCTGGAGAAAACCCCGCTCACGCTGGAGCTCCTCAACCAGGATGTGGCCCGCGTGGCGCTCATCATCGCCCGCAATATCGACATTAAACGCGCTGTGGTCGTTGCCGATGAGCGCGAGACCAACCAGCGCAAGCTCCTCAACTTTGGACACAGCGCCGGACACGCTGTCGAGGCCTGCGAGCACTTTGAGCTCGGCCACGGCAACTGTGTGTCAATCGGCATGGGCATCATCACGCGCGCCGCAGCGCTACATGGCATTTGCGACGCTGAGTTGCCCGGCCGCATCGAGGAGCTCTGCGCGCGTCACGGCCTCAAGACCCGCTGCGAGCTTTCGGCCGACGCCATCTTTGCCGAGGCGCTGCACGACAAAAAACGCGCCGGTGACACCATCGACCTGGTGATTCCGCACGGCATTGGCCGTTGCAGCATCGACCGCACGCCGCTTTCCACCTTCCACGATTTAATTGCCGAGGGCCTCGGCCAGAAGGGAGACGCTTCCGTATGCTAGCCCGCATCACCCCGTCCCCGCTCAAGGGTACTGTTCCCGCCATCGCGTCCAAGTCGATGGCGCACCGCCTGATCATCTGCGCCGCGCTTGCCAACGGCGAGACGCACGTCGCCTGCAATACCACCTGCGCCGACATCGAGGCCACGGTCCGCTGTCTTACGGCTCTCGGCGCCCGCATCGAGACCGTCGAGGACGGATTCCAGGTCCATCCCACTATGAAGAGTATTGAGTTTGGCCTGCTCAAGGCCCTTGCCGGCGGCACGCTCGACTGTGGAGAGAGCGGCTCCACGCTCCGCTTTATGCTGCCCGTCGCCTGCGCGCTAGGAGCAGAGGCCACCTTTGTGGGCCAGGGCCGTCTGGGCGCCCGCCCGCTCTCCCCGCTCTCGGACGAGATCATCGCCGCCGGCTGCGACCTGCAGGGTCTGGGCGGCTTTCCGCTCAAGACGAGCGGCCGCATGCGCCCGGGCACCTTTGTGCTGCCGGGCAATGTGAGCTCGCAGTACATCTCGGGCCTGCTGTTGGCGGCCCCGCTGCTGTCCCAGCCCTCCTGCGTGCAGGTGACCGGACTCATCGAGAGCCGCCCCTACATCAACCTGACGATCCAGGCCATGAAGGCCTTCGGCGTCGAGGTCAACGTCGAGCGCATACCCGCCAAGAATGGCAAGCCCGAGGTCACAAACTTCCGCGTAAACAGCGGCTCGTACCGCACGCCCGGCAGCGTTGCCGTCGAGGGCGATTGGTCCAATGCGGCCTTTTGGCTGTGCGCCGGTGCCATCGGCTCCGACCCCATCACCGTGGAAGGCGTATCGCTGAGCTCCGCGCAGGGCGACCGCAACGTGCTCGCCGCGCTTTCGCGCTTTGGCGCCCGCATCGTGCGCTCCACCAACGCCGCCACCGTGCAGTCCGACAAGCTCGCCGGCTTCGAGATGAGCGCCCACGACATTCCCGACCTGGTGCCCGTAATCTCCGTTGTGGCATCGCTGGCCCAGGGCCGCACGTTCATCCGCGACTGCGCCCGCCTGCGCATCAAGGAATCCGATCGCCTGGTCACCACCACCCGCGAGCTCACCGCGCTGGGCGCACAGGTGCGCATTGCCGGCGACGACCTCATCATCAAGGGCGTCGATGCCTTTACCGGCGGCGAGGTCGATTCGCACAACGACCATCGCATCGCCATGATGGCCGCCATCGCCGCGAGCCGTGCCACCGGCGAAGTCGTGATCCACGGCGCCGAGGCTGTCAACAAGTCCTATCCCGATTTCTTCGACCACTACCGCCTGCTGGGCGGCAAAGTCACGCTCGAGGAGGAATAGCATGTCCTCGACCTTTGGCAACGTATTGCACCTGAGCATCTTCGGCCAGTCGCACTCCCCCGCCATCGGCTGCTCGCTTGATGGCATACCCGCTGGCATTGCCGTTGACCAGGAGCAGCTACAGGCCTTTTTGGATCGTCGCGCCCCCGGTCGCGACGAGACCGCAACCAAGCGCCGCGAGGCCGACGCCGCACACATCATCGCCGGCGTGGTCGATGGACACACCACCGGCGCACCCATCGCAGCGATCATTGAGAACACCAACACGCGCTCCAAGGACTATTCCGAGCTGCGCCGCAAGCCCCGTCCGGGACATGCCGATTACCCGGCGCGTGTGAAGTACCACAACATGCACGATGTCGCCGGCGGCGGGCACTTCTCCGGCCGCCTGACGGCCCCCCTGTGCATCGCCGGCGGTATTGCGCTGCAGGCACTCGAGGCCCGTGGCATCAAGGTCATGGCGCACGTCGCGCAGATCGGTGGCATCTCCGACCTGCCCATGGATGATATGGTCTATCGCGAGGCTGACCGCAAGGCGATCCTTACGAACGACCTGCCCTGCATTGACGCCGCCGCTGCCGGTCGCATGCGCGAGGAGATTCTAGCCGCGCGCGACGAGCTCGACAGCATCGGTGGCATTGTGGAGTGCGGCATCTACGGCCTGCCTGCGGGTATCGGCGACCCCATGTTCGACGGTATCGAGAACCGCATCGCGCACATCGCCTTTGGTATTCCCGCCGTAAAGGGCGTGGAGTTTGGCATGGGCTTTGCCGTAGCCGCCATGCGCGGCAACGAGAACAACGATCCGTATCGCATCGACGCCGAGACCGGTGAGGTAGTGGTCGAGTCCAATAACGCCGGCGGCATCTTGGGCGGCATCTCCACCGGCGCGCCCGTCATGTGGCGCATGGCCGTAAAGCCGACGCCATCCATCGGCCGCGAGCAGCAGACCGTGGACATGGACGCTATGGAAAATGCCGAGCTTTCGGTCCACGGCCGCCACGACCCCTGCATCGTCCCGCGCGCCGTCCCCGTAGCCGAAGCAGCCGCGGCGCTTGCCATCTGGGACGCCCTCCTCGAGGACGCAGCCCAGCGCTAACCCACCTCACCCCAAGGGTAGTTAATTTGGGACGGGGCAATTTTAGCTACCCCCATATGCCAGTTGATATTTGCCCTGGCACCCATCGATTCGTCGACAGTCAGAGGGTAGCTAAAATAGCCCCGTCCCAAATTAACTACCCCAGGCAACGATTCACGAAAGGGGTCTCCATGGACCTTGCCGATATTCGCCAGGCCATCGACGGCATCGATACCACGCTCCTCAATAGCTTTGTCGAGCGCATGGATATTTCCACCGAGGTCGCCAAGTCAAAAATCGAGATGGGCAAGGCCGTCTTCGATCCCGCCCGCGAGCGCTCCAAGCTCAACAACCTCGCCAGCCGCGCGCCCGAGCGCTACGAGGCCCAGACCATCGCCCTGTTTCGTCTCCTCATGAGCATGAGCAAGGCCGAGCAGCAGCGCTACATCAACGAGCTCAAGGGCATCACGGTGTCGCAAAAGGCCCATGCCACGGCCGTAGGCTTCGATACGCCCTTCCCCCAGACGGCCTCCGTTGCCTGTCAGGGCGTGGAAGGCGCTTACAGCCAAATCGCCGCGTGCAAGCTCTTCGACGTGCCCGACATCGCGTTCTTCGAGACCTTTGAGGGCGTTATGCGCGCCGTGCGTGACGGCTTCTGCGAGTTTGGCGTGTTACCCATCGAAAACTCAACCGCCGGATCGGTCAACGCCGTCTACGATCTGCTCGCACAGTTCGATTTCCATATCGTGCGCTCACTGCGCCTCAAGATCGATCACAACCTGCTCGTCAAGCCCGGCACCAAGCTCGCAGACGTGCGTGAGGTCTACAGCCATGGCCAAGCCATCGCCCAGTGCGCCGGCTTTATCGAGGCCCACGGCCTGCACGCCACCAAGTACCCCAACACCGCCATGTCGGCCGAGATGGTCGCCAACTCCGAACGCGCCGACGTCGCCGCCATCGCCTCGCGCAGCTGTGCGGCGCTCTACGGCCTGGAGGTGCTGGAGCCCAATATCCAGGACTCGGACAACAACTACACGCGCTTTGTCGTCATCAGCCGCGAGCCGCGCGTCTACCCCGGCGCCAACCGCACCTCGCTCATGATCACCACGGCCAACGAACCGGGCGCCCTCTATCGCGTGCTCGAGCGCTTCTATGCGCTCAACATCAACCTTATCAAGCTCGAGAGCCGCCCCATCCCCGGGCGCGACTTTGAGTTTATGTTCTACTTCGATCTGGACTGTCCCTTTGGCAGCAAGGCCCTCGACAACTTGCTCGATTCCATCGATGACGTGTGCGAGAGCTTCACCTACTTTGGCAGCTACACGGAGGTGCTCTAGATGACTGACGTCGCCACAACCCGCCCCTACGGCGTGCTGGGCCGTGTGCTGGGCCACAGCTACACCCCGACCATCTACAAGGAGCTCGCGGGGCTCGAGTACGTGCGTTTTGAGCGCGAACCCGAGGACCTCGCGGCCTTTATGACGGGCGACGAATGGGAGGGCACCAACGTGACCATCCCCTACAAGCGCGCCGTCATGGAGTACCTGGACGAGCTGAGCCCACTCGCCGAGCGCATGGGCAACGTCAACACGATCACGCGTCTGCCCGATGGCCGTCTGCGTGGCGACAACACCGATTACTTCGGTTTCCAATGCCTAGTCGAGGAGTTAGGCGTTGAGGTTGCCGGTAAGAAGGTTCTCGTGCTCGGTGCCACCGGTGGTGCCGGCACCACGGCCAGCATGGTGCTCGGCGACCTGGGCGCCACCGTGGTGCCCGTTGGCCGCTCAAGCGAGGTCAACTACGGCAACATCGCACAGCAGTCCGACGCCGCCCTGCTTGTCAACTGCACGCCTGCCGGCATGTTCCCCCATTGCCCCGACGCGCCTTGCACGCTCGAAGGGCTCGATGCGCTCGAGGGCATCATCGACATTGACTACAACCCCGCCCGCACGGGCCTGATGCTCGAGGCCGAGCGCCGCGGCATCCCCTGCATCGGCGGCCTGCTCATGCTCGTGGCCCAGGCAGCGCAGGCTGTCGAGCGCTACACCGGCCAAGCCACCCCGCGCGAGCGCATCCTGGACGTAACGGAGCGCCTGTCCCGCCGCGAACAGAACATCGCGCTGATCGGCATGCCGGGCTCGGGCAAGACCCGCGTAGGCGAGCAGATCGCCCTGCTCACGGGTCGCGAGCACATCGACTTGGACCGCGCGCTTGAGGAGTGTCTGGGCATGCCCTGTGCCGACTTTATCGTCGAGCGCGGCGAGGCGGCCTTCCGCGAACAGGAGACGGCAGCCCTGGCCGACATCTCCAAGCGCAGCGGCCTGGTGCTTTCCACGGGTGGCGGCGTGGTCACGTGCGACGAGAACTACCCACTGCTGCACCAGAACAGTCAAATCGTGATGCTCAACCGCAAGCTCGACGAGCTCGCCCACAAGGGACGCCCCATCACCGCCCGCGAAGGCATCGATAAGCTCGCCGAACAGCGTATGCCGCGCTACCGCGCCTGGGCCGACTACATCATCGACTCACGCGACTGCGCCGCCAACACCGCCCGCGCCGTCCTCGAGACCCTCCCACCCGCTCTCTAACAAAAACCACCACAAAGGGGACAGGCACCTTTGTGGTGGTTTTTCATTCCGCCTCACCGCCCGCCCAACCGCAAAGGAAGCAACCATGAAAGCTCTCGTCATCAACGGCCCCAACCTCAACATGCTCGGCATTCGTGAGCCGGGCATCTACGGCAGCGACAACTACGATCGCCTGGTACAGATCTGCCAGGAGGCAGGCGCCGCGCAGGGCTTTAACGAAGTCGAGGTCTTCCAGTCCAACCACGAGGGCAGCATCGTCGACAAGATCCAGGAGGCTTACGGCAAGGTCGACGGCATCGTCATCAACCCGGCTGCCTACACGCACACGAGCGTGGCCATCCTCGACGCCCTCAAAGCCGTCGCCATCCCCGCAGTGGAGGTCCACATCAGCGCTGTCGAGACCCGCGAAGACTTCCGCCAGGTGAGCTACGCCCGCCTAGCCTGCTTCGCCACCATCACCGGCGAGGGCCTGCAAGGCTACGCCCACGCGCTGGAGCTGCTGAGGGAACGTCTCGAAAAGTAGCCTCGCGAGCAAATCCATCAACGCGATTCACACGCTAATAATGCCAGTGCCGCCAGCAGCAACCTCGCTACTGGCGGCACTTTATTACTGGCATATAATCATTGCAGTCACACAACGTCTGGAGACGCGCATGTTAAGCATCCATCTGGGGGATTACCCCGGTTCCATCTACGATACCGAAACCTATTTTAGGAACTCATACTTGGACTCATGGTTCGAAGACCCTATGGCCGCACAGATTATTAAAAGCGTGGACGGATCAGAGCTCATCGGTCCCCACAACATCGTAAGCAAACAGCTGGGCTCGATCACCCCACTCGAACTGTCCGGCGGCGTTAAGACGCTGCTGCTGGTGCGCAATCTCCCAAATATGGTGTTCAACGCATCCACCTGCGGAGACAACTGTGCCCGCTGGCTACTCAAGATCGGCAAAGAGCAGGATGTGATGGTGACCTTATACCACATCATGAAATTCCCCTGGAAGAGCTTTGAAATCCGCATTGAAAACGATGGCCGCATCGTCAGAAACATGCAGGAGTTTGTCGGCGCCACGAATGACTTTTTGGATGTTGATGAGTAATGAAGGGAACGCATACCGTTGTCGTAGAGCGTGCAAAGGTCAAATACACACTCACGTTTAAGCGCAATATTTCCTTTATACGCGGCAACAGCGGCACGGGTAAAACGATGCTCATCTCGATGATTCGCGACTACAACGACCGAGGACCGGAAAGCGGCGTTGCACTCAGTTGCGACGTGCCTTGCGAAACGCTTTCCGGCAGACGCTGGGAGCGCGAGCTATCGATCATCGAAGATTCAATCGTCTTTCTAGATGAGGGTAACGAGTTTATCTACTCAAAGGACTTCGCCAAAGCCGTCAACGGCTCGTCCAACTATTTTGTTCTGATATCTCGTCGCGATGCCAACGAGCTCCCCTACAGCGTTGATGAGATCCTGAAGCTAGTCAACACGACAAGTAAAACAATCAATGGCCGCAAGAGCGACAGGCGCTTCTACTCGGTGACCAAGCCGCTATATGACCACACGGCAAGTATGCTGTATCAGGATCTAAATGTTGGATTCGAGGTACCCGACGCCGTAGTTGTCGAGGATAGCAAATCTGGCTATCAATTCTACGACGCTCTTTGCAACCGACTCGGGATCCCCTGCTATACCGCCACCGGCGTTGCGAATCTAAAACGTACGATTCACGAATGTCCCGAGCAAAACATCCTTGCTATTGGAGACGGAGCAGCATTTGGTCCCTACATCGAAAAGGTGCTCGGACAGCGCGTTTACAAGAACGTACGCTTGTTCCTCCCCGAATCATTCGAGTGGACACTCCTGCAATCTGGCCTCATTCCCAGTAACGATATCTTAAAAATCCTCGAGGATCCCTCAAGCTATATCGAAAGCCGCGACTACCTGAGCTGGGAGCGGTTCTTCACCGATGTGTTGATCAAATACTCGGCAGACACTCGCTACGCCTACAGAAAGGTAAAGCTCAATGAGCAGTACCTGAGGCCGCAGGCGATGAATGCAGTTGCAAACGTCTTGCCCGAGTGCCTGAAGGCAGACTAGATACAGCGGGGAGGGCCAAGTTGGTCCTCCCCGCTTTTGTTACGCCTTCTTGATCACGTACGCCAATCCAATATCGCAGGCACAGCGTACGATTGACGCGAAGAACCACGATGCTGGCAGCGTCATAAGCAGAGGCTTGCTCACGCTCGGCTCCAGCCCCCTTTGGCGCGCCGTATAACCAATCCACATCAGCAGCACAATAGCAGCTCACGCCACGGCTTCGGCCTAAACGTATACCCGGCAAGAACAAAGAACACCGGCATGTGAAAAAGCCCAGACCACCAAGCGGTCTGGGCTTAATAAACGATGGTGCTCCATGGCGGATTCGAACCGTCGACCTTGGGATTAGAAGTCCCCTGCTCTATCCAACTGAGCTAATGGAGCAAATAACCGCACGCCCAAGCAAGCACAAGCCTGTCAGGCGCAAGTAATTATAACCTAGTTGAACTGCTCGCGGTACGCCTTGCAGACCTCATCGACCGGGCCGTCCATGCGAAGGTCACCCTTCTCAATCCAAACGGCACGCTGGCAGATGCGCTCAACCTGCTCCATAGAGTGCGAAACGAACAGAACCGTCACGTCGCCGCTCTGGATAAAGTGCTGGATGCGGGCCTCACACTTTTGCTGGAAGAACACATCACCGACGGACAGCGTCTCGTCAACGATCAGAATATCGGGCTCGGTAATCGTCGCGATTGCAAAGGCGATACGCGCCACCATGCCCGAAGAGAAGTTCTTAAGCGGCATATCGACAAAGTTCTGCAGCTCAGCGAACTCGATAATGCCGTCAAAGTTGGCGTCGATGAACTCCTTGGTATAGCCGAGCAGGGCGCCGTTCAGATAGATGTTCTCGCGGGCGGTCAGCTCGGGGTCAAAGCCGGCGCCAAGCTCAATCAGCGGCGCGATGTTACCGTGCACCTTAACGCTGCCCTCGCTAGGCTCAAGAACGCCAGCGATAATCTTGAGCATCGTAGACTTGCCGGAGCCATTGGTGCCGACCAGACCCACAACCTCGCCGCGATGAATATCAAACGAGATGTGCTTAAGCGCCCTAAACTCCTCAAAGAACAGCTCGTGCTTGGCAAGCTTAATGAAGTACTCCTTGAGGTTGGTCAGCGACTCGGACGCCATGTTAAAGATCATGGTGACGTCGTCGACCTCGACAGCCAGAGGCTGCTCGCTGTAATCAACAACAGATTCAGTCATCACAGCACTCCTTAGATGTAGAGGATAAATTTGCGCTCGGACTTATGGAACACGGTATAGCCAATAATAAGCGCAAGAACCGCCCAAGCGACGCACATACCAAACGTCATAAGCGAGGGCGTAGTCTGGAACAGGAAGATATCGCGCATAAACTGCAGGTAGTTGAACATGGGGTTCGCATACATCAAGATACGCACGAGATGCGGCATTTGCGCAATATAGTCAGTCGTCCAGAAGATGGGCGTAATGTAAGTCCACGCCGTAATGACGACGCTCCACAGATGCATAACGTCGCGGAAGAAGACCGTAAGGGCAGAGAGCATCATGCCCAGGCCCATGCAGAAGCACATAAGCAGCAGCAGGCAAACCGGCAACAGAATCAGGTGCCAAGAAGGCATAACGCGGAACCACAGCATGACGATGGCGACGGCGACCAGCGAGAAGGCAAAGTTGACCAGCGAGAAGAGCACCTTCTGCACCGGGAAAACCCAGCGGTGCACCTTAACCTTCTTGAGCAGAGGGGCAGCGCCCACGATCGACGTCAGGGCCTGGTTAGTAGACTCAGACATGACGGCAAAGGTGATGTTACCCACGATCAAGTACAGCGGGTACATCTCGGGCGTCATTGAGCCATTGCGGCCCTGGCCAAAAATCGTCGAGAACACGATGGCCATGACGATCATCATCAGCAGCGGGTTGAGCACCGACCATGCGACGCCCAGAACGCTACGGCGATACTTGATCTTAAAATCCTTGGTAACCAGCTGACGAAGGATAAACGCGTCCTTCTCAAATTCGTTCTTAGCAAACGTCGCAGGCAGACTGCGAGTTTCTTGTTGCTTTGTCTGATCCGACACGGATGCAACTCCTTTACTCGTAATCGTTGACAAACGAACAGTATAGACCCGACGGCCATGCAAACGATTCGCGCAACAAAACTGGAGAACTAACCCACATCTTAGGATGCCAGGCCCAAACGGCTATACTTTCTAGGATTGAATGTATAAGGAGCATTAAGTGAATTCTGAATCCATCGCCGTCATCATCCCTTGCTACAACGAAGCGCTCACGATCGGCAAAGTCATCGACGACTTTCACCGCGAGCTTCCGCAGGCGACGGTCTATGTCTATGACAATAACTCGTCAGACGATACTTCACGCATCGCCACCGAGCACGGCGCCACGGTCCGCTTTGAGCCCCGTCAGGGAAAGGGCAACGTGTGCCGCCAGATGTTTCGCGATATCGACGCCGATTGCTACCTGATGGTCGACGGCGACGACACCTACCCCGCCGAGGCGGCCAAAGCCCTCTGCGAGCCCATCCTCAACGGCACGGCCGATATGACCGTAGGCGACCGCCTTTCCAACGGCACCTATGCCGAGGAGAACAAGCGTGCCTTCCACGGCTTTGGCAACAATCTGGTCCGCGCGATGATCAAGTGGATCTATGGCTACAGCTTCGATGATGTCATGACCGGCTACCGTGCCATGAGCCGCCCGTTCGTTAAAACCTTCCCCGTGCTTTCCGAGGGCTTCCAGATCGAAACTGAGCTCTCGATCCACGCCGTCGACCACCGCTGGCGCATCAAAGATGTGCCCATTGAGTACCGCGACCGTCCGGAAGGTTCCGAGTCCAAGCTCAATACCGTGAGCGACGGCATTAAAGTCGTTGCGATGATCGGCACGCTGTTCAAGGACTACCGCCCGCTGAAGTTCTTCAGTCTGGTTGCGCTTTTATTCGCGATTATCGGCCTGGCTTTGGGCATTCCTGTCTTTATCGAGTACTTTCAGACCGGCCTCGTCCCGCGCTTCCCCACCGCCATACTCGCCGCCTCGTTTATGTTCCTGTGCGGTCTGAGCCTTGCGACCGGATTCATCCTGGATTCCGTGGCAAAGGTCGAAAAAAAGCAGTGGGAGGTCAACGTGTACAGCAAATACGCCTATAACGATCAGCCCGGCCGCTCCTCCACCAAGTCAAGCGAGAGGTAGATCCTTCGCAAAATACTATTGGCACCACTGCGCAAATAGCCTCCAACAAGAATAGCCACCGTCAAAAAACGGTGGCTATTTACTCTCGTCAATTCAATAGCGGCGGCTAGAGCGTCTTGAGGTACTCCCCCAGCTCTTCCTCCCAGTCGGGCATGTGGAACCCGACCGACTCGAGCCTGGAAAGGTCGAGCGCGGAGTGGACCGGGCGCGAGGCGACGGGACCGGCGGCGCTCGCGTAGTAGTCGGCGGTGCTGACCGGCACGACCCTCTCGCCGTTGCCGTTGACGGCCTCGAAGACGGCGCGGGCGATATCCGCCCAGCTCCTCACGGCGCCGGAGCCGGTGCAGTCGTAGGTGCCGTAGGGGGCGTGCGTCCCCAGCACGCGGAAGATGGCCTCGGCCATGTCGCGCGTGAAGGTAAGGCGGCCCAGCTGGTCGTCCACGACCGTGACCTGCGTGAGCCCGTCCTCGGGGTCGGCGACGCGGTCGGACAGGCCCTTCATGGTCCTGACGAAGTTGTGCCCCTCGCCGATGACCCAGGAGCTGCGCATGATGTAGTGGCGCGGGCACCCGGCCACGGCGATGTCGCCGGCGGCCTTG
>UQMU01000015.1 GCA_900542305.1 uncultured Collinsella sp. | reverse complement strand
CCGCAGGAAGCTTGGATACGCCTAGGCGCGGTCCAAGAAATCGTCCGCACCCCCATCTCATTGGTCTTTTTACCCATGCGCCTAGCAATCTCGGCTGATTTGGACTGTTGTTTATCCTCGCACATGGCCAAAAGGTATTTGATATCGTTGAGCCCCAGTCCAGAAATCGCGGGCTCGTGAACAACATCGTGAAAACGAGCCTCTGCCAGCGCAATGCCTTCAGTGACGTCGCGCTCGCTCACAATGGCACTTTTGGCACGATGCAAGTTGGCGCGCTGCCAAATGGAATAACCGACCAGTTGCACCAGATAGGCATAGCCCTTAGTGGCCTTAGCGGCTCTCGACAGGAGATTGTCCTCTATGGTCAAGCCAGTCGCGACAAAGCTATCGCCCATAGAGAGCGCTACCTCCACCTGGTTGATAGGCGCCAGATCTTCGGGGAGGGCACGACGCAAGAACGTAAGCGCCTTGCCGTTAATAAGATCCATAACACCGGCGGGTAAACCGGCAAAGGCAAGTGCGATATCTACTCTTTCCCCTATCAAAAGCTGAACCGTAGACGCAATGGCACGCATATCGTCAATCGGAGCGTCCTGAACTTCATCGATGGCAATAAAAAGACCCTTGGCTGACCTCGCTGCCGAGCTTAGCAACTTTCTAAGACTCGACTCTTTGGGTGCAACATCGACTTTCGCGGAAACAAAGCCGGCGTTTACGCCGACCGAAGCATTAGTCGCAAGGGAAGAATCAGCAACCTGATCCCTCAGGTCCAGCAATAGGTTAGGGCCAGCAGAAACAATAGCGGTCTTCCATCCAAGCTCTCGCGCACGATCCCTAAGATCGCAGAGCAAAACAGTTTTTCCGGAGCCCCTCGGTCCAGCGATGCGCATGAGCCTCGCAGGTGCGCCAATTCCCGCATTCAAACTCTCGGTAAACTCAAGGGCAATATCATCACGACCAATTATGCGCGGAGGCTCAGCGCCGGCAGTAGGACGAAACGGGTTATGGAATACAGTGGCGCTCACTTGTTTGCCTCTCAAGACAATCGATTATTGGTCAATCTTAGCTTTAAAAGTTTATCGTAGACTATATCGAATTATATCCAGTTGTATAAGTCTGTATAAACGTATCGCGGAAGTATCGAGCTATCGTGATGCATTGCAGCAAATCGCCTAGACGCTGCTTTCTTCTCAGCTCATATCGAAAGTAAGTTGAGGACTTCCTAAAACCCATTTTCTAAAGCGAGAAATACTCGCTCTCAGCGGATAAGTTCGACCCCAACCATGGATCGCCCGTCAAGAAGAACTCAGGCCAGCGCTGCATGAACAGTGCTTGCTCGCGTTTCCAGCGGCGCATCTTTTCCTCGTTGGCCTCTTCCCTGCCGCGCGAGGTGAACTCGTAGTGATACAGCTCGGCATAGGGCGTAAAGATGGTGCGATAGCCCGCCTCCCACACGCGCAAACAAAAATCTGCATCGTTAAAGCCGACGGCGAATTCCTCGTTGTAGCCTCCGACTTGCTCAAACACGTCGCGACGGACCATCTGGCAGGCGCCCGTTACGGCGCTAAAGTTGCCCGGACGCACAGCACGGGCAAGGTAGCCCTCACGTTTTGCCGAGAAATCCTGGTTGGCATGGGCAAGCGCGCCGCGCACGCCAACCAAAATGCCGGCATGCTGCACCAGATGATCGGCAAAATAGAGCTTGGCGCCCACAACGCCCGCGTCGGGACGCTGAAGATAGCCCATCATCTCCTCGATAAAGTCGGATGAGATGACTTCAGTGTCATTATTGAGAAGCAGCAGGTAATCGCCCTTGGCATGCTCAACGCCAAAGTTAATGATCTGGGAGTAATTAAACTCGCCCGGCCACCACTCAACGCGTGCTGCACCCTTGCCACCAGACGCAGCGGCTACGCGCTCCGGCAGGGTTTCGTAATACGCAAAGGTCTCCTGGTCTTCGCTGTTGTTTTCCACCAAGACGATCTCGTAGTTGGCGTACGTGGCCTTCTGGGCGATCGACATCACGCAGGCATCGAGCGTCTCGACGTGGTCCTTGGTGGGAATCACAATGCTCACCAGCGGCGCAGACTCCGGCAGCGCATAGCGCATGCGGTAGACAAACGGCGTCTCGGACTCCTCGACCGTTCCGCGAATGCCCAGCGAGTCAAAGTGACGCTGCAGAGCCAGGCGTCCGGCCTCGATAGCATATGGCTTGCTATCGGCAGAACAGTCGGCGGTAGAGCCAGGGAGCACGCGCCAGTGATACAGCACGTGCGCAACGTGCTCAAAGCGCGCGCCCGCCGCGAGGCAGCGGAGCGTCAGGCCGTAATCCTGGGCACCCGCAACGTCTTCTGGCGACACGCCAATGCGATCGATGAGCGCCTTCTCCACCATTAGAAAATGAGTAACGCAGTTATGGCTATAGAGCAGGTCGACGTTGAGCTGCGTCTTAAAGACCGGCTGGCCCCACTCCCCCGTTTTCTGGAACATGTCCTCGTCGCAGAACAGGACCTGGGGGCGCTCGCCCTCGGCCGCCTTATTCAGCGCGGAAACATACTGGAATAACGCGTCCGGTTCCAGGATGTCATCGTGGTCCAAGAACGCGATGTAGTCTCCAGTCGCTTGCTGAATACCCGCGTTGGTGTTGACCACAATGCCGCCGTTACCAGGCAGCTCAACACGACGGACGCGCTCCTCGTTGACGCCCGCCGCAAGATTGGCAACCGCATCCCATTCGGGCGAGGCGTCCATAAGCAGCAATTCCCAGTTGTCATAGCTTTGGGCGAGCACCGAGTCCAGCAGCTCGCGCAGGTAGACCCGATCGGTCTTGTAGCACGGCACCACAATGCTCACGAGCGGTCTATAGGCAAAGGCCGCCGAAGCGACACGCTGGCACGCTAAATCGCCCGGCTTTGCGCGATGTCGCTCAAACCAACGTCGATAAGCTGCGTCGTCTGCACGCGCGTCCTTCATGCGGTTCCAACTGTCATCGACCATGCCGTTGTACAGGCGACCATCCATGGCGCAAAACCCGCTCTGGATCTGCTCTGTGGGGTCGCTCACAATCGCGACAAAATCTCGTATATCCTGAGGCATCTCAACACTCAGATACGTTTTATTGACGCGGCATCCGTTCTGCTGCGGCACATCGACCTGCGATTCAAACACATGCACGGTGACATCGATGGCATTCATATGCGCATCGAAGATCTGGAGCTCAGGCGCGCACTGGAGGTCTCCCGCCCAAGTAACCTCATAGCGCCACACCGCGCCGGCGTCTGCCGGCAAATAGCGAGTGGCATCGATCTCGTAGAAACCGCAGTGTTCGCCACGCTGAGCATCGCGGATAAGCGCACACAGCGCAGGCTTTGCTTTGTAGTTAACCTTGGATTCCAGCTTGGCCACGCGGCTATCGAGGCGAATGGAGCCCAACCTTTGGCCACCGGATGCAAAAACGACATCCATCGACGAGCCATCCAAAAACGGAAGCACCAAGACGGCGAGCTCGCGCTCGTAATCGGAAACGGAAGGACAAAGCGCCAGCACACGGCCATGATCGACCGGGAGCACCAGCGACGGCACACAAGAACCGCTCGTCGTCGCATGGGCAAACGCCTGAGAGCCCTCCCGCTCAATAAGCGCGGCGACATCCTGACCGGCAAAACGAAGCAGCACAAACAGACGGCCCTGACTGCGGCAAAGCGCCAAACGCTTGATACTCATCTACACTTCTCGCTTTCCCAGGGCGTTCGCTGCCATGCGTTTGCAGGCACCCAGGCGCCCAAACCTCAAGACGTCGTAATCGAACATGAGCTTTTTGCACTCACGGGCATTGGGGGCCTTGCTGATAAGCGCCGCACGCACCATAGCAGCAACAGAAGGAGCGCATTGTGCGAGCGCAGCATCGCTGCCCACGGCAGAACCGGCAAGCGCCGTGGCAACGGCAGCAAACACCTTGCCGCAGTCCGAACCCAGCAACCTGAGCGCATCGTACAGCACCAGATCGCATAGGAAGTACGCCAGGTCATCGGCATGCTGGACATCGAGACCGTCGCGCTGCCAGTCAGCCAGCACCGCGGAGTAAATCTTCACGTGCTCCAGCAGGCGCGTCTCGTCGTCATAGCGCATGGTGTCCATGAGCGAGCCTTTGCGCGCCACGCGGTAGTCATACAGCTTGTTCGAGATAAGCGCGGTCTTGTGCGAACGACCGTACACAGCAAAATCGAAGACCTGGTCCTCGCCATACTTAACGGTTTCGTCAAACACGATCCCGTTGCCCAGCAAAAACTCACGTTTGCAGGCGGTGCGCCATGCAAAGGGGCGAGATGCTTCCTTAAACAGCAGGTCAGAGCTATAGCCTTCAAACGACACATCGCGCGGGCTCAGCACATAGTTAAGCCACGGATACCCCGCCTCCAGCGGATACGGATTCGCGCCAAAGGTCAAAACGTCGCAGTCCTCGCGCTCAAAGGCATCTACGATCACACGGCACGCATCGGGCGTAAATCGGTCGTCGGAATCCAAGAACGCGACGATAGGCGCCGTGGACGCAGCGATACCCGCATTGCGCGCGCTCGACAGGCCGCCGTTCTCCTTATCGACCAGCGTAAAGCGCGCGTCCTTTTCGCAATAGGTAGCCGCAATATCGCGCGAACCGTCCGGCGAGCCATCGTTGACCAGCACGCCTTCCCAATCGGGCATGTCCTGTGCAAGCAGGGAGTCCAGGCACCAGGCCAGGCACTCCTCCACGTTATAGATGGGAACGACAACGGAAATCTTGGGGGTAGCCATAGTCACTCGCTCCTACTGTGCTGCCGGAACGTCGTCAGGGTGCGGGTTGTCGCCGTAGGTGCGCTGATACGTCAGCACGCGCCAGACCAGCGGTAGGCCGCCAATCTTAAAGTAATGCTTAAACGTATTGAGCTTGCCCGGCTTCTTAAAGTCAAAACGCGAATCGATATAGGCGCGGGGCGACTTGACCATCAGGCGCAAGTCGGTCTCGCCGCGCGGGTCGAACAGCGACAGGTCAAAGCGACCGGCATCCCAATCGGCCTTGAGCTCGGGTGAAGCCTTCTCCCAAAACTGCTCGCGTAGCTCATCGACCAGACGCTCATCATTCCAACGGTACGTATCGACCTTCATGCGCATTAAAATGCCCTGAAGCTGAGCCTTAAGCTCGGGGCGCTCGTCCAAAAAACGTTGCATCTCGGCATATTCATCGCACACGCAAAACACCTTGTTGGGCGAATTAACAGAGCTCTTCTCGTTATCCTGGCGATAGCACAAAATGGGGTCCGTAATAAACGCGGCACGCTCGGCGCAAGCCCAAACCTTAAAGTTAAAGCCTGCGTCCTGATACGAGGCGCCCGGCGTGGGGAGGAACCGAATCTGATTGTCGTTGAGGAACTCGCGCCGATAGATAGCCGACCAAATGGAAGGTTTGCGGTAGAAGATGCCCGGGCGATCGACGGGGCAATACGCGGCGCCCGTCATATGCTCGTCGATAATCCCAAACAGTTCACGGCGTTCGCTGGGCGTGGACCAATACAGGTAAAAGTCGCCCTTTACCACATCGGCATGCTCAGCATCGGCCTTGGCGACCAGCTTTTGGAGCGAATCCTCAAACATGAAGTCGTCGGACTCAAGGATGCCCACGTACTCGCCGCGCGCCATCTCCAGGCCGCGGTTCATCGAGTCGCCGTAGCCGCTGTTGGCCTTGTCGATCATCTTTACACGGGGATCGCGCTCCATGTACTCGCGGATGATATCTGGCGAGCTATCGGTGGAGCCGTCGTTGATACAGATGATCTCGATGTCCTTAAGCGTCTGCGCCACGGCGGAATCGAGACACTCGCGCAGGTAGCGTTCGACATTGCAGATGGGAACAAGCAGCGAAACTTTAGGGGTATCAGAGTTCTGCAAGAGAACCTCCTGTTGAATAGCGTGTAACAGGGTTATTTTAACAGCCGAGTTGCGGCGGGCGGCAGCGCTTGGAATTAGAGAAAGCGCTCCAGGCAGGCTTTGAGACCGCGAGTCGAAAGATAGAACAGCGTGGCGTCTGCCATCGAAACGCCCGAGGTCGCCGCAACGAGCTTGTGGGCAACACGGCGAACGGCGCCCTTAGCAGGCATATCCGCCCACTCTGTTCCCAAAAACGTCGTGAAAGCCCTGTTGACGCGGCCGGCAACACGGTGGAAGCCGTCCGCATCCAGACGCGCCAAGTCGAACACAATGAGGTCCAAAAACCAAGTTATCAGCTCGCCGGGGCACAGGTCCAAAAGACCGTAGGCTGCCCAGTCCTCCAAGACCTCCTCGAGCATCCTCATGTGGGCGTCAAGCTTTTTGGCACGAGCCTCGGCACTGTTGAACTCGTGCGTCGCCGATTCGCTCTCCATCACGTAGTGGTAGAACTTGTCCGGCATGACGACGGTCCTGCGGGCAAGCGCATAAGCCGCAAATTGGAAGACGACGTCCTCGCCCAAAGCCAAACCGGGGGCGAAGCGAATGCCTTCGCGATTGAGCAGCTCGCGCGAAAAAGCCGCACGGCAGGCATAGGGCTGCGCATTCGAATGGAACAGCAGTTGGGGATCACGGGCGCCGAAAGCACCAGCTTTGGTGCTCATGAGTTGCTGGACGCGTTTGGGGGCAGCATCGGCAGGTTCACAGACGCCGCCAAAAACGGCGGCCTCGGCATCTGCGGACTCCATGGCATGCAGCACGCGCTCGACCGTCTGGGCATCGATGTAATCGTCGGCGTCCACAAAAAAGACGGTCTCGCCCTCGGCGACATCGATACCGGCATTTCGAGCACACGAGACGCCCGCGTTTTCCTGGTCAATCACCAGTACGCGATCGTCGGCCTGCGCGATCTGGCGCAACACGTTCAACGAATCATCAGTCGAACCGTCGTTGACGCAGACAACCTGAATCGAACGCTCAGACTGGGCCAACAGCGAATCGAGGCATCGCTGAATGGAGCGCGCAGAGTTGTAAACGGGGACGACAATGGTAGCTTTAGGACACGAGGCCTCTCCCATGCCGACCTACCCCCTCAGCGATTCGATGAGGAAGGCAGCAACCACGCCTGGGCCTCCAACCGAGGCGTAATACTTAGCACGCCCCAAGGCACCATCCGTCGCAAAACTCGGATGCTCGTCAACCCAGCCCTCAGGATCTTTGAGGATGGCAGCGAGATTTGCGCGCTTCCACGGCTTGAGGTCGTCAAGCGAAAACTCCCCCGCGTCCAAGGCCGCTTGGAACTCCTTGGCCATCTGAACCAGGAACTCCTTATAGAACTTAGGCGCCAGGCGCACGTAGTTCCACATGTACGAATCGTACTTAATGAGCTGATTGAACTTGAGCATGCGCGCGACATCGCCGCTTGCGTGGCCGCGGGCATAATCCTCTCGAATCCAACGCTCAATCTCGGCATACTCGGTATTGACGCAAAAGACCTTAGCCGAAGAATTGACCGAGGAATTCTCGTTGTCCTGGCGATACGACAACACGGCATCATGTAGGTAAACAGCCTTATCGGCGCACGCGATCACCTTAAAGGCGAACGACGTGTCCTGAAAGGATGCCCCCGGAGTCGGCAGGAACGTAATGCCGTTGCGCTCAAGAAAATCGCGACGGTACACGGCCGACCAAATCGACGGCTTTTGCTTAAAGAACTGCGTCGTATCGCTCGGATGCACCGGCTTGCCGCAATCCTGAGGTCTAAACATCTCGTGCAGCGAACGGCGCTCCTCGGGCTTAGACCAGTAGAAATCAAAGTTCGCCTTCGCAAAGTCGGCATTATTGCTATCGGCGGCCGAGACAAGCTTTTCGAGTGCGTCGGGCGCCATAAAGTCATCGGACTCCAAGATGCCAACGTACTTGCCACGCGCCATCTCCAGGCCGTGGTTCATCGAGTCGCCGTAGCCGCTGTTGGCCTTGTCGATCATCTTGACGCGCCCATCGCGCTCCATATACTCGCGGATAATCGCCGGCGAGTTGTCGGTCGACCCGTCGTTAATGCAGATGATCTCAATATCCTTGAGCGTCTGCACCAGGGCGGAATCGAGGCACTCGCGCAGGTAGCGCTGAACATTGTAAATGGGAATAAGCAGCGACAGAACAGGGCTGCCAGAGGCGTTAGTAAACAAATGTGCTCCTTAGGAAATACCTGTCGTTTCATGGTATCAAAGGGTCAGCGCGCCAGCGGGCGTTAATATAATCTATGGAGCCTCTTGCGGGCAAAGCAGCCCCACGTCATGCGGCGGGCCCATGGCAGGTTCCTGCGTTTTATTCAAAGCTTGCCGCTAAGGTGCGCCGAGCCTTTACAATAGGACAGTCCCAAGGACGTATTCGATAGCTTCCGCGCAGCACTCGCCCGCCGCGCGTGAAAGGATATATTGCCCCATGCCTTCAACCCTTCCCGCTCCCATCGACAAGCTCGCCATCGTCGTCGTTACGTACAAGCGCCAGGAACTCCTGGCCAACTTGTTCGACTCCATGACCGAGCTCACGGCAACGCCCTGGCGCATCGTGATTGTCGATAACGAGAATTCGCGCGAGACCGAGGCCATGTGCACCGCATTCAACGAGCGCCTGGCCAACCTGTGGGGCATCGACACCGAGCAGCCCGACGCGCAGGGCGGCACCGACCGTGTCATCTACGCCCCGCAGCTCGAAAACGGCGGCGGTGCGGGCGGCTTCTCCGCCGGCACTAAATGCGCCTACGACCTGGGCGCTCAGTGGTTCTGGGTGATGGACGACGATGTGCTCGTCATCCCCGAAGGCATCGAGCGTCTTGCCAAGTGGACCGACCGCTACGATGTCATCCAGGGTTCGCGCCTGGACTTTGACGGCGGCGCCTTCTTTTGGCAGTACCAGCTCATCCTTTCGCTCGGCATCCCTAACCCCATCGCCAAGTGGGATCTGGGTCCCGAGGGCTACCGCGCCATGAACCAGCTGTGCTTTGAGGGCGGCATGTTCTCGCGACGCGTGGTCGACAAAATCGGCCTGCCCGACGCGCGCTTCTTTATCTACGGCGACGATGCCTGCTACGGCTACGTAGCCAGCCAGCACTTCCCCGCCGCCGTTGTGGCCGACGTGGTGCTCAAGCGCGCCCGCGCCGTCTCTAACTGGGACATCGCCGGCAAGCGCCAGCTCAACTCCACGAGCGACACCAACCGCTACTACATCATGCGCAACCGCGGTTATCTGGCCCGCTACATGCAAATCTATGGCGACTATCACCCCGTGCTGTTCCGTCTGGGCAACGCCGCGACCTTCTGCAAGGAGTTCATTCGCCTGGCAGCCGTTGACAAGTGCTTTAAGACCGGTATTCCGGCGCTGCGCCGTGGCATGAAGGACGCCCGCAAGATCATCAAGGACCCCGACTGGAAGCCCATGCCGCCCATGAAGGACACCGAGTAACGGAAGCCGGAAACACCTCGGCGCTTAAAGCCGCTGGCACACCGTAGCCACATGCTGCCCATCAAAACCGAACCCCCAGCGCATGCGACCCACGCCGGGGCGCGGTACACGGATTTCGTCGATGCCGTCGCGCTCTATGTCGAGTAGCGACTGCACGGCCAGCAATTCCAGTCCCAGCGCATCCACATCGGGGTCATACATCAAGTTAATCGTTATCAGCGGGCGCTCGTCCAGCATGCCAATCGTATCTGCTACGTCGAACACAGCACCCGTAGGGAAAACCTGGATGTCCCAGCGACCTGCGCCACACTTTCGCCTCGAGGCAGGATTGGCATAGCCCGGTAAGCCAAAGCAGAGCCCCTGCAAGAGCAGATGAAATGGCAGCGGCGTATCTGGGTCGGTCGCACCGATTCCCGCATCTCCCAAGATGCGGCTTAGCGCCCGCCTCACGGTATCCTCGTCCCCACGGCACAGCCCGTCGCGAAACGCATCGACGTCTCGAATGTCTTCTGCGGCACACTCAAACCACTCAATAATCACTAGACGCAAGGCCTGACGAAGCTCGTTATTGGGCAATCGCAAAGCACGGAGGCGATCGCCATGCTCTGGCTCCTCAGTCATATCCGTCGTGAGAAAACCGGACAGATACAGCGCTGTCCACATGCCATCGTCAGGCGAGACATCTGGCTCTGCAGTGCCCAAACAAAGCGGGACCTCAGCGCACCCATGGGCCTCGAGCAAATCAAACAAGACCGAAAGGCGGTCGAGATTCCACCCGGCAACTACCCTACTCAGGCAATCGGCATATCCATACAGATCGGCACGCACAGGCGCCGTGCAGCCTCGGTCCAGAAAACCGATCACACGCTCTGGACTCGAGCAATAGGCCCTGCCAAACCGATACCCCTCGAGCCATTCACGCGCATCATCAAGGTATTCCTCGCGCCCAGCATGATTCAACAGAGCCTGGACCTCGGCATCCGAAAAGCCGAACCAACGGTCACACCAGGTCGAAAGCGGCGTCGTCAGACAATACGAGCAGCCATGCAAAGAAAGCGCCACTTCAGCAGGACGGGGACACTCCCCCATCAGACAAGCAAAGCGTAGCGAATGACCCGCGACAGCAATGGCGTCAAACAGCACACGGTCAAGTAGTTCTGCCGGATCGGCGTCGGAAGCGTCCCTCGCGCTCGCACGGCGAGACCACGCCGCATCGTACCCATCAACGAGCAATACAACCTGCTCATCGCAGGCAATCTCCAGCAGCTCTATGAGCGCACCGAGCACCGAGTCAACCTCGTCCGCGCTCGCCACGCCACGCGCGACGCGTTCGATGTGACGCACCTTATCTCGAGCTAAATCCGGAGCCTCCAAGAGCGCCAACAATCGAGCGCACTCGCCCGAAAGGGCATCGCGCACGACGCCGGAAACAGCGGGGCCACGCCTCGCAGCGCCAGAAAAGTCCAGCGATATCACCGGATAGCAAGCGTACTCATCCCGATAGCGCCCGCCGTCTGCATCCCAAATCTGAGCATCGGCAAACAAACGCTGACCAGCGCGACCGACCGCTGGACGCTCCAGAAAAGCCCTGAGCATCGACAAGTTCATGCTCTTGCCAAAACCCTCGGGTCGACAGCACACCACAACGGACGCGTCGCAGTCCAACACATCGGCAATAAACATGGTCTTGTCAACCAGCACGCAGCAACCAAGTGCCTCCGCATAGTCGTGTATGCCAATGGGCAAAACCGCATCGTCGGCACAGCCGATCAAGCGCACGCCAAAGCCAGCAGCACAATCAACATTTGCCTGTTCAGACACCAAAACGTTCCCCCTAAATCGCAGCACGATGCCAATTGTAATGACCGCATCGCATGTACCGATGTCGCCGCGCGAACATATCGGGCAACGGTAGCAACAAGAGGTGTGAGGGGGCACAACTAATCGTTGCACAACAAAACGGGGCCCGATGCATTCGCACCGGGCCCCGACCCGACTATTTAGTTATCTGGCAACTGAGAGCCTACTCCTCAGAGTCGTCCTCTCCAGAAGCTTTCTTCTGCTGATCGAGCTTATGCTTACCACTTACGATAGACGTAGCGCCCAGCGTGGCCAAGCTCGCGCTGGCAAGGCTCGCCATCACAATCAGATCGCCCGTCTTGGGCATATTGCCGCCAGATGACTTGGTTGTGGTGGTCGTCGTGGTCGTAGTGGTCACCGTTTTGGAGTCATTTTGCTCCTGAACCTGGTTGTCAGCACCGCTCTTGTCGTCGTCTTCGGACTGTTTCTTTTCGCCCTCGGTCTTGCTCTCGTCCTTCTTCTGACCGGACTTGTCGCCCTTCTCATCAGAGCTAGGACCCTTATCGGATTCAGCCTTCTTGGAAGCCTCGTCCTTTGAGTCGCCCTTTTCGGCCTCGGTCTTTTCCATGGAAACCTGATCAGAGTTGTCCTTGTTCTGAGTCGAGCCATTATTGACGCCAGCCATCAGCGAAGAGCCCAACGTAGAACCAAGCTGCACGGAGAAAGAAGGCTTCTTGTCCGGCGAAGCAACGGGAGCGTCCGGCGCCTTATTCGAGTCGTCCTTGGAAGCATCGGAATCAGGGGTTGCGTCAGAGCCGGAGCCGTTGTTAGAGCCGATGCCAACGGACGAATCGCTCGAGCCGGTGAATGAGTTAGAGGTGTCAGCGTCGGTCGAACCAGAAGCGTCGCTGTCCGTATTGCCGGCAGAGCTTGGAGACGAATCACCCGCAGCAGAGCCGTTCGAATCGGAGCCGTTCGAGGTAGAGCCGTCGTTGGTAGTGCCACCAGCAGAGCCATTACCGTCAGAATCGGTCGAGGGCGCATCCATCCTGTCATCGTTGGCATCGTCACTCGAGTCGTCATTCGAATCAGGTGTCGGCGAGGGCGCCGGTGTGGGCTCGGGCTGCACGGGCGTCGCGGCGGCAGCCTCGTCCTCAGCGATATAAACTAAGCAGTCCTTGAGCTCGTTGCGGTAGCGGTTCTTCCAGCCTTCATGATACTGGGGCTGGCTCGAATACTTGGTGGCGACATTGTTGACCACGCTATTGGAGAGCGCCGTCACAAACTCACGGTCAGTCATATCATTAGAAAGATTCGCCCAGCGGAAGAAGTCCCTGCAGCCACCGGTGCCGCACATGTTGGTGATGCTCCACACCATGCCCTTGACGCAATCGGCACGGCCCGAAATATCAATACCAAGGCCGCTCTTGAGCCACGCCTCGGTCACCGCATAGTACGAGTTGTACGCATACGCATCCTGCAGAGCCGAAAACTCAGCAGGGTCGATGTTATAAGCGCCCTGGAAGGCCTCCTGCGCAATACGGCCCAACTCGGTGGGC
This sequence comes from uncultured Collinsella sp., assembly GCA_900542305.1. Lineage (GTDB taxonomy): Bacteria > Actinomycetota > Coriobacteriia > Coriobacteriales > Coriobacteriaceae > Collinsella. The sequence continues at coordinate 34,473 of UQMU01000015.1, read as the reverse complement.
TGGCCGTTCTCGTACATGGCATTGCTCGTGTTGGAAATCTCGCTGCCGCGATCAATCGCATCCTTGAGCATGCTGTATTTTTCGGGGCTGTAGTTGTAGACCTGCTTCATAAACGGAATGAGCGACCAACGACGGTCGAACTGGTAATAGCCCAGCGCGTTGTAGCCGTCACCATACGAAAAGCCCTGGTTATAGTTGCCATGGCTCTCATATTTGGTGAAGTACTTCATCTCGGGAGTCACGTTGACAAACGAAACGCCCTGGACCGACCTCAGCACGCCCGAGAAGGACTGCTGGGTGTAGAGACCCTTATCGATATCGGTGGCATCCGAGGCAACGCCCGGCGTGGGCTCCTCGGCAGCGGCGGGTGCCGGCGCGGAAACGGCGCCAAACGAAAGCGCCAGCGTCAGGCCCGCGACAATAGCAGAATGCTTGGGCTGCATAAGATCCTCCCTGCATTGGTGTAGTTAAAGTGCAGTTTGCAAAGATAGAAATAAGTATTGCAGCTCGCCCGTTGTTGCACAACAACCCCTCGGTAAACGGCAACAACCCTCCGCGAAATCTTAAGGAATTAGACAAACTGGTCGTCGGGCGCCAACAGAAGCTCGCCGTAACGTTTCGTCAGCCCGTCTCTCAACTGACAGAAAGCGGGAATATAGACGTTCAAGATGCGCTGAATCAAATCTTGAGCGAGCTTGTTGTCGTAGATATGGACGTTCGTATTGCGGTCTCTGAGCATATCCAGCCAGGCTGCCTCATCAATAAAGTCGTAGAATCGGTAGGACTCCTTCAAGATGGCACGAGGAGACCCCGACGCGGCAAGCGTGGCGCCCTCATACTCGAGCAGACGCTTAAGGAGCTTCCAGCTCAGTTCAAATTGAAGATTGAACTTATTAATCAAACCACTCTGAACAAAATCATTGTTGAGATCCTGATTGGGCGCATCCTCAAGATTCGCCAAGGCGCTGACAAAGTTCTCATATTTTTTCATACAGAATCACACCATCCCTGGCAATTTCATCGAGCAATTGCTGCGACAAGGACTCGTCGAGATTGACGACATCTACATCTAAAAGAGTATCAAGACGCTCCTCGATCAAATATGAGAAACGGCCGAAATCCCGACAACCTGCTACGGCGATGTCAATATCGCTCTTGGGTAAGTTGTCGCCTCGAGCACGAGAACCAAACAGCACAACCTTCTCGGCGTCACATTCCCGAGCAAAAACTTCGATTTGTTTGTACACCTTGTCGAGAGATGCCATTTGCAGCCCTACAGCTTAATGTCAAAGTTGATTTCGGGGACGGCGGCCAAGTCGGCCAACGTCACGCCGTCGACGTACTTTTCAATCACGTCGTCCAGACCGCGCCAGAACTTGACGGTCGAGCACAAATCGCTGCGGGCGCAGCTGTTGTCGATGCCGTCGCACGCCACGGGCGCTGTGCTGCCCTCGACAGCGCGCAGGATGTCGCCGGCACGCACCTCGGCCGGGTCCTTGGCCATCATGTAGCCGCCGCCCTTGCCGCGCACGCTCTTAAGCAGGCCCGCCTTCATAAGCGGACGAACCAGCTGCTCCAAATACTTTTGAGAGATATGTTCGCGGTCGGCGACCTCGCGCAGGGCAATCTTGCCCTCGGCGTCACCAAGTGCTGCGATATAGATCATCAGTCGGAGGGCATAGCGTCCCTTGGAAGAAATGAGCATACCTACCCTCCCATCGCATCTGGAACAACATGACCAGGTTTGTTTGTCCCAAATCTTAAGTAAGTGGGACAGACACAACAGGTTATTTTGTCCCAGAATTTGAAAAGTCGAGTGGATTAGTCGGGTTTTCCCTTGACTAACGCCGAACCCATAGTAACTTTATTCCGAGAAGATTCCTAGGGTTTAGTGCACCTATGAGTACACCATATACAGAGAGGGACAGCATGAGCGCAAATCCGCTGCTTTCCATCGAAGGTCTGACCGCCTCCGTGGACGAGAAGACCATCCTCCACGACGTCAACCTCAACGTCGCCGCCGGCGAGACCCACGTGCTGATGGGACCCAACGGCGCCGGCAAGTCCACCCTCGGCCACCTGGTCATGGGCGACCCCGTCTACACGGTCAACGACGGCCGCATCGTCTTTGACGGCCAGGACATCACCGAGCTCACCACCGACAAGCGTTCGCGCGCCGGCCTGTTCCTGAGCTTCCAGGCCCCGGTCGAGATTCCGGGCGTGCCACTGTCGAGCTTTTTGCGCGCCAGCATCGCCGGCCGCCCCGGCCTGGAGATGAAGGGTAAGGAGTTCCGCCGCCGCGTGAAGGAGCTCGCGGCCGAGCTCAACATGGATACCGCCTATCTCAACCGCGAGCTGGGCGTGGGCTTCTCGGGCGGCGAGAAGAAGAAGGTCGAGATGCTCCAGCTTTTGCTGTTGCAGCCCAAGCTCGCCATCCTGGACGAAACCGACTCCGGCCTGGACGTCGACGCCCTTTCCACCGTCAGCCATGGCATGGACGCCTACCGCAAGAGCTGCAACGGCTCCATGCTCATCATCACGCACAACACGCGCATCCTGGAGCACCTGGATGTCGACCGCGTCCACGTTATGGTCAAGGGCCACATCGTACGCGAGGACGACGCCTCGCTGATCCCCTGGATCGACAAGAACGGCTTTGAGACCTTCGAGCGCGAGGCCGCCGAGCAGCGCGCCCAGGCCGAGTCCGCCGCTGCCGAGCAGCAGGCGTAAAGGGGCGACGCAATGACCAAGAACCGCACCGAGGTCGCGGACATCGACCGCAGCCTCTACGACTTCACCTATGGCGAGGAGGGATTCGAGCGCCTCGACGCCGGTATCACGCCCGACATCGTGCGCGAGATCAGCGCAAAGAAGGACGAGCCGCAGTGGATGCTCGACCTGCGCTTAAAGTCCCTCGAGATCTTCAATCGTTTCCCCGACCCGACGTGGGGCCCCTCCATCGAGGGCCTGGACATGGACAACATCGTCACCTACGTCAAGCCCAACACCGACCAAAAGCACGACTGGGAGTCGGTGCCCGACGACATCAAGAACACCTTTGAGCGCCTGGGCATCCCCGAGGCCGAGCGCAGCTACCTGGCGGGCGTCGGCGCGCAGTACGACTCCGAGCTGGTCTACCACAACATGCAGGACACCGCGTCCAAGATGGGCATCGTCTACTCCGGCATCGAGGAGGCCCTGCACGACCCGCAGTGGGAACCGCTCATCCACGAGAAGTTTATGACGCTCATCCCGCCCACCGACCACAAGTTTGCGGCCCTGCACGGCGCCGTATGGTCGGGCGGCTCGTTTGTCTACGTGCCCAAGGGCACCAAGCTCGACTTCCCGCTGCAGAGCTACTTCCGCCTCAACGCCAAGGGCGCCGGCCAGTTTGAGCACACGCTCATCATCGTCGAAGACGACGCCGACCTGCACTTTATCGAGGGCTGCTCCGCGCCCAAGTACAACGTGGCCAACCTCCACGCCGGCGCCGTCGAGCTCTTTGTGGGCAAGCGTGCGCACCTGCGCTACTCGACCATCGAGAACTGGTCCAAGAACATGTACAACCTCAACACCAAGCGTGCGCGCGTGGACGAGGACGGCGACATCGAGTGGATCAGTGGCTCCTTCGGCAGCCACGTGGGCTACCTCTACCCCATGAGCGTGCTCAACGGCCGCCGCGCTCGCTCGAGCTTTACCGGCATCACCTTTGCCGGCGCCGGCCAGAACCTCGATACCGGCTGCAAGGTCGTGCTCAACGCGCCCGAGACCTCGGCAACTGTCGAGACCAAGGGCATCTCCAAGAGCGGCGGCATCCAGACGTTCCGCAGCTCTATCGTGGCGACACCCAAGGCTGAGGGCTCCAAGGCAACCGTGAGCTGCCAGTCGCTGATGCTCGACGACCAAAGCCGCTCCGACACTATTCCGGCCATGGACATCCGCGCCAAGAACGTCGACATCGGCCACGAGGCCACCATCGGCCGCATCGGCGACGATAAGGTGTTCTACCTGATGAGCCGCGGTATCTCGGAGGAAGAGGCCCGTACCATGATCGTCAACGGCTTTGCCAACCCGGTCTCCAAGGAGCTGCCGCTGGAGTACGCCGTCGAGATGAACAACCTGATCAAGCTCGAGATGGAAGGAGCGATCGGATAATGAAACAGACCACGAACACCGCTGCTACCACCCTTGAGCAGGTCAATGCGATGCCGGCTGCCACATGGGGCTGGCTGAAGATGAACCAGACCAAGCTCGAGCTCTCTGACGAGCTTGCCGCCGCTCCCACCGGGGCCGTTGAGGTCGAGGGCTTGGACGAGCAGTTTACCGGCATGGCAGACGCGTTCGATGCCGCCATGGACGCCATGGCCGAGCGCTTCCCCGAGCGCCGCGCCTCCGCGCCCGGCGATGCCGCCGACCGCGCCCGCATCACGCCCGAGACCGAGCTCGACGTGCCCGCCACCTCCATCTACCAGGCCGGCGCCATCAAGCTCGAGGAGGAGCTCTCCCCTGCCGAGGCCTTCGAGACTGGCATGGGCGAGGCTACCTACACCTACCTGGCCGACCACGCCACCAAGCGCGTCGTCATCGATGTGCCCGCATACAAGCACGCCACGGTTACCGTGCGCGTGAGTGGCGTCGACGCTGCCGCGGCCATCGCCGCCATCGATGTCGTCGCCCGTCCGCAGGCAACGCTCGACCTGCGCATAGCCCTGGACTCCCCCGTTGCCGGCCAAGGCGTCGTGGGCTCCGCGCTACGCGTGTGCGCCCACGAGTACGCCACCGTCAACGTGACCTGCACGCAGACGCTCGACGATAGCTGGATCGCGCTCGACGACACCGGCCTGTTCCTGGACGAGGGCGCGCGCGTCAACGTGCAGCACACCGTCCTGGGTGCCGGCGCCAGCGCCACCGGCCTTGCCGGCGACCTGCTGGGCGATACCGCCAAGGTCACCATCGATACTGACTACCTGGGCGCCCGCGAGCAGGTGCGCGACTTTAACTACGAGCTGCGCCACCGCGGTCGCAAGACCGAGTGCGAGATCGACGCCAACGGCGTACTGACCGGCACGTCCAAGAAGGTCTACCGCGGCACCATCGACCTCGTGCACGGCTGCAAGGGTGCAACCGGCACCGAGCGCGAGACGGTGCTTTTGGCCAACAAGGGCGTCGACAACAAGACCGTTCCCGTCATTCTCTGCGACGAGGACGACGTCGCCGGCAACCACGGCGCTACCATCGGCCACGTCCGCGACGAGCAGCTGTTCTATCTCGCCTGCCGCGGCCTTGACCAAAATGCCGCCGAGGACCTGTTCATCCGCGCCAAGCTGGAGGACGCCGCGCTTTCCGCGACCGACGAGCACACCCGCGCCGCCGTCGTCCGCTTGGGCAACAACCTGATCGACAACTTTGAAGAGGAGCTCGCATGATCGACACCGAGCACGTTAAATGCGATACCTGCACCGCCCCCGAGCCCATGGAGCTCGACGCCAGCGACGAGGCTTCGCGCGGCTGGCCCACCGTAGACATCGAGACCAACCCCTACAAGGCGCAGTTCCCGCTCTTCCAGCAGCACCCCGAGATCGCCTTCCTCGATAGCGCCGCCACCGCGCAGCGCCCTGCCTGTGTGCTCGACGCCGAGCGCGACTTCTATCAGCGCATGAACGCCAACCCCCTGCGCGGCCTGTACTCGCTTTCCGTCGAGGCAACCGACGCCATCGCGAAGGTCCGCCAGCAGATCGCCGACCTCATCGGCGCCTCACAGGCCAACGAGATCGTCTTCACCCGCAACACGAGCGAGTCGCTCAACCTGGTCGCCAAGAGCTTTGCACCCACGGTGCTCGAGCCCGGTGACGAGGTCGTCATCACCATCATGGAGCACCACTCCAACCTAATCCCGTGGCAGCAGGTCTGCCGCGAAACCGGCGCCAAGCTCGTCTACCTCTACCCCACCAAGACCGGCCAGCTCACCACCGAGGAGGTTCTTGCCAAGGTTGGTCCCAAGACCAAGATTCTGGCCGTGGGTCAGGTTTCTAACGTGCTGGGCGTCGAGAACCCGGTCAAGAACCTCGGCAAGCTCGTCCACAAGTACGGCGGCTATCTGGTCGTCGACGGCGCGCAGTCGCTGCCGCACATGCCGGTCGATGTGGCCGACCTGGGCGCCGACTTCTTTGCCTTTAGCGCACACAAGGCTATGGGCCCCATGGGCATCGGCGTGCTGTGGGGCAAGATGAACCTGCTCAACGCCATGCCGCCCATGCTCACCGGCGGCGAGATGATCGACTCTGTTACCGAGCAGGACGCCGTCTGGGCGCCCGTCCCCGAGAAATTCGAGGCCGGCACGCAGGACGCCGCCGGCATCTTCGCTACGGGTGCCGCCCTTGATTACCTGGTCAACACGGTAGGTTACGAGAACATCCAGGCACGCGAGCAGGCACTCGTCCACTATCTGATGGGCGAACTCATGCAGCTCGACTTTGTCCAAATCATCGGCTCCATCTATTGGGACAACCACCACGGCGTTGTGAGCTTTAACGTCAAGGGCATCCACCCGCACGACGTCGCGAGCATCATGGACATGGACGGCGTCTGCATCCGCGCCGGTCACCACTGCGCGCAGCCGCTGCTTACCTGGCTGGGTGTCGAAAACCTTGCTTGTTGCCGCGCCAGCGTGGCCTTCTACAACGACAAGGCCGACATCGACAAGTTCATCGCCGGCCTGCATCACGTTTGGAGCACGTTCAATGGGTAATCTGTACACCTCCACCACATTTATGGAGCACAACTCGCACCCCGACTATAAGTACGAGATGGATGCTCCCACGCACGAGCACGACGGCATCAACCCCAGCTGCGGCGACGAGCTCACCCTGCAGCTGCGCGTCGAGAACGGCGTGATCGAGGAGGCCTCCTTTACCGGCCACGGCTGCGCCATCAGTCAGGCCAGTGCCGACATCATGGCCGACCTCATCACCGGCGAGACCGTCGAGGAAGCTCACCGCCTGGCAGAGCTCTTCCTCGCCATGATCCGCGGCGAGCAGCTCTCCGAGGAGGACCTGGAAGACCTGGACGAAGCCGCCCAGCTCCAGGACATCTCGCACATGCCCGCCCGCGTCAAGTGCGCCGAGCTCGCCTGGCGCACCCTCGACGGCATGCTCGAGGGGCAAACAAACCAGTAGTTTATGCCCCGAATCCAAGGTTTTTGATTGCCGAGCCGCCCGATACGGGCGGCTCTGTTTTTACCTAATGAGCGCGAACGCACAAAGTCCGCGCGTCCGGCGCCCCGTCTGACATTTGCCACACAGCCAGACGCGAGCACGGGCGTTTTCCACAGCACCAAAGGCCTGCGGCAGGGCCCCGGGCCCGCCAAGCAATGCGCCAAGCCCCGTTCTGCGAAGCTCCGACTCGCTTCGCGCCTGCCGCAGACGGGTCCCATAGGGAGCGGCGTGCATTTTTGCGAGTATTCAGCACGCCAAGCTGTGTGTATACGCATCGAAAGCGTTAATCAACGTCTTTAGGCGCATATATATTGTGTTTTAGAACAAGCATCGCGGTCTGACGGGACGCAGGCACGTGCTTCGGGGGCGCAACGGCGGGAATCAATAGCTTCGGGACCCGTATGTTGCAAGATTGCGGCGGTGCCGACAGCAACACGATGCTGAAAACTCCGTTTTTTGCACGGCGCAGACGGGGGTAGGCACGGGCAAACCCGGACCGAGCCGTTATTTTATGCAAGATGACGATTGTTCTATGCATATTAAGAAGTGCAGTTACCGTACCAAGCTTTTGAACGCTGGTTGCGGCGTATGGACGACCCCAGCTGCGATGAACAGGCGACCTTACATCACGTTTCCGCCAGCCCGCATCGCCGTTCGCGCGCGGGCGCGCACGATACGAGAGACGGTACTTTTGCCAATCCCGGTATACCGCTCAATCTGGCGCACCGTAAAGCCGGCATTGCTCAATCCAACAATAACGGTATCGCGCTGCGCCGGCGGTGCAGTTTTAACCACATTGAGCGGAACCCCGAGGCTCTTCGCCATCTTGTCGGCAAAGGCGTGGCGTTCCCACTCTGTCTCTTTCATATCGCACAGCGCCGGCTCGCTACCGTCCGGCGTCGAAAGCGAATAGGCAATAAAGCCCTCGGCAGAACCAAAAAGTTCAAGCACGCAAGAAGGATCAGAAAATCCCCTCGCGGCATCGGCCGCATCACAGTCGTAAGAGCGCAGATGTTCCGCAAAGCTGCTCCAGGGATAACGCTCGATTAGGCTAACGCCCACCTCCTGCGGATCGGCGTGTACGGAGCGAATAGCCTCCATCACCTGCCAATCGGTATCGAGCGAACGCCGGTCAAAACGGTTCTGGAACAGATGGCCCGTGCGCCCCGTGCGTTTATTGAACCGCCGCGCGTACGTCAAAAGCAGCCGGTGCATCGCCGCGCTCATCGCGTCCTCGTAATCTGCAAGCACCAGACGCACGTGATTGCCCATAAGACACCAGGCGATAACCGTCACGCCCGCCTTGCGGCAGTACTCACGCATCAGCTCCAAAAACTCCCACCGGTCGTCATCGCCCTCAAAGATGAGCTGCTTGCCCGTACCGCGGGCACAGACATGGTAAAAGCCGGTAACCGTTCTCCAAACGCGCTGCATGGCGCTCCCTTCGCCGGGATCTGTCTGCCATCCAATACAGCACGATTGAAGCGTGCCATCAAAACATTCACGCAAAACAATACACTCGCGCGGCCAAAGGCAGTAAACGGGCGGCGAACGGCACCGTTGCAACAGGTCAACCCCTGCAACGCTTACAAGAGCCGACCAAAAGCTTGCCAAAAACGGACCCCCCTCTACGGAAGTTCACGACCACAGAACATAGAGTTAAACCGTTTCAATTAAAACTTCCGGACTTCTCGCTACGAAAACTGAGCCGTTCGCCGAATATTCCGTGCATTTCGCGGTATTATAGGGGCTGCATGTCATGTCCCTTTCGAAGGGTCGCCCGGCAATCGCCAGCCACGACCCCCAGACGGGACGCCAACACGATAGAGAGGAGAGGCATGCAGTACTCACAGGAAGTGGAGAACATGTGCCCCGTTGCCAAGGGTGCATACCACGGCCCCGCACCCATCCCCGAGGAGGGCAAGTGGGTCCAGGCTAAGGAGATTTCCGACATCTCCGGTCTTACGCACGGTGTGGGTTGGTGCGCACCTCAGCAGGGCGCCTGCAAGCTCACGCTGAACGTCAAGGACGGCATCATCGAGGAGGCCCTCGTTGAGACCATCGGCTGCTCGGGCATGACCCACTCTGCCGCCATGGCTTCCGAGATCCTTCCCGGTAAGACCATCCTCGAGGCCCTCAACACCGACCTCGTCTGCGACGCCATCAACGTTGCTATGCGCGAGATCTTCCTGCAGATCGTTTACGGCCGCAGCCAGACCGCGTTCTCCGAGGGCGGCCTGCCCGTGGGCGCCTCCCTCGACGACCTCGGCAAGGGCCTTCGCTCTCAGGTCGGCACCATGTTCGGCACCAAGGCCAAGGGCGCTCGTTACCTCGAGCTCGCTCAGGGCTACGTCACCCGCATGGCTCTCAACGACAAGAACGAGATCATCGCGTTCGAGTTCCTGAACCTCGGCAAGTTCACCGACGCCGTCAAGGCCGGCAAGACCCCCGAGGAGGCCATCGCTGGCGCTATGGGCCACTATGGTCAGTGGGAGAACGCTGCCAAGTACATCGACCCGCGCACCGACGAGGAGACTCACTCCGTCGCCAGCGTGTTCCCGGTTCACGAGTAGAAAGGGAGGGAAATAACTATGACTGTTACGTTCGAAGGTTACGAGCGCCGCGCTGACAAGATCAACAAGTGCCTCGCCGACAACGGCATCGCCTCCCTCGAGGAAGCTCTGCAGATCTGCACCGACAAGGGCTTCAACCCGCGTGAGATCGTCAACAACACCCAGTCCATCGCCTTCCAGAACGCCGAGTGGGCCTACACCCTCGGTTGCGCTCTCGCTGTCAAGCGTGGCGCCAAGTCTGCTTCTGAGGCTGCCGCCATCATCGGCGAGGGCATCCAGGCCTTCACCGTTCCCGGCTCCGTCGCCGAGGACCGCAAGGTCGGTCTGGGCCACGGCAACCTGGGCGCTATGCTGCTCTCCGACGACACCGAGTGCTTCGCCTTCCTGGCCGGTCACGAGTCCTTCGCTGCCGCTGAGGGTGCTATCGGCCTGGCTCTGAACGCCAACAAGGCTCGCAAGAAGCCGCTGCGCGTTATTCTCAACGGTCTGGGCAAGGACGCCGCTCAGATCATCGCCCGCATCAACGGCTTCACCTACGTGAAGACCCAGTTCGACTACTTCACGGGCGAGCTCAAGGTCGTCGAGACCATCCCCTACTCCGATGGTCCCCGTGCCGCCGTCAACTGCTACGGCGCCGACGACGTCCGCGAGGGCGTTGCCATCATGTGGCACGAGAACGTCGACATCTCGATTACCGGTAACTCCACCAACCCCACGCGCTTCCAGCACCCCGTCGCTGGCACCTACAAGAAGGAGCGCCTCGAGGCTGGCAAGAAGTACTTCTCCGTCGCTTCTGGTGGCGGCACTGGCCGTACCCTGCACCCGGACAACATGGGCGCCGGCCCTGCCTCTTACGGCATGACCGACACCATGGGCCGTATGCACTCCGACGCCCAGTTCGCCGGTTCTTCCTCCGTGCCTGCGCACGTCGACATGATGGGTCTCATCGGCATGGGCAACAACCCCATGGTCGGTGCCACCGTCGCCTGCGCTGTCGCCGTCGAGGAGGCCCTCAAGGCCTAATCGCACCCGCGCGATGCTCATATAGTTGAGCTTTGGAGCCGCTACCTTTCGAGGTAGCGGCTCTTTTTGTTTGCGCTGGCGCAGGGTAGCTAATGCCGGTATATCAGCTGGGGCGAAATACGAGATGTGAAGAGATGGAGCGTCCGAGCGTCCATGACGCCCACCTGCCATATTTGCCCTTTACCGATTTGCCGAGTCTTTGCGGCCCCATTGCCGATCACCCGTGCGACAATGCGCCGGACGAGAAAGGAATCCGATGGAATCGACTGATGTACTGGTAATTGGATCTGGCATTGCGGGCCTTTGCGCCGCCATCGAAGCGGCACGCACGGGCGCAACCGTCACCGTGGCAAGCGCCGGCAAGACTATGAGTGGATCGAGCTTCTTCCCCGGAACCTGGGGCCTGGGGCTTATCGGACCCGTTAACGAAGACGACGAACAAGACCTCATCGACACCATTCAGACCGTTGGTGGCGGCGTCGCCGACCCCGAGCTTGTCCAGACGTTTGTCCACGGCATTCCCCATGCAATAGAATGGCTCGAGCAAGACCTGGGCGTTGAGCTTCAGCGTCCGCAAAGCGCCGAGAGTGCTCAGCAAAAGCAGTTTATCCCCTGCTTTGACCACAAGACGCGCATGTGGCGCGGCCTCACCCGCAAGACCCTTGAGGACGCTCTGACGACCAGGATCGAGTCGCTCGGCATTCGCCTGCTTCCCCGCCACGAGCTTATCGACCTTATTGAGGACACGCCCGGAAAGATTGTCGGCGCCACGCTCTACGACCGCACAAACAAGCATCTCGTACCTATGGCAGCCAAGGCCACCATCATCGCTGCGGGCGGCACGGGAGGCCTGTTCGAGCGAAGCCTCACTTCCGCCGACGTGCTCAGCTCCTCGCAGGCCATCGCGCTGGCACACGGCGCAACGCTCACTAATATAGAGTTCATGCAAATGATGCCCGGCTTCATTGAGCCCAAGCGCAACCTTGTCTTTAACGAGAAGACCTGGCGCTACGTGCATGTAGACCAGCCGGTAGATATTGCCGACGACAAGCTGGACGACCTGCTCGAGCAGCGCTCTGGATATGGTCCCTTCACGTCACGCTTGGCCTCCCGCGCTATCGATCTCGTCATTGATCAGGCAGGTGCCGAAGGCCTGGCACTCCACTACGACTTCCCCCGCGAGGATATCCCAGAGTTTGTGCAGACCTTTGCCACCTGGCTGCAAGACGAGCACGGCATCGCCCCGACTGACGAGATGCGCGTTGCGATGTATGCCCACGCTGCCAACGGCGGTATCAAGATCGATAAGACCGCGCACACAGGCGTTGAGGGCCTCTACGCTTGCGGCGAGGCGACAGGCGGCATGCACGGCGCCGACCGCATTGGTGGCTTGTCAAGCGCCAACGGCATCGTGTTCGGACGCATCGCGGGCGCATCGGCAGCCCTTGCAGCGCAGAATGCACCTGAGGTGGCCCCGAAGGCGGATATCGACCTCCCCCACTACGGCATTGCCACAACTGATGCTGAACGCCTGACACACGGCCTTAAGCACACGATGAGCACCTATTGCATGATCAACCGAACCGAGACGGGCCTATCCGAGGCTCTGCAACAGCTTGAAAGCCTGCAAGACAAGGCCATGGCGCTGAGCAAGCCGCATGCCGATGACCGCGAGATCGCAGCCCTCGCCCGCCTACAGTCGCAGATTCAGCTGTCGATGGAGATGGTCAAAGCCATGCGCAAGCGAACCGAAAGCCTGGGTTCGCACTATCGAGCGAATTAAACTGACACCTATCTAAAGCAGAACACAACTAATCGATATCTATGGGCCCCGCGAGCTCGAAGTGGCGCAGGGCCCATTCGTGTCCGCACGGCAGCGTATCCTTATTCTGAATACAGAGTGGGCAAAGCCCGCATAGACAATAGACCAGCGAGGAGGAGATATGGACAGTAGGGATATCGAGAAGTGGCGTGTCGAACTTGATAGCTACGCCAATGTGGAAGACGGCGTTGAATATTGGCTCGCACGCGATTTAATGGAACCCATGGGGTACACTCGATGGGAGAACTTCGCCGAAGTTGTTAAGAGGGCAAAAGTCTCGTGCAAAACAAACAAAACTCCAGTTGATTCCCATTTTCGTGACACCACGAAAATGGTAACTGCCGGTGTCGCCGCTCGCGCGGTCAAAGACTACAAACTTACGCGCTACGCATGCTATTTAATCGCCCAAAACGGAGATCCAAACAAGCCGGAGATCGCGCTCGCACAGGCATACTTTGCCGTGCAGACGCGCCGCCAAGAGCTCATAGAGCAGCGCTTCGCAGAGATTCAGCGCTTGCAGGCGCGCCACTCGCTATCCGATTCAGAGAAACATCTCTCGGGTATTGCGTTCAAACGCGGCGTAGACTCCAAAGGATTCGCGATCATCAAGTCGAAGGGCGATGAAGCGTTATTCGGCGGCAGGAGCACGGCGGAAATGAAGCAGCAGCTCGGCGTACCCAAGAGCGCGGCATTGGCGGACAGGTTAGCCGATGTCCTCATCAAAGCAAAGGACCTTACGAACTCGATGACGGCCTTCAACGCCGAGGAACACGACCTGTACGGTCTGGACCAGATCAAGCAAGAGCACGTCGAGAACAACACAAGCGTGCGTGGCAGCCTCATCGACCGCGGAATTGTCCCCGAGAACCTACCGCCTGCCGAGGATACAAAAAAGCTCGAGCGTCGTGTGAAGGCAGACGAGAAGAAACTCAAGGAGGGTACTGACGGTTTTACCGATCCCCAGGGTAGGCTCGATCTGTGAAAGCGGCCGCACCCCTTCGGGTTCGACCCAATGCGAGGTCAACAAAAAAGCGACCAGCCTAAGCCAGTCGCTTTAACAATCTTTGGGTGGGCCGTCAGGGGGTCGAACCCTGGACCTTGGGATTAAGAGTCCCCTGCTCTACCAACTGAGCTAACGACCCGATATCAACACGAAGCAAGAACTGGGGTGGGTAAAGGGACTCGAACCCTCGACCTACGGGACCACAACCCGTCGCTCTAGCCAACTGAGCTACACCCACCGTGTCCTGTGCGCTTCGCGCTCGACTATTATTGCAAGGAACGCCACGCGATGCAAGCCCCAATTTTCAAGAATTTTGAAAAGAGTTTTTCGGATCCATTTCGAGCAAATCCCACCGGTTTCATAGGAGTAAACTTGCCCCACTGCAAATGCTCGAAAGGACCGGCATGAAAGAACTCTCCAACCGCACGGCAACGTTTACCGATTCGGTCATCCGCCGTATGACGCGCATCTCCAACAAGTATGGCGCCGTCAACCTGTCGCAGGGCTTCCCCGACTTCGATCCCCCGGCGCAGCTGCTCAATAGTCTGGGCACCATCGCCACCGACCCCAAGCCGCTTTACCACCAGTACTCCATCACCTGGGGCTCCCAGGCCATGCGCGAGGCGCTCGCCGCCAAACAGGAGCACTTTATGGGCATGCCGGTGAACCCCAACGAGAATATCGTAGTCACTTGCGGCTCCACCGAGGCCATGATGGCCGCCATGATGACGGTCACGAACCCCGGCGACAAGGTCGTCATCTTCTCGCCGTTCTACGAGAACTACGGCGCTGACACCATTCTCTCGGGAGCCGAGCCCATCTATGTGCCGCTCAACCCGCCCACCTTTGACTTCGACCGCGAGGTCCTCGAGGCGGCCTTCCGCGACAACGACCCAAAGGCCATCGTCCTGTGCAACCCTTCCAACCCCTGCGGCAAGGTCTTTACGCGCGAGGAGCTCACCTTTATCGCCGACCTCTGCAAAAAGTACGATGCCTATTGCATCACCGACGAGGTATACGAGCACATCGTCTACGCACCCCATGAGCACGTCTACATGGCCACGCTGCCTGGCATGTTCGAGCGCACCATCAGCTGCAGCTCGCTGTCCAAGACCTACTCCATCACCGGCTGGCGTCTGGGCTACACTATCGCCCCTGCCGAAATCACCGAGCGCATCAAAAAGGTCCACGACTTCCTCACCGTGGGCGCCGCCGCTCCCCTGCAGGAAGCCGTCGTCACCGCCCTCAACTTCGACGACAGCTATTACGATGAGGTCCTTGACCTCTATGCCGCCAAACGCGACCTGTTCTGCCAGGGACTCGACAGCATCGGTCTTGAGCATAACGTGCCGCAGGGCGCCTACTACGTCATGATGGACATCTCTGAGTTTGGCTATGACAGCGACCTCGAATTCTGCGAGGACCTCGCGTCTAAGGTGGGCGTGGGCGCCGTGCCCGGCTCGAGCTTCTTCCGCGAGCCCGTCAACCACCTGATTCGTTTCCACTTTGCCAAGCGAGACGAGACGCTTAACGCGGCACTGGAGAACCTCAAGTCCCTGCGTGATAAAATCAAACCGCGCGGGTAAGGACGGCCCGGCAACTAAAGTAACTAAAGAAGCCCCGCACCGCCTGCCGCGTTGCGAGGCTTCTTTTTATGGCGCTTTCTTAAATGGTTTAGAGCTCTATACTTTAGTCATGGAGCAACTCGTCCCAGTGAGAGGAATATTATGGAAGAGCAGCAACTTATCGGAGCGCTCGAGGCCGGCGGCACCAAGATGGTCTGCGCCACGGGCTATGCAGACGGCACGGTCCTGGAGCGTGAGCAGATCGTGACCACGACTCCGCAGGAGACCGTCGAGGCCGTCAACGCATGGTTTGCCGACAAGGGCATCGCCGCGCTGGGCATCGGCGCCTTTGGCCCCACCGCAGTCAACCCTGCCTCGCCCCAATACGGCAAGATCCTGGAGACGCCCAAAACGGCATGGCGCTACTTTGACCTGCTGGGCACCATCCAAAACGAGCTCAATATTCCCTGCGGCTACGACACCGACGTCAACGTCGCCTGCCTGGGCGAGGTCACCTTTGGTTGCGCCCAGGGCCTCACTGACGTTGTGTATCTGACCATCGGTACCGGCGTGGGCGCCGGCGTGCTCTCGGGCGGCCAGCTCGTGCACGGCATGATGCATCCCGAGGCCGGCCACATCCTGGTCACGCGCGACCCGCGCGACACCATTGGCGAGCACAGCGCCTGCCCCTTCCACGACAACTGTCTCGAGGGCCTCATCGCCGGCCCCGGCGTTAAAAAGCGCTGGGATGGCAAGAGCGCCGGAGACATGGCCGATGACTCGGAGGCCATGGACCTGCTCGCCGGCTATCTGGCACAGGCACTCATGACCTACACGCTGTGCTACGCGCCGCAAAAGATCATCATCGGCGGCGGCGTGGCCGACCACACTCCCATCGTGCCGCTCGCACGCAAAAAGTGCGCCGAGATGCTCAACGGCTATATCGTCACGCCCGAGGTCAACGACATCGATAGCTACATCGTCAACAACAGCCTCGAGGGCAAGCAGGGCATCATGGGCTGCCTGGCCCTGGGCGCACAGGCGCTTCAGTAGCAGACGCACCCACGGGGCGTGGCACGCCCGGCAAATCCGACCTACGGAACGACGCCACCACGCCTCATATAAGCCCTCAAATAAAAAAGGCCGCCTAGGACCAAACAATACGTCCTAGGCGGCCTTTTTGGCGCACATCAGCGACCGTAAGAGATATCGGAGCACAACGCCCGTTGCCGCTCCGCAGCAGTCGATCATCACATCGGTGATCATTCCAGCGCGTCCCAGCACAAAGAGCTGAATCGTCTCGTCGATCGAAGGAATCAGCAGCAGGAACACCGCCGTGGGCAGCAGCACGTCAAAGGTGCGCCGGCCCTCAAAATCAAAGGCGTGCGTTGCCAGGATGCCGAGCACCATATACTCGGTAAAATGCGCGCACTTGCGAACAACAAAGTTGGTCACCCATTCATATGGAAGTCCCACGCCGTGCAGGAAACCGCGGATAGCTTCCATGACCGTTAGACTCAGTGAGCCCGACCCCGAGCCGGGAACCAGCGAATTGCCCCAGATCAAGAGCGCCATCAGGCAGGTCACGACCGCCCATTTTCGATTGATCTTAACCATGCAGAAGTTATGCCTCCGCGCGGAGCGGCGCAAAGCTGGCGGTACCGCCCTCGATAACGCTCAGATAGGCACGGCCCGTACGCTTGGCGGTAGAGGACTGCAGGCGCTCGATCTCTTCCTCGAGGATCTGATTGACGCGCTCGTGACGACGATTTTCCATAATGCCGGCGGCAATAGCCTCGGCTCGCTCGATGCTCTCGCGCGAGATACGGGCAGTATCCTCGGGGAACACAGCACTGTGACGGCCGACATAGGCGGGGACAGCAGGCTGAGGGGCAGCGACGGGAGCGGGGGCCGTAACAGGAGCAGGCTCGTCAATCTCATCCAGGATCGCGGTGGCGGCGGCCCACATGTCCTCGTGGCCCGAGTAATCGGCCATGGGGACATCAACCTCGAGCGAGGCATCTGGAAGGTCGCCGGTGTTGATGCGATCTTGGGCATCAATCGATGCGGTGATGGCTGCAGGCTCATCGAGGTCATCGAGATCGATGTCCGCGGCACCGGAGATGATAGGCATGCTGGCGAGGTTTGCATTGTACGGCGCAGCCTCAGCCGCCTGCTGCTGGGCAGGAGCGCCCCACAACGAGCTTTCGGCGGCACGGCGGGCGGCAACGGCCTCCTCGTCCGCGGCCATGGCTTCATCAACGTACGAATTGTCGGCAGAAGCGTTCGCGTCCGCCGAGGTAGCGCTGTAGGCGTTATTGGCTGCCGCGTTGGCGACGAGTGCCACGAAAGCCGCCGTGCTGCCCGCAGGGGCGGCCTGGGAGCCAGACACGGCGCGTGCCGCGGCGGCGATGTCATCGCGATTGAAGGAGCCGGTCTGCCCGCCGTTGGTGAGCTCGTCGATGGCGACTTGATAGACGTCGCGCGAGTGTGCAGGGTCGCAGCTCACCGGCGAATCGTCGTCGAGCATACTGTCGATCATGGACCAAGCCTCGGCCTCGTCCATGGCATCTGCGGCTCGAGCGATGGTAGGGACACCATCATCGGCATGACGGCGCTGGAACGCACCAGTCAGGCCGGAAAGGAATGCCGAGGTAGACTGCTCCGCCTGAGCCTGAGAAGCAGAAGCCGCAGCGTAAGGAGTCGCATCCTGCTGCTGAGCTGGAATCGAGGCGGTCTTGAACTCGCTTTGATGCTGATTGAGATTGGCGGCACCGC
Organism: uncultured Collinsella sp.; assembly: GCA_900542305.1. Lineage (GTDB taxonomy): Bacteria > Actinomycetota > Coriobacteriia > Coriobacteriales > Coriobacteriaceae > Collinsella. The sequence goes on along the minus strand of UQMU01000015.1, from coordinate 16,495 downwards.
CCATGGCATCAGGCTGGAACAGACGCTCTTCACGCTGCGCACGGTACTCGGAGATACCCAGCGAGGCGGCATAGATACCCACGCCCGCCACCGCGCCCACGGCGAAGGGAACCGCACCCGCCACGACCGTCTCGTTCACCGACGAAAACGGCAGCGTCGCGGCATACATAACCACGGGAGCGGCAAGGCCGATCCCGCACGAAAGTCCGGCAAGGACTGCTCGTTGTGTTGCATCAGAAGAAGCCATGAGCTCTCCCCATCTTCCAGCACCCAAATCGCATCATTCAGTTGGCTGCGCGAGAGAAGATGAAGCGGGGCTATGCCCCAAAGCAACGGTATATGGTTCGTTTCATCTGCGTTTTCCGTCGCGAAGCTTAAAAGCTATTATGCGAAACCGCCCTGTCGATTGCAAGCGACGATGTCGGATTGAAACGGGAAACCTGCTGCTTGCCAGTCTTATGGTCAAAAATAAGCGCGGAGCGGCGATATGGAAAAGGGCCGAGGCTCAAAGCCCCGACCCTTTATCGCATTGATGACTATCGCTGCGCGTGGATGACAACCTAGAACGTCTGCTCGTAGTCGCTGTGCTTTTTGGCCGAACGCACCAGGAACTCCTGGTTGGTGTTGGTGCCCTTAAGACCCTTGATAAACGACGCGGCTGCGCGCTCGGTGTTGTTCATGCCGGCAAGAATGCGACGCAGACCAAAGACAAACGGACGCATCTGCTCGTCGACCAACAGGTCTTCGTTGCGCGTACCGGAGGCAACGGGGTCGATAGCCGGGAAGATGCGGCGGTCGGCCAGGTCGCGGTCGAGCTTAAGCTCCATGTTGCCGGTACCCTTGAACTCCTCGAAGATGACCTCGTCCATCTTGGAACCGGTGTCGATGAGGGCAGAGGCCAGGATGGTGAGCGAGCCACCGTTCTCGATATTACGGGCTGCGCCCAGGAAGCGCTTGGGAGGATACAGGGCCGCCGAATCGACGCCGCCCGAAAGGATGCGGCCCGAGGCGGGCGCCGCCAAGTTGTAGGCGCGGGCAAGACGCGTAATGGAGTCGAGCACCACCACGACATCGCCGCCCAGCTCCACGATGCGCTTGGCGCGCTCGATGACGAGCTCTGCCACACGAGTGTGGTTGTCGGCGGGCATATCGAAGGTCGACGCCACAACCTCGCCCTTGATGGAACGCTGCATATCGGTGACCTCTTCGGGGCGCTCGTCGACGAGCAGGCAGATGAGGTGCACCTCGGGGTTGTTAATCGAGATAGACTGGCAGATCTTCTTGAGGATTGTGGTCTTGCCGGCCTTGGGCGGGGACACGATCAAGCCACGCTGACCCTTGCCGATCGGCGACACGATGTCGATGGCGCGACCGGTAATGGAGTCCTTGCCATGCTCCATGCGCAGCGGCTCGTTGGGATAGACCGGGGTGAGGTCACCGAACTTGGGGCGGTTGCGAATCTGCTCGGGGTCTAGACCGTTGACGGTCGTGATTTTGGCGAGGCCGGCGCGCTTGTCGCCGCCGCGCGAAGGACGAAGCGAGCCCTCGATGACGTCGCCCGTGCGCAGACGCGCGGAGCGGATGAGGTAGGCGGGCGCGAAGGCGTCGTCGTTGGACTTCATGTAGCCATGGGCATGGATGATACCGGAGCTGTCCGGACGAATCTGCAGAATGCCCTTGATGTCGCGGAAGCCCTCTGCCTTCGCGGCGGTGACGTAGATCTCCTCGACGAGCTCGGCTTTCTTCTTGCCGGTCGTCTCGATCTCGAACTCCTTGGCCTTCTCGCGCAGTTCGGCGACCTTCATGGCAGCGAGCTCCTCACGCGAAAGCGTGGGCTCGGTGGGGGCGGCGTTACGCTCCTTGTTGCGCTGTTTGCGATCGCGCTGGCGATTGCGACGGTCGTTGTTGCGCTCGTTGCGTTCCTCGTTGCGCTTGTGCTGGCGACGGTTGGAACGAGTGCCGTCTTCGGCCTCGGCGGGCGCGGCAACATCGGTTGTGGCGGCGTCGGCATTGACCGCAGCGGCTTCATTGGCCTCGGCGCCAGAATCGACCTGCGCTTCGACATCAGCCTGATGCTCGGACGCCTTGGCCTTAGCGGACTTCTTACGACCGCGCTTGGGCTTCTCGGACGCAGGCTGTTCGACGTCTTGGGGCTCGGCGGCATCAGTCGATGCATCGGCGGTCGTCTCGTCGGAATCCTCGGACGCACCCTTCTTGGCAGCCTTAGCCTTGGACGTGCGCTTAACAGCAGTGCGACGGCTGCGACCGGGGCGGACGTCGGCGGGCTCGGCATCGGCGGGAGCGGCCTCGGAAGTCGCAGCATCCTGAACGGGTGCATCGGCAGCGGTTGCAGACTCGGCGGTCGCCGCAGCATCCCGAGCAGCTGCGGCTGCGGCTGCGGCCTTCTCTGCCTCGACGAAGGCCTTGGGCTTGCGACCGCGACGGTGCGGGCGCAAAGCCGGATCGACAACGGGAACTTCGCTGGCCTCGACAGGCGCAGCGGGCTCAGTTGGCGATGCGCCCTCCCCTGCCGCGGAACGGACCGAAGCCTCAGTGAGCTCGGGGGTTACCTGATCGGCAACCTGCTCGGCCTTAGCAGCCGTGCGACGGCGTGTGCGCGGTGCCGGCTTCTCGGTCGGTTGGTCGGCGGCAGGGGTCTCGGACACAGACGGGGCTGCAAGCTCGGTCAGAGCCGCGGCCTCGCGCTCGGCAGCACGACGGCGGGCGCGCACCACCTGAGCCTCGCTAATCTGCGCCAACGCACGTGCCTGCGCGACCTCATCGGAAATCGGCGCCGAGGAGTCAGCTGCAACGGTGCGCTTGGCGCGCGTCGTGCGCGCGGTACGGCGCTTGGGCTTGGTGACCTCCTCGCCGTCAGCGGCAGGCTTGGCCGCGCGGCGCGTGCGCTTGGGCTTTGCCGGAGCAGCCTCCTCACCAGTTGCAGGCACGGCCTTCTCAGCCGTTGCAGCCTTAGGCGTCTCAGGAGCCGAGGTTTGCGCGGGCGCCGCGACCTGGTCCGACGCAACCGGTGCAGCGGGAGCGGCTTGCGTCGTCGTTATTTCGTTTTCTTGCTGTTGATCAGACACAGTGTTTGCTCAACTTTCTTTTCAAGCCCTGTGATCACATGCTCCCTGCATAAACCTTCAGGGCGGCTAAACAGTCTAGCTCCGTCAAATACCGACGGACATCATTGATCTGTATCGAGATATTTGCGTCATATACGCAGCGTTAGTGTAACACAACCGCCGCCACCTGCAACTTAGTCATTGGGGACGTTCTTAAACGACTATTCAAAAGGGACACTCTTTGGTTTACCGCCCACAAATCTGACTGCCTCCGCCAAAACTATGGCGGTTTACTACGATGAATCGCTCAACCGCGACCACTCCGAAACTTGTTGAACTAAAACCGCAGGTAGATGCCTTGCACTTTTTAGCTAAAAGCCGGCGTGGTTGGAATATCTCAATTCATCGTAGTAAACCGGCATAGTTTCGTATTTCCAGCAGTTCCAAATTCGTCAATACGTCGGCGTTTGCAAAAAAGCCCGACCTCCGTGGGAGATCGGGCTTTCAAGGCTTAGTTAAACCAAGTCTGTACGGTCAAATGACTCGATGATTACATCTGCTCGGGCGCGGAAACGCCAACGAGGGTGAGCACCAGGGCGAGCGTCACGCGAACGGCGTCGCAAGCGGCCAGACGGGCGCGCGAAAGCTCGGGGTCGACGGGACGGCCCTCGCTCGGCAGAACCTGGCAGGCAGCGTAGAAGCTGTGGAAGTCGCCGGCGAGCTCCTCGGCAAAGTGCGTCAGACGGAACGGGGCGCGGTCGCGAGCGCAGCTGGCAATCAGGTCGGTGAGCTCGTTGAGCTTACGCGAAAGGGCGAGCTCGGTCGGGTCGGTCAGCAGCGAGTAATCGACGTTCTCACCGATGGCCTTGGCGGCAACGGCCTTCATGCCCATCTCGTCAGCCTGCTCGGGCGTAACGTCGGCGGCACGGCGCAGGATGGAGCACACGCGGGCGTGAGCGTACTGCACGTAATAGACCGGGTTGGAGTTGTCGCGCTTCTTGACGGCCTCGATATCGAAGTCGACCATCTGGTTGGAGCTTTTGGAGATGAGCGTGTAGCGAGCGGCGTCGGAACCGACCTCGTCGACGAGCTCCTGCAGGGTCACCATGGTGCCCTTACGCTTGGACATACGGACGGGCTTGCCGTTGCGCAGCAGGTTGACGAGCTGGCCCAGCAGAACCTCAAACTTGCCGGGATAGCCAAGAGCGTCGCAGACGCAGCGGACGCGCTCGATGTAGCCGTGGTGGTCGGCACCCCAGATGTCGATGACGTGGTCGACGCGCTGGAACTTATCCCAGTGATAGGCAACGTCGGAGGCGAAGTAGGTGTACTCGCCGTCGGACTTGATCAGGACGCGGTCCTTGTCATCGCCCAGGTCGGTGGAGCGGAACCACAGGGCGCCGTCCTTGGTGTAGAGGTAGCCCATCTTGTCGAGCTTCTCAAAAGCGCGGTCGACGGCAGAGGTGCCGGCGGTCTCGCCCTCGGTGTCCTTCACGTACAGCGAACGCTCGGAGTACCAACGATCGAAGTCGCAATTGACGGCGTGGCAGAGGTCGCGCATGTTGTCGACCATCTTCACATAGCCGCGCTCGCGGAAGCTCTCCATGCGCTCCTGAGGATCGGCCTCGACCCACTTATCGCCGTCGGTGCGCCAGAACTCGGCGGCCTCGTCGATAATGTAGTCGCCGCCATAGGAGTCCTTGCCCAGGGTCTCGGCAAAATTGTCCTGGTACGGATGGGTCTCGGGATGCTCGTCGTTCTCGTCGGCAACGAAGGCGTCGCGGTCTGCGATCAGCAGCTTGTGAGCCTCGTCGATATCCACGCCCTGCTTGGCGATGATGTCGGCAAGCTGCATATAGCGCGTGCTGATGGAGTTGCCGAAGGTGTTCATCTGAGAGCCGTGGTCGTTGATGTAGAACTCACGCTGGATGTCGTAACCGGCATGGTCCATAACGCGGCAGAGCGAATCGCCCAGAGCGGCCCAGCGGCCATGGCCGATGTGCATGGGGCCGACGGGGTTGGCGGAGACGAACTCGACCTGGGTCTTCAGGCCGCCACCGACGTTGGACTTAGCGAAGTCCATACCCTTCTCGCGAGCCTCGCCAAAGATGGCATTCTTGACGGCAACGGAGAGGTAGAAGTTGATGAAGCCGGGGCCTGCGATCTCGACCTTCTCGATCGCGGGGTCCTCGGGCATATGGGCAACGATGGCCTCGGCGATCTTGCGCGGGGCGCAATGGGCCAGCTTGGCGGACTTCAGGGCCATGGTAGAGGTCCACTCGCCATGAGAAGTGTCAGCCGGTCGCTCGATAGCGCAATCGTCAAGTTCAAATGCAGAAAGGTCGCCGGCCTCCTGGGCCGCAGCAAGCGCAGCGCGTACCAGCTCTTCAATCTTCTCGGGCATAGATCCTCCTTGTGTTAAAGCCCCCGAGCTCTTGGTCACTCGTAGGGCAAAAGCCAGAGTTTGTAGCACTCTATCACAAGCGACGGGCACTGTCGCAGGGTAAAGCCAATCGATATTGCATATGCACAAAATTGACTACAGCTTGCATGGAGTCACTCAAAGATGCCAGTCTGCCTGCAGATTATGCAGGCGTTGAAAATGCATAAAGGTGTGAATGAGCTGCGCCTGTTATCGAATACTCTTACCTATCGGAGTTGTGTGCTTTTCCTGCATAAAGTAAGGGTTTGCGCACGTCAGCGTGTTATTCTAGACATACGTAAATTCGTATAAGTTGGAGGTAGCATGTTCTCAATCGGTCAACACGTCATTCATCCGGGTCAGGGAGTCTGCACCGTCGTCGGTTTTAGGGACGACACACCGCAGCCCATGCTACTGCTCGAGACCAAGCAGGGACATGCGCAGACGATCCTCATGTACCCCGTGGCGCAGGCCGACCGTTTGCACGCCGCCATCTCGCAGCAAGATGCCGAGCACCTGCTGAGCCACTATGACGAGCTGGAGTGCGACACTTTTACCGAGCGCAACAGTTCACTTGAGGAGACGCACTTTAAGCAGCAGCTCAAGCTGGGCGCGCCCGAGACGGTCCGCGTGGCAAAGACCATGATGCACCGCATTCGCCAGGCCGAGGAAGCTGATAAAAAACCCAGCTCCTACTACATGCGCGTACTCAAGGAGGCCAAACGCCGCTCCATCGAGGAGTTCGCCGTGGCCTTGGGCGTCACCGAGGAGGCCGCCGAAGCCCGCCTAGCCCAAGCCGCCCTCAACTAACCCATCCGCGCCAAAAACCACCACAAAGGGGACAGGCACCTTTGTGGTGGTTTTCGTGTTCTAGTAGTATTCATTCTTATCGATACCCACGAGCACAAGGAGTCTGTTATGTCAGAGCCGCTTACCGCCGGAATCACCCGCGACCGCGCGTTCGAACTGCTCAACGAGCACAACAAGGACCCGTTCCACATCACCCATGGCGAGACGGTCGAGGGCACTATGCGCTACTTTGCGCGCGAGTTCGACCCCGAGAACGAGGAGTTTTGGGGCACCGTCGGTCTGCTGCACGACCTGGATTGGGAGGAGCATGAGGACGACCCCATGAACCACACCATCTATGCTGCCGAGATTCTTGAGGGCGAAGGTGCGTCTCCCGAGCTCATTCGCGCCATCCAGACGCACACGTCCGACTTCAACACCTCGCTGCCCAAACCCGAGCTGCAGATGGAAAAGATCCTGTTTGCCTGCGATGAGCTCACCGGCCTGATCGGCGCTGCAGTCATCATGCGTCCGAGCAAAAGCGTCATGGACTTTACGACCAAGTCGCTCAAGAAGAAGTTCAAGGACAAGCGCTTTGCCGCTGGCTGTTCGCGCGACGTGATTACGCAGGGCGCCGAGATGCTGGGTTGGGAGCTACCCGAACTCTTTGACCGCACCATCGCGGCCATGCAGTCCTTCGCCCCCGACCGCGATACCTTCCAGGCCTAACCGCCCACGCCACCTAAAACCACCACAAAGGGGAAAGGCACCTTTGTGGTGGTTTTTCTTGCGCGGGCGTTAGGGGCGGACCTGGCCGGTGCCGCGGAGCTTGTATTTGTAGGTGGTGAGGGCCTCGGCGGCAAAGGGGCCACGGGCGTGGAGTTTTTGGGTCGAGATGCCGATCTCGGCGCCCAGGCCAAACTCGCCGCCGTCAGTGAAGCGAGTGCTGGCGTTGGAGTACACGGCCGAGGCATCGACCGCATCAAGGAAGCGCTCGCAAGCATCCGTGTCCTCGGCAACGACGGCCTCGGAGTGCATGGTGCCGTAGCGGTTGATGTGCGCGATGGCCTCGTCCTCGCTAGCCACGACCTTCACACTCATCTCGAGCGCCAGGTACTCGCGACCCCAGTCCTCCTCAGTCGCGGCGACGTAGTCATCGCCCTCTACAAAGCCGGCGTCGGCGCACGCGGCGCACGTGGCCTCGTCGCCGTGAATGAGCACGCCGTGGTCGTGCAGCACGGCAACGACCGCAGGCAAAAACGCATCGGCCACAGCACGGTCGACCAGCAGCGACTCGGCGGCATTGCACACGCCTACGCGCTGGGTCTTGGCATTAACGATAATGTTGAGCGCCTTATCAAAGTCGGCGGATTCATGCACGTAGATGTGGCAGTTGCCCGTGCCCGTCTCGATCACCGGAACGAGCGACTCGCGCACGCAGCGCTGAATCAGGCCTGCACCGCCGCGCGGAATGAGCACGTCGACGATACCGCGGAGCTTCATGAGCTCGCCGGTGGCTTCGCGATCGGTGGACTCGATCATCGAGACGGCCTCGCGCGGGAAGCCCTTGGCCTCGAGCGCATCGGCCAGCAGCTCGGCGATCATGGCACACGAGTGATAGGCCAGCGAGCCGCCGCGCAGAATGCAGGCGTTGCCGGTACGGATGCAGATGCCTGCGGCGTCGGCCGTCACGTTGGGGCGCGCCTCGTAGACCATAGCGACCAGGCCCAGCGGCACACTCACACGGGTCAGGTCCACGCCGCTTGCAAGCACGCGGTGGTCGAGCACGCGGCCCACGGGATCGGGCAGCTCGGCAAGCTTTTCCAGGCCGGCGGCCATGCCCTCGACGCGCTCGGGCGTCAGCAGCAGGCGATCGAGCAGTCCGGCCGAGGTACCCGCATCGCGCGCGGCGGACATATCGAGCTCGTTAGCGGCGACGATGGAGTCGACACCGTTGCGCAGTGCTGCGGCCATGGCGCGCACGGCCTCCTGGCGCTGTTCATCGCTCGCCGTGGCAAGCGAGGCCGACGCTGCCTTGGCGGCAACGGCAAGATCGTGGACATACGTGGCTATATCGACCGACATGGGCGGCCCTTTCTCCTAGAAGTTTGCAACCATGGTAGCCGATTTGCGCATGGCCTCGCCCGCGGCGGTAGAATTGGTCAACCCGAAACACCGCAACGAACGGAAGACTCACATGGCCCTCATCACTTCGTACCACGTCCCCGGCCTTTACGTCGAGGACCACAGCATCGACGTCCCCCTTGACTGGCGCGGCCTGGAGCCGATGCTCCTGGCCGTCGGCAGTACCATGCGCCGCGGCGCCATGCCGGCACCCATCGCCGGCGCGCCCGAGAGCATCAAGCTCTTCTACCGCGTGGTTAGCGCGCCCGACCGCATCAACGACGATCTGCCGCTGCTCCTGTTTTTGCAGGGCGGCCCCGGCGGCGAGAGCCCACGTCCGCTGTCGCCCACAAGCGACGGCTGGATCGAGGAGGCCGTCAAGCACTTCCGCGTGGTCCTTCCCGACCAGCGCGGCACCGGACGCAGTAGCTGCGTGGACGGACGCACGATCAAGGCACTGGGTGATCGCGCAACGGCCGCCGGCGCCGATACAGCACGCTCGCAGGCGGACTTCCTCAAGCGCCACCTCGCCAGCTCCATCGTGCGCGATTTTGAGTACCTGCGCCTAGTGGGCTTTGGCGGCAAGCCGTGGGTCACGCTCGGCCAAAGCTACGGCGGTTTTTTGACGCTGAGCTACCTGTCGCTCTTCCCCGAGGGCGTGGCGGCGAGCTTTACCTGCGGCGGCATCCCCCACGTACCGGCGAGCGCAAGCGAGGTCTACGCGCACACCTTCCCGCGCATGGCCGCCAAGACGCAGCAGTATTATGACCGCTATCCCGCTGACGTCGAGCGCGTGGCAGCCCTGGCCGATGCGCTCGAGGCTCAGAAGCCCGTGCTGCCCGACGGCTCGCCGATGACGGTCGAGCGCCTACAGCTCATGGGCAGCGACTTTGGCATGAAGCCGAGCTTTGAGCGCATGCATTGGACTATCGATCACGCTTTTGTTACTGGCGACGGTACGCTGAGCTGCGGCTCCTCGGTATCCGACAGCTTTTTGATGCGCGCCTTCGAGCGCACCAACACACGCACGAACCCGCTGTACTGGACACTGCAGGAGTTTATCTACGCCGACGGCGACACCATGCCCATTCGCTGGGCCGCAGCAGAGGAGAAGGCCCATCGTGCCGAGTTCGACACACTCGCGCGCCCGCTCATGTTTACCGGCGAGGCCATGTTCCCGTGGATGTTCGAGCAGATGCCCGAGCTCAAGCCCTTCAAGCCCGCCATGGACCTGCTGATGGAAGACACCAGCTGGGACAAGATCTACGACCCGCAGCGACTGGCGTGCAACGAGGTGCCCCTGCAGGCCGCGGTGTATTTCGACGACATGTACGTGGATTCGGGCCTGCAGCTTGATACGCTCAGCCGCGTGGGCAACTCGCATGCCTGGGTGACCAACGAGTTCGAGCACGACGGCCTGCACGGCAGCGTGGTATTCAAGCACCTCTTCGACGAAGCCCTCAACCGCGGAGACCTGCGCCAGATCTTCTAGCAAAGGAGTGTCCCAAAGTGCCGGCACATAAGGAACGTCCCCAAGTGCCGGCACGAGAAAGACAGCGCTGCGGGAAACGATCCGCAGCGCTGTCTTTCTTTATGCAAATACGATCAAGTTATCCCTGTGTATCGCCGGCTTCTCGGCCAGGTCTGCCAGCAGGCGGTTGCTGGCGATCTGGTCCTGGCGGCGGCCGGCGGCAAGTTCCAGCACGTCCGAATCGGCCTCGGCGATACCGCGGGCGACGACCATACCTCTCGGATCGCACACATCGAGCACATCGCCCTCGGCAAACTGGCCATCAACCTCGCGAATACCCACCGCAAGCAAGGAAGAACCACGGCTGACCAGCGCCTTCGCGGCACCGTCGTCAACCGTTACCGAGCCATGTGCCTTGTCACCCAGCGCGATCCACAACTTGCGGGGTGCGATGTCCAGACGCTCCGCCGGCGGATCGAACAGCGTGCCCACGCTCTCGCCGCGGGCTAGGCGCACGAGCGCATCGGGCTCCTCGCCCGAGCAAATCACGCTCTGAATGCCCGCCGTCATCAGGATGCGGCTCGCGCGAATCTTGGTAATCATGCCGCCCGTGCCCACCGATGTGGAAGAATCGCCCGCCGAGGCAATAATCTTGGCATCGATCTTATGCACGACAGGAACAAACTCGGCCGTGGGGTCCTCATGCGGATTGGCAGTATAGAGGCCATCGATGTCCGAGAGCGTCACGCACAGATCGGCAGAAACCAGGCAGCTCACAAGCGCCGCCAGTGTGTCGTTGTCGCCGAACTTGATCTCATCGACGGTAACGGTATCGTTCTCGTTGACGACCGGCACCACGCCAAGCTCCACGAGGCGCAGCAGGGCGTCGCGCGCGTGCAGGTAGGACGTGCGGCGGGCCGTATCGTGGCGCGTGAGCAGCACGAGCGAGGTGAGCAGGTCGCGCGCATGGAACTCCTCGTCGTAGGCCGACGAGATGATGCACTGACCAGCCGAGGCGCAAGCCTGCAGGCTCGGAAGGTCGCCGACCGGCTTGCGGTCGAAGCCCAACACGGGATAGCCACAGGCGATAGCGCCCGAGCTCACCACGACCAGACGCCAGCCGAGCTTGCGCAGCGCTGCGGCCTGATCGGCAAGTCCGCCGATAAAGGCGCGGTTGACCTTGCCATCGGCACCCACCACCGTGGACGAACCGATCTTTACCACCATCGTTTTATAAGAAGTCGTCATACGTCAAACCAATCAACTGTTCAGCGAACGGCCGAGTTGGCGGCCAAGGGAGCGTGACTCGCCCCTACCGCCCAAGGAATTAGTGAGCCCAAGGAAAGGCAGAAGCCGCGGCCATGTTCTTGCGCACGAGCTCGTCGCGCACCTGAGCCAGGCCCTGCTCCATGCCCACCACATAGGTCTGCGGGTACAGGAAGCGCTTGAAAGCTGCGTCCAGATGATCGAGCGCCCAAGCACAGCGCTCGCGCGCGTCCTGGATGCTCTCACGCGGAGCCACCGCACTGCCATCGCGCACGATCGGCACCAGCAGCTCGCGATACTCGAGTTCGGACACGTCGGTCACCAGGGCGGCATCATTCACGGCCACGAGGGTATTGCCGCGCGCGGCGCCCTCCCCCGCCAGATGGTCCTCGTCGTAGATCATGTCGCAGACCGGGCCGCCAAAGCCGTCGAAATAACGGCGCACGCGTTGCACACCCGGGATCGTGCGCTTGTAGGGCTGCTCGGAGAGCTTGACCACCGGCGTCCATGGATCTGTCTCGCTCGCACGGCGGGCGGAAAGCTTGTACACGCCACCCAGCGCCGGCTGGTCATAGCAGGTCGCGAGCTTGGTACCCACGCCAAAACTGTCGATGGGCGCGCCCTGGTCGAGCAGCGACTGAATCGTGTACTCATCCAGATCGTTAGAAACCGAGATCCCCACATAGGGCAGGCCCTCGGCATCAAAACGGCCGCGCACATACTTGGAGAGCTTGGCGAGGTCGCCGGAGTCGATGCGAATGGCCGACAGGCGCTCGCCCACCGCTTCCATCTCCTTGGCAACCGTAATGGCATGTTCACAGCCCTCGCGCACGTCATAGGTGTCGATGAGCAGCGTACAATTCTTGGGGCTCGACTTGGCAAAGGCGCGGAAGGCCTCGAGCTCGGAATCGAAGCTCATCACCCAGCTGTGCGCATGCGTGCCAAAGACGGGAATACCGTAACGGCGGCCGGCGAGTACATTGGACGTAGAGGAGCAGCCGGCAACGTAGCTCGCGCGCGCGACGGCCAGGCCGCCATCGGGACCCTGGGCTCGGCGCAGGCCAAACTCCGCCACAGGGCGACCGTCGGCGGCGAGCACCACGCGCGCCGTCTTGGTGGCGACAAGCGTCTGGAACCCGACGATGTTGAGCAGCGCCGTCTCGAGCAGCTGGCACTCCAGCGCGGGGCCGGTGACGCGCACCATGGGCTCGCGCGGAAAGACGAGCTCGCCCTCGGGCACGGCGTCGATGTTTACATGCGCACGAAAATCGCGTAGGTAGTCGAGGAATCCAGGCTTGAACATCGCGCCGCCGGCAGGGGCCTCAAGCGAGGCGAGGTAGTCGATATCCTCGGGCGTAAAGCGTAGATTCTCGACCAGCTCGGGCAGTTCGGCGGTGCCGCACATGACGGCATAGGCGCTGCCAAAGGGATGGTCGCGGTAAAACGCGGTAAAACAACCCTGCTCATTGGCCTTGCCGCTCTCCCACAGGCCCTGGGCCATAGTGAGCTCGTACAGATCGGTGAGCATTGCGATGTCGGTGGGATGAGAGATGTCGGTCAAAGCCATGGGGCGACCTTTCGGATGTGTGGTGCAGAATTTGAGGGTTGGACGAGAGCAGAGCATGCGGACATGACGCCCGATGCAAATCGGTTAGAGCAGGCCCATGCTGGTCAGGATCGTGTAGCCCATAAAGATGACAAACGCGATGAGGGCAAGGACAATGATGATTTTTTGAGCCGGCGCCATGCCAGGGATCTCGTTCTCGCCCGTAGGCTCCTTGGAGGTAACCATGCGCTGGGCAAAGGTCATCTCGTCACGACTCGGCTTAGGCTCGACGGACTTGGGACGAGCGGCCTTTTTAGGCTGAGGTTTGGGCGCGGCAGGTGCAGGCTTCGCAGCAGCGGGCTTGGGTGCGGGCGCGGGCGCCGATGCGGATGCGGCGTTCGCGGCGATCTCCTCGGCCTTCGCACGCTCGGCACGCAGGACAGCCAGCTCCTCACGCTCGCGACGGGCCTCTTCACGAGCCTCGCGGCGGGCCTTCTCGGCGCGGAGCTCTTCCAACTCAGCGCGCTCCTCGTCGGACAATGGTTGGGACTCAAGCTCGGCCATGGTATAGCCCTTTCTTTTAAAAAAAGCCGCCGACACAATGTCAGCGGCTTATCAAATCCAAGGGTGGAGACGAAGGGAGTCGAACCCTCGGCCTCTGCCATGCGACGGCAGCGCTCTCCCAACTGAGCTACGTCCCCAGGACAAGTCGATATTTTACCTACGGCTCGCCAACTGTCAACGCCCAATAACCAGTCTTTTTGGGGCGCGGCTATTTTGGCAACTTTTCGAACAGGCGATCCTCTCGATGATTTTTTATCCCCGTCCCAGAAAAATCATCGACGAACGCACTACTTTGCGCTGGTAAGAACACCGGTGGTGTCGAAGGCCGGGGTGAAGCTCTCGTCTACCGCGCCGCCCTCTTGCCAGAACATCGTCGTAAAACCCAGGTCGTCGGCATGGTCGAGCACCTGCTCGTACTCCTCGCGCGTCACGGCACGCGCCAGGTCGCCGCCCTGCTCGCGCATAAGTGCATTGGGCGTGTACTGGTTCATGACCGAGATCGGCACATCGCCCACCGTCTGCCACACCAGGTCCAGCACGCGACACGAATCGTCTGCATGTCCCGGCAGTACCAGATGGCGCACAATCATGCCGCGCTTCATGAGCCCGCCCTTATCCACCATCTCTCCCCCGCGGCGCTCGATCTCGCGCGCCATCTGAGCCAGGCCTGACACGGCCACACGTGGGTAGTCCTTTATATGAGAGAGCGACTGCGCAAGCCCGGCATTGGCATATTTAAAGTCGGTAAGCCACACATCGACCAGGTCGCCCAGCGCCGCCACGGCACTCGCGCGCTCGTAACCACTCGTGTTGTAGACGATCGGGATAACCAGTCCGCGCGCCCGTGCCGCGGCAATCACGGCAGGCAACAGGTGCGCATAGTGCGTCGCCGTCACCAAATTGATGTTGTTGGCACCCTGGTCCTGCAGTTCCAGCATAATCTCGACCAGGCGCTCAGGCGAAATCTCAAGGCCAAAATTGCCGGTCGAAATCTCGTGGTTCTGGCAGTAGATACATTTAAGCGAGCAACCGCTAAAGAAGATCGTGCCCGAACCGGCCTCGCCCGAGATAGGCGGCTCCTCCCACATATGAAGCGCCGCGCGGGCCACCCTGAGCGTGTCGTTAGCACCGCATACGCCGCGCGCGCCCTCATCGCGCGCCGCACCGCAACGGCGCGGACACAAATGGCAGGCGGGCGAAAAAAGTTCGGTCAACGACGTCGGCATAAAAACATGCTCCAAAACAACGATTCAGCAGCTCAAACGTAAAGGGCCAGACCGCGTAGACGGCTCCGTCCCTAAGGCGCCGTAATCGTCCGACACGATTTTTGTAATGTCAAGACTGGAATCGATAAAGTGCCGCTTTATGATGTAGGTATTCCGCCCCCCGCGGAGCAACTGGGTGAACCGTCGCGTTTATTTAGGGAGCCCACACAGTCGTACCTAGTACAGGTATCCTTCGTTGTTAAGGACGCTGGAACAGTCGATGAGGGCACCCACCTGTTTTAGGTGGGTTCATTTTCGTAACGTGGGGGGTGGTTTTCTTTTGCCGAAAATCACCATACAGTCCATATGGATCCCCGCCGGCATCCCGACAAGCCATCGACAACATCCCAATATCTGGTAAGCGCGTGATTATCGCTGCGTGCAATTACATGCACCCCCCTTGGTCGAGTATTATGGTTCGGCTATGCCCTTTGCGCATGGCGTTCTTCTGACCTTTTCCTTCGACGCTTGGCGGTTTTTAGATTCATGGCTTCATCCCCGAGCTACATACCGTACCTATGCGTGGCAGCGGCGGCTTTTATCACGACCTTCCTCGCGGTGCCCCTGGTCAAGCGCTTGGCAATTAAACTCGATGCCGTCGACTATCCTTCTAAGCGCCGCATCAACACCAAGCCCATCCCGCGTTTGGGCGGAACGGCGGTGTTTTTGGGCCTGGTCGTTGCCTGCATTGTGCAAATCCTAGGCACCTGGCACCTAGGCTGGCCACCCGTCCTGGTGCCGCACCCGCGCCTTCACATTAGCTATCCCATGCTGGCGCTCTCCTTTACTGTCATCTTTGCGACCGGCGCTATCGACGACGTCTTCCAGCTCAAGCCCAAGCAAAAGCTGGCCGGACAGGTCCTCGCCGCGCTCATCGCCTGTATCGGCGGCCTAAAAATCGGCGTCATCGTCAACCCGTTTGCCCCCGGCGAGATCATACTCGGATGGCTCGCCTACCCCATCACCGTAATCTATCTGGTGGCATTCACCAACATCATTAACCTCATCGACGGCCTCGACGGCTTGGCCACGGGCATCTGCGGCATCGCCTCGTTCACCATGTTTTCGATGGCCGTTCTTTCGGGCCGCATCGACGCCGCCGCGCTCTCCATTGCGCTCTTTGGCGCCTGTCTGGCCTTTTTGCGCTACAACTTCAACCCCGCAAGCATCTTCTTGGGCGACTCGGGGTCGCTGCTTCTGGGCTTTGCACTGGGCTCCATCTCGCTGCTCAACGTGAGCCGCACCGCCGCGCTCACCTCGCTTATCATCCCGCTCATCGTTGCCGGCGTGCCCATCATCGACACGTTTAGCGCCATCGTGCGCCGCAGGCGCGCCCACATTAGCATCGGGCAGGCCGACAAGGGCCACATCCACCACCGCCTAATCCAAGAAGGCTACAACCAAAAACAGGCCGTGCTGCTCATCTATGCCTGGTGCATCATGCTTTCGGCCGGCGCCGCCGCGATTAACCAGGTCGAGGTGCCCATGCGTGTGCTCATCTTTACCGTGCTCGCCATTGGCTCGGCGGCCTTTGCCAAGCATCTACATCTGTTTGAGCCCGTGCTGCGCCACCATTACAACAAGCGTACGCACGAGGACGAGCTCGTCACCCCCGACGACCCCGCCTTTAAGCAGGAGGAGCGGGCAGCCGAGGAGCGCAAAGAAGAGCGCCACCACAAGCTCTAGGGCAAGCTGCCGAGGATGTGCCAAGGCACCGTTAGCCAAGCACGGCCGCGCCACACCCATCGCACATGCCGCACCACGCGCGTCCCTCTCCCGCCCCTCGCCTACTTACGCACCGCCCCTCCAATAAACGCGTTATCATCTTGACCCATGAACATACGTTAGGAGCAATCATGCCAAACGAGAACAGCTACGAAGTCGCGCTGCAAAAGAGCAACGCCATTCGCGAGGGCCTGGCCAAGACGCCCGAGAAGTTCACCATGCTCACCGGCGACCGCCCCACCGGCCGTCTGCACCTGG
>UQMU01000014.1 GCA_900542305.1 uncultured Collinsella sp. | reverse complement strand
GGCGCGCGCCACCGAGGCGGCAACGCAGGCAAGTGACGCGGCAGCCAAGGCGGCGCAGGCGGCAAGCTGGAGTGCGCAGGCTGCCAATGCGGCGACGGCTCAGGTGACGGGTACCGGTGCGGCTGGTCCGACTCCGGTGAAGGGTCCGTTCCAGTCATTCCCGTATTGGGCCGTGTGCTGGCTGCTGTTCTTTTTACTGATGTTCCTGTTTGGTGCCGGCCCCTTTGCTGCGCTGATCTTCTTCACGATTCCCATCTATCACTGGGTGGCGCGTGCACTCGATGGCGATTGGGCGCGCGGGGATATTCAGGTTGGTCCGGCACCGGTGGCGGTCAGGGCCCAGGGGAAGGATACTTCTGCGGAACCTGATGCTGACGTGGCTACCGCGGCCACCGCTGAGCCATGTGCCAAAGAAGGTGACGAATGATGAAGCTTTCGCATGAATCCAAGCTGCGCCTGGGCGTCGGCATCGGAGCGTTTGTACTGATTATCGGGCTTGTTTTTGGCGTTTCGCGGACTTTGATTCATTTTGATGGCCCGTGGGATCTCGACGATGTTATACCCGGCTTGTCCGGTATGGACGATGTGGTTGATGACGACGATTTTATGAACGATGGCGGTAACTATTCCGCTCGGCCTCAGCAGCTTTCGTGTACGACCTTTGATGCCGATGAGTTTCGCTACCTCGATTTCGATATCGATGCGGCTACGGTGGACGTCAAGGTTATTGATGGTAACAAGGCTCGCGTTATCGAGCGGGGACGCGTTGCCAATGGTATGGATGCCTCCAAGGCCGCGACGCAGAACATCGCATCCGTCGAGGACTCGACGCTCAAGGTTTCCCAGTTTGGAAGTGATGACGGTAAGGCAATCGATCGCTCAGTTACGGTCGAGCTGCCGCGCCGTGTTGCCGAACATCTGAAGGGAGTCAACGCGCACGTGGGCTCGGGTGATCTGCAGATTGCCGGTGTCACCTGTGATGGTTTCGACCTTTTCCTGGGTGCGGGAGATGTAGAGTTTGCGGGCAGCGTGACTGATGCGCTCAGTGCTGAGGTCGGTTCGGGCGATGTGACGTTCGAGCTCTACCAGGCCCCCGCGAAGTCGATGGACGTGAGTGTGGGCTCGGGCGATGTGGAGATGATGGTTCCGAACTCGACGGGCTTTAAGGCGAGCCTTACCTTGGGCAGCGGCGACTTCGAGAGCGATTTCCTTCCGCTTGGCTACGACGGCGAGACCATTTTGAATCTTGAATTCGATAACGGCGATAAGTCTGCTACGTATCGTTTTGAGGTCGGTTCGGGCGACATGTCATTTGATTCAGAGTGACGGGCGGTTATCGAAGACTTATATACCATAGCTGCGCTGTTTGATGGAGGCGTCGGAGCCGTGACGGGCTCCGACGCCTTTGCCTTTACAATGGGGTCATGGAACAGATTATCTTGAACATACTCGAGGCTCTGCGTCGCGGCGAGACCGTGGACGACAAAGCGCTCGTCAAACTGATACATGCCGAGGCGCGCCGTGAGGGTGCCGACAAACGCGATTTGGCCAAGCGCCGTCTGCTGCCGTTCTACCAGCGGGTAAAACGTGAGGAGCCGGCTCGTTGGGCTGGGTGGAATGTCGATGCCGAGCTGGAACGTCGACTGCTGCAGGTGCTGCGTATGAAGCCTCGTCGCACGGCTTCGGGCGTGGCGACCATTACCGTTATCACCAAGCCCTGGCCATGCTCGGGCGATTGCCTGTTTTGTCCCAACGATCTGCGCATGCCCAAAAGCTACCTGCACGCCGAGCCGGCGTGCGCCCGTGCGGAGCAAAATTGCTTTGACCCGTATCTGCAGGTGAGCGCTCGTCTGACCGCGCTTTCGCAGATGGGGCACGCAACCGATAAGATTGAGCTCATCGTGCTCGGTGGCACCTGGAGCGACTATCCGCAAGGCTATCAGACGTGGTTTATGTCGGAGCTTTTCCGTGCGCTCAATGACGATGCCGTCGCCGGCGTGGCGGCCAACCCCATGCTGGCGCGTCCGGGCATCAGCCGTGCCGAGGCGGGGCGCCTGCTCGATGACGCTCCCGCCGATGCGCTGCCGCCGGTGGTAACAGAGCGCCGCGAGCGCTATCGGGTTGCCGGCATTGCGACAGACGAGGCTGAGCTTGCTGCTGGCGTTGCCGACGAGCAGGAGCGTGTGGATGCTGCCGTGGGCGGCTACAACCGCGCGGTGCGTCGTCTGTACGGCCCTGGTACGCCGTGGGGCGAGGTTGCCAAGTGGCAGACGGCAACGATGGAGGAACTTGAGCGTCAGCAGCGCATCAACGAGACGGCGAAGCATCGCGTGGTGGGGCTCGTTATCGAGACGCGCCCCGATGCCGTAACGCCGCAGGCGCTTACGCTCATCCGCCGCCTGGGCTGCACCAAGATCCAGATGGGTATTCAGAGTCTCGACCAACATTTGCTCGATATCAACGAGCGTCGTATTTCGGTGGCGCAGATCGAGCGGGCGTTTTCGCTTGCGCGCCTGTTTGGCTTTAAGATCCACGCGCATTTTATGCTTAACTTGCTGGGCGCCACGCCCGAGGGGGACAAGCGCGACTACGAACGCTTTATGACCGAAGGGGCCTTTATGCCCGACGAGGTCAAGGTTTACCCGTGTGCGCTCATCGAGGGCTCGCGTCTGGTGGGCTGCTACGAGCGCGGCGAGTGGCGTCCCTATACCGAGGAAGAGCTGCTCGATGTGCTGGCCGACGACATCGTGGTGACGCCGGCGTTCTGCCGCATCAGTCGCATGATCCGCGACTTTAGTTCCGACGACATCATGGTGGGCAACAAGAAACCCAACCTGCGTCAGCTCGTCGAAAACCGCTTGGCCGCTCGGGGTGACGGTGCGACGGTGCGCGAGATTCGCTATCGCGAGATCAGCACGGCGGGTGCCGACTTGGATGAGCTATCTCTTGATGAGGAGGTGGCGTACGAGACGCCGGTGACGCACGAGTGCTTTTTGCAGTGGGTGACGCCGCAGGGCAAGATCGCGGGCTTTTTGCGGTTGTCGCTGCCCGACCATTCGTTTGTTGCCGCGCATGCGGACGAGTTGCTGACGATGCCGGACGAGGCGATGATTCGCGAGGTACACGTGTATGGCATGGCGGCGCGCGTGGGGTATCAAGGCCAGGCGGCCCAGCACCATGGGTTGGGGCGTCTGCTCGTAGAGCGTGCGTGCGAGATTGCCCGGGATGCGGGTTATACGCGCATCAACGTGATCAGCGCGATTGGTACGCGCGAGTACTATCGCCATTTGGGTTTTTACGATCATGGACTCTATCTGCAAAAGGAGCTCTAGATGAACAAGCCAAGTGTTTCTGCCGGCGTCGTTGCCGGCGTTGCTCTGGGAGCCGCGGCGCTTGGTGCGGCCGCCGTCGCTGTTCGCGCTGCCTGTCTGCAGGTTGCGCGAACCCGCAATGGGTTGGCGCGTGTGAAACGCGTGCACGATGAGGGCGGCGATGAGATTCGCGTGTTGGTGCAAGGCGGCGTCTACCAAAGCGCGAGCTATGTCGGTGAGCGTTGGGCCGAGCCCGTCTTTGCGTACTATCGTGCGTTTGACGACGTGTTTGAGTCCGAGGATGCGATGCGCGACGCTTATGGTCACGGCATCGACCGTATGCTTATGCTGGGCGGCGGCGGGTTTGCCTATCCTAAATTCGCCCTGATGTCGCACGAGGGCTTGCGCGTGGACGTCATCGAGTATGACGGAGAGATTACGCGCCTGGCGCGCCGTTGGTTCTATCTGTACGAGCTGGAGCGCACGGTGGGCGACCGCTTGCGGGTGATTACTGCTGAGGCTCGCTCGTATCTGGGTGTGACGAGTGTGGGCCATCGTCGCTACGACGTGGTCGTGAGCGATTGCTTTGGCGGTGCCGAGCCCGTACGCGAGCTGGCGACGGTTGAAGCGTTGCGTTTGGTGCGGGGCAGCCTAAATGTCGGTGGCGTCTACGTTGCCAATATCGTGAGCGCAAGCGAGGGGAGCGATGTGACGTTCCTGCGCGATTGCGCTGCCACGGCACTCGAGGTATTCGCCCACGCCTGGGTGGTCCCATGTGGTGATACGGAGTTCGGCGGCGAGGAGAACTACCTGCTCATCGCCAGCGACGGCAACTACGCCTTTGCCGAAGCCGTGCCCTTCGACACCGACTTCCTCGGCACCGTTCTTCACGACAAATAGGTCTCCCCGTCCCAAAAAGACTGGTCTTAGGCGTGGTCGCGCCAGCCGAGAACGCGCTGCTTCATGCCTTCGATGTCGAGCACGCCTTCGGCAAAGCCTTTGCGCACGAGCTCCTCGGGAACGTACTCGTCGTAGCGATCAAAATAAGGCACCTCGCCGGGATAGACGAGCTCGATGGGATTGAAGTCCTTCTCGGCCTCGGCGGCGAGCACCTCAAAGAACGTCTCCTCGTCGGCCTTCATCTTAAACTGCATAAAGTACGGGCGCGATGGGTCGAGTCCGCGAAGGCCCAGCTCCGCGGCACACTTAATCTTGAGCATGCGCTCGAGTGCCAAAAAGGCGTAACTGCCCAGCCAGGGGAAGAGTACCCAGGTGTCGCCACCCAGGTTGATGAGTGGCTTGGTTCCCGCACCCGAAATCTCGGCCGTATGGCGAGCCTGCGCCAAGCGGGCCCGCGCGTTACCCATAAGGTACGGATACGCGGCATGTTCATTGAGCGCTTTGCGCATGCGTTCGAGCACATGTGTGTTGATGTCGCCGGGGCAGTCGCCAAAGTAGGCCGGCACCCGGCCTTTGACCTGCGTGGCAAAGACGGTGTGGCGCTTCCAGTCCACTTCCTCGACAATCCAGCAGTGTCCGGCGATGGCGATGCGCTCGCCAGGTGGTGGCGGGTTGACGATCGTGCCCAGCTCGGCCGACTCGCTACGAACGGTGAACTCCTCGTTTTCCTGGAATACGGCGTAGAACTTAAAGTTGTTAATGATGCGCTCGCCCGCGAGACCCACGATGAGTCCGCCGCCCTCGGTGACCTGGATATGGTCGATCTTAATGAGGTGACGCAGCAATACGCGATAGTCATCGGCCGAGATGCGATGGAAATAGCTGAGTGTGAGCACGCGCTGGGCAAGCTCTGCCGGCGTGAGCTCGCCGGTGCTGGCAAGCGTCGACATGGTCTGGTGGTAGAGCAGGCTGTAGGGGAGTCGATCGAGCTCGGGCGGCTCGACCCACTTTTCCTCACGATAGAGTTGTACGAGCGCGATGCCCTGCAGGAGCTTCCACGGAATGGTCTCGGGCATCATCGTGCGCGGCTCGGGTTCTTCCTCGCGCATGACAAACCACATCTCGGGCGGAAGATCGCGGCGTCCCGTGCGCCCCATGCGCTGCAAAAAGGAGCTGACGGTAAACGGTGCATCGATCTGGAACGCGCGCTCCAGGCGGCCGATATCGATACCGAGCTCCAGCGTAGAGGTGGTGACGGTTGTCTGCGCCTGCTCCTCGTCGCGCATGAGCCCCTCGGCCGTCTCGCGCAGCGATGCTGAAAGATTGCCGTGATGGATTAGAAAGCGGTCGGGCTCGTGTCGACTTTCGCAGTAGCTGCGCAGCATGGAGCACACAGCCTCTGCCTCCTCGCGCGAGTTGGCAAAGACCAGGCACTTGCGGCCGCGCGTATGCTCAAAGATATAGCCCATACCGGGGTCGGCGTTGTCGGGCGCCGTGTCGGTGGGGTTGAGAAGCGCCTGCTCGGTCGCTCGTGGGATGTCGATTTCGCCCTCGGGGGCCGAGGAAGTGCGACGGTCTTTGGGAGCGGCCTTGCCCCGTGCCCGCTCACGACGTTGACGGCGCTCCTCTTGTGTGAGCTGTCCGCTGTGACGCATGTCTTGGGCGCCGCCGGGCAGTGCCGCGGGTGCCGCTGCCTCAATGCGCTCGCATGCAAGCACTTCGGCCTTTTGAGGACCCATGCTCTCGAATCCTCGCTGCTGTGCCTGGGGACCCGAGTTGTAGAAGTGCTCCATGGAGATACGCCACACGCGACGCGGCTCTTCAAAGCGTGGGATAACGCAGTCGCGCCCCGTTCCCTGTGAGAGAAAGGCACCCGTGCGCTCGGGGTCGCCGATGGTGGCCGAAAGGCCAATGCGTCGAGGTTGCACGCCGGCCATGCGCGAGAGTCGCTCGATAAGGCAGAGCGTCTGCCCGCCACGGTCGCCGCGCATGAGCGAGTGGACCTCATCGATGACCACATAGCGCAGGTCGCAAAACATGCGCGGGATCGCCATGTGCTTATGGATTAAGAGCGCCTCGAGTGACTCGGGCGTAATCTGCAAGATGCCGTTCGGTTTTTTGATGAGCTTAGCCTTGTGCGACTGCGAGACATCGCCATGCCAGTGCCAGACAGGGATATCGGCCTCTTCGCACAGGTCATTGAGACGGACGAACTGATCATTGATGAGTGCCTTGAGGGGGCCAATGTAGAGGGCACCAACGCTTGCGGGCGGGTTCTCCCAAAACTCGGTCAGGATGGGAAAGAAGGCCGCTTCGGTTTTGCCGGAAGCTGTGGATGCCGTTAGGAGCACATTGTCTTGTGTGTTAAAGATGGCGTCTGCCGCCGCAACCTGGATAGAGCGCAGGCTCTCCCAATCGTGGGAGTAGATGAAGTCTTGGATAAACGGGGCGTAGCGGTCAAAGGCGTTCACGGGGCCTCCTCTCAAAAACGAATCTCTCAACGCGGCTGGCAACGGCTTGCTGCATTACAGTCTCAACGTTCGCCCAGATAAAACCTGCCAAAATAAACCTGTCCCTTTTTGGTAGGTTAGATGGTGAACTCGGCGAAGTTGCGATCGTCGGATGATGTGGGTGATTCGTTGGCCGGTGCCAGTGTGTCGCCGCCGACGCTTTGCAGCAGCTCGGCCACGTCGGCATCGGGGTTTTGACACAGGATGTCGAGCAGCTCGATAAAGTCGCGGATGACCTCACGGGGCGTCAGGTGCGTGTCGGCTCCCACGCGGCCAAACTCGATCTTGAGGAAGTCCACCAAGTCGTTCTCGGTAAGCGTAGGGGTCCAGCCAAAGTAGCCAGCATGGATCTGCATGAGCTTTTCGATCAGCACCAGCAACTCCTCATAGGTGAGCGGCTGCAGGCGGATGATGGGCGCGAGCATGTCCTTGAGGTCCTCGCGTGCAAAGCGACCCTGGGCGAGACGGCTGCGCAGGGCTTCGTAGGAAAACACACCGCGTCGACGGTCTTCGATGGAGGTCGGCGTACCGCCCATAATCATGCCCAGATACTGTGCCTTGCCCTGCAGCGTGTCGTTGTACATCGTTAGGATCTTCTCGTAGTTGTACTGGCGCGTGATGGCGTTGGGAATCTTGTACAGGTTTACGAGCTCGTCGATGAGCACCAACATGCCCTTGTAGCCGCTGCAGACCAAAAAGCGTGCGATGAGCTTGATGTAGTCGTACCAGTCGTCGTCGCTGATGATGGTCGAGGAGCCCAGCTCGGCGCGTGCCTCGCTCTTGGTGCGGTACTCGCCGCGAATCCATTTGGTCACGCGGCTCATGCTCTCTTCGTCGCCCTCAGAGACGGCCGTGCGATAACGGCGGAGCATGCGGACAAAGTCAAAACCGTGCACCATCTCCTCGAGCGGGGCAAGCTGGGCATTAACGGCTGACTCGTCGGTATTGGCGCACGAGGCGACCCAGCGATCCAAGATAAGGTTGAGCGCACCGCCCTCGGGGCGCGTCTTGGTCGATATATTGCGGATGAGCTCGCGATAGGTGGCCAGACCCTGACCCTGACCACCCTGCAAGCGGCGCTCGGGAGAAAGGTCGGCATCGGCGACCACAAAGCCCTCGCCCATGGCGTGTGTGCGGATGGTTTGGAGCAAAAAGCTCTTGCCGGCGCCGTAGCGACCGACCAAAAAGCGGAAGCTCGCGCCGCCGTCGGCGATGAGGCTCAGATCGGTGAGCAGAGCGCGAATCTCGACCTCGCGTCCCACGGTGATGTAGGGAAGGCCGATGCGCGGGACGACGCCGCCCTTGAGCGAGTTGAGAATGACGGCGGCGACGCGCTTGGGCACACGGGGTGCTGTGGATGTGGTATCACTCATGGTCTAGATATCCTCTCACGTCTGCTTCGTAGTCCTCGATTATCTGCGGTCCCGCCGCGCCGAATTCAATAACGGTGTCGCCCACGAGGTCAAAGAGCGCTTCGTTGATGTTGTCGACAAGCATGTCTTCGCTCTGGCCCGACCTCTCCACAGCCGATGCTGCCTGCGCCGCGTTCTGCTCGAGCAACGCACGAAGATAGTCTTCTGCGGCGTGGGCGAGTGCGGATGCGGTGCCGGCGGACATGGGCGTTGCGGGTGTGGGCTCGGGCGCGAGGAGCGGGGCCACGACACCAAACTGCTCGGTGGAGATGGTCGGCTCGTCAGCCTCATTCTGCTGCGTGGACGCTGCGGCCGGTTCGGCAATCATGTTTGCCGCGGGTTCGGCTTCCGGTTGCCCAGAATCTGCTTCCGCGGCTTCCGTAAGCGTGTCGTCCTCGCGCTCCTCGTCGATCAAAAGCGCCTCGCGCGTCTGTGCTGCGGCGTTTCGGATATGCCCCAGCTGGCTCAGGTCGATATCGATCTTTACGGGCTGGTGTGCAGCGTCCCACGAAAGCCAGGCCACAATCTCATCGTCGATGATCTTGGCCAGATATTTGGGGACCTTTTCTTCCTTAAGAGGATGGGCGGGATCTAGCGCCAGGCGCAAGCGCTGATCGCAGGCACGCATCATCTCGCCGAGCTTGCTGCTCTTTTGTCTGCTGCCGTGGATGCGCATGCATTCCCAAAAGCCGTTTTGGCAACGGTAGATATGGATGGGGTCCAGACGATATTCGCAGTCCTTGTGGCGCTCGGGGGCAAAGAAGACGGCCGAGGCAAACATGGTGTAGGGCATGGCCGTCTCCTCCCCAAACAAGCTCGCTACGATGCCGGTCTTTCGGTGTGTGTCATAGTAGCGCGCCATACGGACATACGCGGCGCATGCCACATGGCGCAAATCGCGATGGTGGGAACGGTCGAGCCGTGAGTTATTCAGGTTGTACGTGGACAGTGCATTGATGGCGGTCATGAGTCGCTCCTCACGGGCCTCGTCGGGCGGAAGGGGGAGCGTGGGCTGGGAAGGTTTGCGACGCTTGGGGGCCTGGACCGACGGCGCCGGCGCAGGTGCAAGGTCTCGCGCCGCGCGACGCAATTCGATGAGGGCGTTATCGAATGCGACGGTTTTAGAGTCACGAAGCAGCTTGGGGTCGAGCCCGTGGAAAACGGCGTAATCCTGCAGCCACACGCGTGCAAACCGGTCGATGCCGGGCTCAAAGGCGCGATAGGCATCCCAAAAGGCCTTGATCTTGTCAAAGCCATCGAGCGGATCATCTACGCCAATGCCGCAGATCAGCTCATAGAGATATAAGAAGGCAAAGGATGTAGACGTTTCCTCGATATTGCCGCGGTGCACCTGGGCGCGCCAGGTAAAGTAGCCGCGCAGCTGCCGGTCGCTCATGGCGTTGTAGGTGGGAAAGTACGACTTGAAGGTGCCGTTGTAGGGGCAATCGTCCTCGAAATCGGCCATCAGCAGGCCCTGGCGGTAAAAAAGCTCCGCCTCCGATAGCCAACGCCCCGCGCCGCCCTTGGGATCATCCTGCCAGCGCGATATCTCGCGCATCTTGCGGTACTGGTCGGGGAGGAAGTTCTGCATCTGACGGCCGGTCTTGAGAATCGGCTCGTCAGCATAGATTTTGTTTGAGAAGCGGGCGGACTGATGGGTCCGAGCCTCGGCCATAATGCGCTCGATGAGCATCTTGACGTCCTGGTCGGCCACCGCCCTCTCCTCTCCCTATACGGTGTCGGTGACCTCATATCATAGCACAGCATCAAACAGATGTTCGAAATGCCGCAACGTAGATAGATTTAGAACAGGAGAGCGTAGATGACGGCAATGACGACGGCTGGCAGCATGTTGGCCGTGCGGAAGGTCTGAGGTCGGATAAGGTTGACGCCGACGCAGAAGATGAGCATGGATCCCACGAGTGAGAGACTGTCGAGGGCTGCGGTGGTCATGATGGGGGAGAGTGCGCCGGCAAACAGCGTGATCGTCCCCTGGAACACGGCGACGGGCAGGGCGGAGAAAATGCAGCCGCGGCCAAGCGATGCCGTCATGGTGCAGACGATGATGCAGTCCAATGCGCCTTTCAAGGCAAGCGTTGACCAGTCACCGAGCAGACCGTCCTGGATCGATCCCACGATAGCCATGGCACCGATGCAGACGGTCAGCGATGTCGAGACAAAAGCGTTGGTGAACTCGTTATCGCCCTCACTGCCAGTCTTGCGCTTGAGCCATTCGCCAAGGTTCTCGATGGCGGCCTCCAAGTTGATGGCCTCGCCGATGAGCGAACCGAGCGCAAATGAGACGATGAGCATGGTGGTACCGGTGGTCGCTAGCGCCTTTCCATCGATGATGAGCATCTTTTGCATGGTGCCGCCCAGGCCGATAAACAGGACGCACAGCCCCGATGCTTTCATGAGCGTGTCTTGGATGCGCGGTGTAATGAAGCGGCCGCCCGCTAATCCCAAAAGACCGCCCGCAACTAAAAGCACAACGTTGATGATTGTTCCCAAGCCCGGCATGAGCCCTCCTGTATTGATGCCAACGTGGCAATCGTAGCAGAACGAAATGCGAGGCACATCGCGACTCATCTAATACGTTATATAAGTGGTGTTAGGAATGATGCGCAGCATTTAAGCCTCAGGTGGTTGTCGGGACATAGGGATAGTATTCAAAGCGCAGTGTCATAAGCCGCTGCGGGAATTCAATAGCCGCGGCGATGATATTGGCATCGCGGGCACGATCAAACCCTTCGAGTTCGATCTGATACGAGACGTCTTGCATAATGTCCAGACGCCGCCAGGCTAGGAGTGTGTCGCCATCGAATTCCAAGGTCTTGCCTCCATCTGGAGCAACGGCGTATAGACGCAGCTTGGCGGTGGTTGCAGGGTCGACAACCGTGACCTTTTTTTATTTCGTTTCGAGTATTCTTGGCGCCCAACAAGGTGAGCAGTGTTGGGGCCACGACCTCGCCCGATGGCAAAAAGACGACTTCGATGGATTCGGGAAATGCGATGATGGCCGACTTGCGGACGGGTTGATTGGCGGCGGCAACTTCGATGTTCGCAGCGTCGATGACCTCTGTGTGGTCGAGCGCGGCAAGCACGCAGCAGTTACCTTCATCGATCTCTTGAGGATCAGCAAGCCCCAGACTGTCCGCGAGTTCGGAATCGTTTGGATCGGTAGCGGGTTCATTCGGTGCTTCGAGAGAAGCTGGGACGCTGTTTGTCGGCGACGGCGTGTCGCCCGCACCTGCTTCTTTGTCCGCGCTCTCTTCTTGTATGGTTGCGTTGATGGGTTCGTCGTTTGGGGGGAGCGTCTTGGCGTCAAACGCGGAGGGGAGAATTCCGATAGCTCCGGATCCGTTCCACTCCATTTCGAGAAGCGCCGGGTCGGCAAGAATGCGTTGCCTGCTTTGCGCGTGGGAATCGATTTCAAAAGGACCTGCCTCTATCCCTCGTGTAAGGCTGAGTGATCCGGCTGGCTTCTCGAAATGAGCGTCTGTGTCTTTGGTACTGACGGCGTAGAACAGCAGGGACGCTTCTCCCGCCGCGATGGCATCGGTGCCGGCTTTGGTCAGCCGCAATGATGCCGTGAATGAGAGGGTGGGCTGCGCATCGTCTGCATTCGCGGCGGCGCAGCCCAGACATATACCGCCTCCTTTCTCAAAAAACGTACCGTCGAAGGCGACCTTCGCTCCGTTCGCCGAGTCATCGACCGAAGCGATGTCGATGCGCAGCTCTAAATTGCATGGATCGCCATCTGCATCGAGCACAGCCGAGCGCCACGTGCAGACGGCGCACCCCGCCCGGGAGCCGTTTGCCTTGTTCGAACGATCGATATCCACGACTATCGAGCCGTCCGTATTACGACGAAGACATCCCGAGGTCGAGATTGCGGCCTGTGCGATCGAAAAACGCTTGCACGCAATGGCGCTCGATGGATTTGGTGCGGAACTTAGGGCTGCTGGTAAGGAGTCTGCCATGACGGGAGCCGCCCAAGCGGCGACAGACGTTCCGGTTGCGAGCGCGCCGCAGAGTGCGACGACGGGCAAAAGGTTCTTCGATGCCATGGGGTCTCCTTAGCTAATTTAGTGCGGCCTGTCCGTGTTTTGTTTCTGGCTGCGTTTGATGTGCAGACCGAGGCCGGCGGTTCCCGCGCCTGCTGCTGTGGCGCCTGCTGCCAAGAGCCATCGTCTGTCGCCTGTCTGCGCCAACGGTTCCTCGCGGTCGCCGCGGTCGAGCTCCGAGAGGTCGACCGTCACTTGCGTGGCGGCCTGCGCCTGTTCTTGCTGGGCAAAGGCCATGGCTGGCCCAAACGCTAGGATGCTGACGGCGGCGGCCAGGGCGACGGCCTTATGCCGTGTGCGCACCGGGCTCGACCGTCCAGGTGATCGTTGCAACCTGATCGCCTTCGCCGGTTACGCGGAAGATGTCGCGCGTGACGCGGGCGACGTTTCCGCTTGTCTTGAGCTTAATTTTGTCCGTGCCGCCGGCAATGCCCTGGTAGCCCATGTCGAAGGCTGCGTTCTTGGAAAGATCGAGGCCCGTCTCCTGCATTGCGGCGCTGGCGTTTTGGAGTGCGCCGTCGGGGCCGACCTTAAAGTCGATGGAGTTCTGTGCGGTTCCGGCCTTGGCGTCGGCGGCAATGGTCCAGGTGTTCATGGCGTCGATCTTCATGTTGGTGACATGGATGCCGTAGGCCGAATGATTGTCGATGGTGGTCGCGTCTTCTGAGGGGCCCTGAAGCGTGCCGTCGGCCTTGGCGACGAAGGGAATAACCGTCGGAACTTTGAACTCAACGTTGTCGATCTCGGTCCTGACCATTACTTTCGTGGTTCCAACGCGCCCGGCTGCCATAGCTGGCGTCGGGACGGCGCCCATTGCGAGCGCGAGCGCGAGCCCTGCGCCCACGACGAGCGCTCTGGCTCCGTTCATGTTCCTGGTGATGTCCATGGTCGTTCCTTTCTATTCGCCGCGGGCCGTCCCCGCGATGATTGGACGAATGCTGGTGAATTGCGTGCGGTGTCGCGTCGACCGGAAAAGCTAGTTCTCGGTTTGCTCAACCCGCACCTTGACACGTGTCGGATTGCCGTGGCTGTCGAGGGTCTTGGCATCGAGTGCCTGGATCTCGATGTACGCCTCGCCTTCTTTGATGTCGCCGGCGGGGCACGTCTCGATTGTCTTGCCGGTCTCGACCACACCGGATTCGTACATGGTCTCGTCGTTTTGGATGACGCGGAATCGCTGGGGAAATTTATTGTCTTGGACGTTTTGCACGTTGACGCGCAGCTTGCCGTCCTCCTGCAGCTGAGCGACCGGTGCGACCGAAATCGTCATCATGTTGTCGCGGACTATGGCGTCGAGCTCATCTTGGATTTCCTGACGCGTTTTGCCCTCGGCCGTCGTAACCGAAGCGCCCGCCTCGGGTACGGGCTGCGACTGCCAAGCGTATAGTCCTACGGCGACAAGGGCACAGACGATGGCCAAGCAGGCAACGATGAGCTTCTTGCGACGACCCAGGCCTGCAAAGTGGGGTGGCTTCTTCGCGCTCATGCGGCATCCTTGGCGGTATAGATGCGCGCAAAGGTGGACGGGTTCGCTCCAAAGAGCATGTGAAGCATCAGGCGGCGTGAGTAGACAAGCTCGTCGAAGTCGGGAGGGAGCTCGATGTCGTGGATATGCGCGATGCGGTGGGCGAGCGCCGAGAACGACTCGGGGTCGCAGATCACATCGGTGGTAACGTGGTAGACCGTCGTATCGGGGAATGCCTCTTCGTCGAAAGGCAGGAGATGGGGATCGTCGTCGACTTCGATGGCGATGCCGTACTGGGGCCAGTAATATGCCATGGGAACCTCCCTGCTTCTGGGGCCAAAACTTCTGTCGGTTTTGGCTGTCGATGCCGACCGTATCAGCCGTTACTTGACCAATTGCTGACCAAATGCTTGACGGATTGGCGTCTCCGCAGGTAAAAGGCGGCAAAAAATACTCCAACTTTTTTCGAGCGGCAATCGCGCGGTCAGTGACGGCGGGGCCATATGTGTTAAAAGCATCGTCTGCCGAGGAAATCCAGCCGCTCGCCGAATTGCACGAACGTAAAAATCGCCAATTATGGAGACGGTCTCGAACACGTCGACGAAACGATGCGGTAACATCTCCCTGCAAACACTGTAGTTAGCTAAAGGGGGAGTTCGCGTGTCTGTAACCATCAAACCCTTCACCGACGAGTTCGAAGAGTATGGCCGCGATGAATCTCGCGCATCGGGCGAAGCATCGAGCATCTCGTTTCCGACAACGGAAGACGAGGTCCGTGCCATTTTGGAAAAGCTCCATGCCGAGCGTGTCCCGGTAACGGTTCAGGGCGCCCGAACCGGCCTTGCCGCCGGTGCCGTGCCCCACGGCGGGCATATCCTCAATACTTCCCGTATGAATCGCTACTTGGGCCTTCGCCGCGATGAACAAGGCCAATTTTTGCTGCGCGTGGAGCCGGGCGTTGTGCTCTCGGAGCTGCGCAAGCAGCTGAGCAAGAAGGTGCTGCCGACCGCTGGTTGGGACCAGGCATCGCTTAAGGCCTACGATGAGTTTCAAGAGGCCCCCGAGCAGTTCTTTCCCACCGATCCCACCGAGGCGTCTGCCTGTCTGGGCGGCATGGCGGCATGTAACGCCTCCGGTGCCCGCAGCTACGCCTACGGCCCCATGCGCCCGCATATCACGGGACTCCACGTCGCGCTGGCTGATGGCGATTTGCTTGAGCTTCAGCGCGGCGAGGCTTTTGCCCAGGGCCGCCGCCTGTCGCTCGTGACGGCAGTGGGCCGTGCACTCGAGCTTGACCTTCCCGACTACACCATGCCCAAGACCAAAAATGCTTCGGGCTATTTCGTTGCTGACGATATGGATGCCATCGAATTGTTTATCGGTGCGTGTGGCACAATCGGCGTCATCACCGAGCTCGAGATTGCCCTGCAGGCGGCGCCTGCGGTCGTTTGGGGCGTGAGCTGTTTCTTTGACAGCGAAGACAAGGCCGTGTCCTTCACCGATTCCGTGCGTCCCGTCCTGTCCCATGCGGCTGCCATCGAGTACTTCGACGCTGGCGCCCTGGATATTCTACGTCGCCAGCGCGAGCAGTCGACGGCGTTTGCCTCGCTGCCGGCGCTCGACAAAGAGGCCAAGGTCTGTGTCTACGTGGAGCTCGACTGCGACGACGAAGTTCAGGCGACTGAGGAGCTGTATCACTTGGGGTGGGTACTGGAGCTTGCGGGTGGCCGCGACGACGCGACCTGGGTTGCGCGCACCGAGGTCGATCGCGAATGCCAGCGGTTCTTCCGCCATGCGGTGCCCGAGAGCGTCAACATGCTCATCGACGAGCGTCGCCGCACGGATCCCGCCATCACCAAACTGGGCTCGGACATGTCGGTGCCCAATGCACGCTTGGCCGATGTCATCGCCCTTTATCGCCGCACGTTGGCCGAAAGTGGGCTTGAATCTGCCGCCTGGGGGCACATCGGTAACAACCATCTGCATGTGAACATTCTGCCGCGCGATGCGCAGGAATACCGCCGCGGCGGAGAACTCTTTGCCCGGTGGGCTTCCGAGGTCACGGTCATGGGCGGCGCCGTCTCCGCCGAACACGGTGTCGGCAAGATCAAGGCGGGCTTCTTGGAGACGATGTACGGTCACGAGGCCATGGTCGAGTCGGCACGGCTTAAGCTCCAGCTCGATCCTGCCGGGCAGCTGGGCCGCGGTAACCTGTTTTCGGAGAAGCTCTTGGATGAGCTCGTCCAGAAAGGGGGCGCGTGAAGATGAGCGATTTCCATATGGTGGTGTGCGTCAAGGCCGTGCCGGGAAGCACCGAGGTCAAGATGGACCCCAAGACCAATACCATCGTGCGCGATGGCAAACAGGCGGTCATTAATCCCTTTGACGCGAGCGCTTTGGAATGCGCGCTGGCGCTGAAGGACGACTTTATCGGCTTTGGCATGGATGTGCGCGTGACGGTGGTGTCGATGGGCATCCCCGCGACCGAGTCGCTGCTGCGCGACTGCATCGCTCGAGGCGCCGACGACGCGCTGCTGCTGACCGATCGCGCCTTTGCAGGTGCCGATACCCTGGCAACCACCTATGCCCTCAAGTGCGGCATCGAGGCGCTCGACGAGGACTTCGACCTGCTCATCTGCGGCAAGATGGCGGTGGATGGCGATACGGCCCAGATTGGTCCCGAGCTTGCCGGTGCCTTTGATATTCCCTGCGTGACCGACGTGAGCTGCGTGCAGAGCGCGGGCTTTACGACCTGTGGCTCGCTGGCGCTCGTTCACGGATGCGATGCCGGCGAGGAGACGGTGTACCTTGAGATGCCGTGCGCGATGACGACTGCCAAGGAGATTGGCCAGTTGCGTATGCCGAGTATTGCCGGTATCCGCGCGGCGGAGGAGGCGGACGTGCGCGTGGTCAGTGCCGCCGACGTGAACGCCGACCCCGCGCGTTGCGGTCTTGCCGGGTCGCCGACACAGGTCGTGCGCTCGTTTGTGCCCGACCGTGACCAAACGTGCGAGGCCGTTGACGGAACGGCGTCCGAGCAGGCGGCAAAACTTGCCAAGATCATCGAGGGGATGGCATAGATGAGCGGACTGATTATCGATAGCGAAGCCTGTATCGGCTGCGGTCGCTGCGTTCGCGCCTGCGCCTCGGGCGGCATTGTGGTGGAGGGCGAGCGTCCCAACCGATGCGCCCGCGTAACCGACGGCTGTATCCTATGCGGTGGGTGCGTCGACGCCTGCCCTGTCAACGCTATCTCGATCGAGTGTGACGAGGCCGCTGGTGCGGTGGACCTTGATGCATATCGAGACATTTGGGTCTTCGTGCAGACCGACGAGCACGATACGGTGACTCCCGTTGCCTATGAGCTTATGGGCAAGGGGCGCGAGCTTGCCGATGCTCGCGGCTGCCGTCTGGTGGCACTGGTCGGCATGAGCCCCGAGGGCTCGCTCGGGGACCTGGAGCATCTGGTTTGCGCGGGCGCCGACGAAGTCCTGGCCTGTCGCGACGAGCGCCTGCGCCAAAACGATGCGGAGGTCTACGCCCGCTTGATCTGCGATTTGGTAGCCGAACGCAAACCCGAGGCCATCCTATACGGTGCGACCGCTTTTGGTCGCGAACTGGCACCCGGCGTTGCCGTGCGTTTGCAGACGGGCCTTACGGCTGACTGCACCGTACTTTCGATGGATACAGAGACGGGACTGCTGCAACAGACGCGTCCGGCGTTTGGCGGCAACCTGATGGCCACCATCATTTGCCCCAACCACCGTCCGCAGATGGCAACGGTGCGCCCCGGTATCTTTAAGGCTCCCGACTTCGACTACGGCCGCTCTGGCACGATCACCCAGATATCGCTTGCGGATGATGCTAAGGCTCGTGTCGAGATCTCGATTCCCGCCGAGGAGTGGGGACAGCAGCCCTCGATCGCCAATGCCGAGCGCCTGGTCGTGGTGGGTCGCGGCATTGGTTCCAAGAAAAACCTGCCGTTGATGCGAAGGCTCGCCGAGGCTCTGGGTGCCGAGCTTGGTTGCACGCGTCCCGTCGTGGAGGCGGGTTGGCTGGAGTATCGCCACCAGATTGGCCAGACGGGCGTATCGGTTTCGCCCAGGCTTCTCGTGAGTATCGGTGTTTCGGGCGCCATCCAACATCTTGCCGGCATCGGTGGGGCGGAGTGCATCATCGCCATCAACGAGGACCCGGATGCCCCCATTTTCGGTGCTGCCCAGTACAAGGTTGTTGGGGACGCCGTCGAGGTCGTCGAGGAGCTGCTGGCCCAGCTTGAGCGCTAGGCGCGCGCCAGCCAGTCGCGCATCTCGTCCTTTAGGCGGCTCCAGGTTGCCTGCGTGGCGGGGTCGGTAAAGGGCCGCGTAATGCCAAAGGGCGCGTCGAGCAGGCGGTGGATATCGCCCTGTTCGCGCGCCAGCGCGCGGCTTGCTGGATAGACGAGCTCAAACATAAAGCAGATAAGCCCCACCAAGAAGTCGGCGGGCTCATCGCGCTCATCGCGCGTGACGCAGCGGTGCTCGTCAAAGGCGGCAAGTGTCGGCGACGAGAAACGGCTGCCGAGAAACGTCTTCTCGTCCACCTTGAGGATAGTGTCGACGGTGCTGTCGGCGATGGTGCGCATAATGTCGATCTTGTCACCATCGCGCACGATATCGCAGAAGCACCGTGTACGCTCGTCGAGTTGTGCCGGCAGGCGAAAGTCGCTGTGATAGGCGATGCTCGCTCGGATGAGCTCGTCATGCGCACCGGTTTCGATAAAGTCACGGATGTTTGTCGTGGCGGGTGCATCGGCGGGATTCTCGCCAAAGAGGACCTCGATGCCCAGCGCCGCATGGCTCATGCTCTCGGCGTCCTTAAAGGTGTCCCAGCGTCGCAGCTGCTCAAAGCGGCCCATATCGTGTAGCAGGCCGCAAAGCCATGCCAGGTCAATAGCTTCTGACGACCAGCCCTGCTCGCGCGCTACGGCATCGCATGCCTCGGCCACGTGGTACGTATGCTCGATTTTGAGCGCGATGCGTGGGTTGGTGGCGTCGTAGGCATCGGTGTAGCTTTTGAAGGCCGCGCGCGCCCGGTCTCGATCGATAGCTGTCATAATGACTTCCTAAAAAGTTGTGTCTTTCGATCCGGTGGCAATTGTAGGTGAACTCGGTTGCTGTCGGATGATGATTCTGCCGTATCGCTACATGCGGCTCGGAGACCTTGTCAGGATGAGAAGCGTATGGTGCTCAAAATCGTTAGAACCGTCTGGCCGGTGATGCTTACCTATGTTGCAATAGGCGCGCCGTGCGGAATGATCATGGGGCAGACGGGAATGGAGCCCTGGATGGTCTTTGCCCTGAGCAGCACGTTTGTGACGGGCAGCGGCCAGTTTATGATCTGCAATCTTTGGCTGGCGGGCGTACCGGCACCTTCGATTATCGCGAGCGTTGCCGCCATCTCCTCGCGTTTTGCGCTTTACTCGGCATCGATCGCACCGCATCTGAGGGGTGCCTCGAAGCGTCAGACGCTGGCTGTTGCCGCGACACTTACCGAGGAGGCGTATGGCATCTCGCTTGCCAAGTTGGTTGAAGGGGAGGATTGGGGCCCGCGCGAGTCCTTTGTGCTCAACGTGATCCTCATCGCAACATGGGGCGTTTCGTGTACGATGGGCGCC
This sequence comes from uncultured Collinsella sp., assembly GCA_900542305.1. Classification (GTDB taxonomy): domain Bacteria; phylum Actinomycetota; class Coriobacteriia; order Coriobacteriales; family Coriobacteriaceae; genus Collinsella. The sequence continues at coordinate 29,806 of UQMU01000014.1, read as the reverse complement.
ATCGTCGGCGCCGTTGTCGATGTTCCCACCGCCATTGCAGCCTTTGTCTGCACATCGCTTTTTATCTGCCTGCTCTTTTCGCAGCGGCTGTCGCGCGGTAACGTTGTCGCGGCGGTTTCGGGCGCGGTGTCCGTCGCCGTATGCAAGTCCTTGGGCCTCACGAATATTGCCGTGCCGGCAAGCGTCGTGGTCGGTATTGCCATTGCGCTGGCGTGCGATGCTGTATTTGACGGAAGAGGTGCCCGCGATGCCCGTTAACGAGTTCTTGGTTCTGTGGCTGTCGTCGTGGGCTGCTATCGCGTTCTTTCGCATCGCGCCGGCGTTCGCCTTGCGCGGGCGGACCCTGTCGCCCCGCATTACCGAGGCCCTGGGCTATATCCCGCCCGCTGCCTTTGCCGCGCTGGTCGCCAACGACTTGGTGAACCCCGGCGCGTTCGACGCGGGATTCTGGCCTGCCTTGGTTCCCTGGATTGCGGCCGCCGGCGTCGTGGCCGTGGCGGTCAAGACAAAATCGATGCTGTGGTGCTGCGTCTCGGGCATCGTGCTCTATATCGTCTTGAGCCTTATATAGGGCTGGCGTCGCGGGCGCCGAATCTCGTTCCATCCCAACTTGTAGAATTTTTCACCGAGCTGGTCTATTTCTTCTGGTACCATGGTCAAACTTTACTGTAGCAAAGCGTGACGTGGGCTTTTGTACCCCGTCAGCGGAAATGGGGGTTTCATGGCACAGGAAGCAACCGCCAACGTGCAAAAGAAATTCAAGGTACCGCGTATCCCGGGCGACATCATGATCTATCCCATGATCGTTGGCCTTTTGCTCAACACCTTCTGTCCGCAGGTCTTTGAGATCGGCGGCTTCTTTACGGCTGCCTGCCGCGGCGGTTCCAACACCATCGTTGCCGCGATTCTGCTTTTTGTGGGTGCCGGCATCAGCTTTAAGTCCACGCCGGGCGCTATCAAGACCGGCATCGTCGTACTGATCCCCAAGCTTGTTGTTGCGGCCGCCCTTGGCTTGGGTGTGGCATATTTCTTTAACGATAACTTCCTGGGCCTGAGCTCCGTGTCTATCATCGGCGGCATCACGTTTTGCAACATGGCGCTCTATACGGGCATCATGGGCGAGTTCGGCGATGAGTCCGAGCAGGGCGCTGTCGGTATCCTGTTCTTTACGGCCGGCCCCGCCGTCACGATGATCATCCTCGGTGTCTCGGGTCTCGCCAACATCCCCGTCGGCACCATCGTCGGCTCCATCCTGCCGCTTGTCATCGGCATGGTTCTGGGCAACCTCTTCCCGTTCATCAAGAACCTGCTGGTCCCCGGTGCCAATCCCGCGATTGCTGTCATCGGTTTTCAGCTCGGTGCGTCCATGAGCCTTTCGAGCTTTATCACCGGCGGCATTTCGGGCATCCTGCTGGGCCTCATCACACTCTTTATCGTCGGCCCTATCACCTTTGCGTTCGAGCGCCTGTGCGGTGGTAACGGCAAGGCGGCCGTTGCCTGCTCCACTATCGCCGGCACGGCTATGACCACGCCGGTCGCCCTCGCCGAGGTCGCTCCGCGCTATGCCGAGCTTGCGCCCACCGCGTATGCGCAGATCGCCACCGCCGTCATCATCACGGCAATCATGGCCCCGATTCTGACCGGCTGGGTCGATAAGAAGTTCTGCCACGGCAAAGAGGATCTGTCGGTCGAAGGCGTCGAGGCTATTGAGGAGGCCGTCGCGACCGACATCGACGGCGAGTAATCGTCGACGCGAGTCAATCAAGCCGGCGTGTGCAATTCGCGCCGTATGAGCGCCCGAACGATGGCTGTTCTGCAGTGACGTTCGGGCGCTCTGCTATGATTCCCTTTACCCCTGCGGAGAAAGGGGTGTTTGGCGCCTGGGCGCGACTCGGGCGATTCTGGCCACTTGGATATTGAAGGGAGGGCGTCTAGTGATTAAGGCACTCAAGATCGAGATATTCCTGCTGTGCATGATTATTCTTATCGGGCTTGCCGTACGAAGCCGTCGCTCCCTGTTCTCGAGCACCCAGCAGCTTTTGTTTAGCATGCTGGGCTACACGTCTGCTGCCTACATTTTCTTCGATATGATCTGGACGCTCTCGGACGGCGTAAGCACTCCTGTAGGCATCACGGCCAACTGGATTTCCAACGCGGTCTCGTTTTCGCTGTTCGCCATCGCGTGCCTCATTTGGTTTTTCTATTCCGAGACGATGCAGGGCTCACGGCTCCTGACCACGCCCTACAGGGTGGTACTTTTAACGTTGCCAACAGCATTGGTGGTCGTGCTGGCATTTACCAGCTACTGGACGCACGCTATGTTCTATATCGATGCACAGGGCGTATATCGTCGCGGCTTTGCTTATATGATCCAGCCCATCTTGAGCTACTGCTACGTCATATATACGTCCTTGCATGCCTTTATTCAGGCTCGAAAAGTCGAAAGCCTGCAAAAGAAGGCCATTTATCGCACCCTCGCCTTTTTTGCGGTTCCCGCTCTGGTGGGCGGTACCTTCCAGGTTTTGTTTTCGGTACCGGGCCTTTGCGTCGGTATAACGCTGAGCATCCTGCTGCTCTATATCGTCTATCAGGAGCAACTGATCTCTACTGACCCGTTGACTGGACTCAACAATCGCAACCGTTTTGAGACCTATATGCTGTCGCTCTTTTCAAATGTGGATCAGGCCGAAGATGTATATCTGCTTATGATGGACGCTGATGGCTTTAAGCAGATTAACGATCGCTATGGGCATGTGGAGGGCGACCACGCTCTTCAGGTCATATCCGCTGCGCTCAAAGAAGTCTGCTCGGCGTCTGGTGGCTTTATCGCACGCTATGGTGGCGATGAGTTCGTGGTGCTCCAAAAGGCAGCGGCGGAACAGGACATCATAGACCTGTGTTCGGCGATTGACGACGAGCTCGCTCGTGCCGAGGTGCCGTATGCGTTGCGGATGTCCATCGGTTACGCGCGGGTCGGCGATAGTGTCGATACCTGGCAAGACTTACTTCGCGCTGCCGATGCGGAGCTCTACCGCGTAAAGCGCGAGAAGAAGAAAGCCGGCGTTCAGATACGCTAGAAAAAAGGGGCGCACGACCGTTGCGATGGTCGTGCGCCCTTTTTGCGTTTGCGGGGGCCACCGGCCATAACGCCCAGGCGCGGTGCGGCAAGACGAGCGTCTGCCGCCGCGGCTCGGTACGAAATCAACGAGAATCAGTGTGCTCCATTGAGCTAAAGTGTGCGAACGCCCTCTTTAAAAAGGTGAGCTCGCTAGGCTTTTTTGGGTTTGTTGACGATGATGATGCCGCCGCAGACCAACAGCAGGGCAACGATGACGGTAATGGGGCTCGTGCCAGCGCCCTCGCCGAGCAGCAGCGCGCTCAGCAGCACACCAAAGACGGGGTTCATAAACCCAAAGACCGAGACGCGGCTGACGGGGTTGACGGCAAGCAGGCGCGACCACAGCGAGTAGGCGACCGCGGAGATAAGCGCCATGTAGATGATGAGCGCGATGGCGGGGGCAATCGCCGTGGGGGAGAGCGCGCCACCCATCAAAAAGCCGATGGCGGTGAGGACCAGGCCGCCGACCAAGAACTGCCACCCGGCAAGCAAGACGCCGTCGTGCTCACGCGAGAAGATACCGATCAGGCAGGTCGAAAGGGCACCCGCGACGGTGGAGGCTAGGATAAAACCCTCGCCGTCGAGCGTAAAGCCAAAGGTGCCGTCCGCGCCCGAAAGGTTGACGAGCGCGACGCCGGCAAAGCCCAGTACGCAGCCGAGCACTTTGGCCGCATTGAGCTTCTCGGTGTGAAATGCCAGGGCGGCAAAGAGGATTGCGAGGAAGTTGGCGCTGGCCTCGATGATGGAGCTCGACATGGCGCTGGCGCGCGAGAGGCCCAGGTAGAAAAAGAAGTACTGCCCGATAGTCTGGAAGAGCGACAAGATGCAGATGGGCTTGATATCGCGCGCTTGCGGAACGAGCGGTCGGCGCTGGGCCACGCTCATGCCAACAATGACCAGCATGCCGGCAAGGGTGAAGCGCAGGCCCGCGAAGAGCAGCTGCGAGGCGCTGTCGTGCGCGGGAATACCAAAGAGGCCGTAGCCGATCTTGATGCAGGGGAAGGCGGAGCCCCAGAGCGCGCAGCAAACGAGACAGCCCAGGATGAGTCCGGGCAGGGTGGCGAGATACGGCTTGCGGCTTTCCATGATGTCCTTCTCCTATACGCGCAAAGCAAAAAAGAACCCGCCACCGGGGGTGCCGGTGGCGGGTGTTGTTACCCGAGGGGATTGTACCCGATGGAAACGTATTAAGCGAAGTAGGCTACGCCGCTCTCAAAGATCGGCATGAATTTGTCGCCGGGGACATGCTCGGGCACGTTGCAGTACAGGTTGTCGCCGCGACGCTCGGCATGGCCCATCTTGCCCAGGACACGGCCGTCGGGGCTCGTGATGCCCTCGATGGCGAGTGCGGAGCCGTTGGGGTTGACGGAAAGGTCCATGCTGGGTTTGCCGTTCTCGCCCACGTACTGCGTGGCGACCTGGCCGTTGGCGATCAGCTGGGCGAGCACTTCGTCATTGGCGACAAAGCGGCCCTCGCCGTGGCTGATGGCGACGGTATAGGGGTCGTCCAGGCTGCACTGCGACAGCCACGGGGACAAGTTGGACGAGATGCGGGTGCGCACCAGACGGCTCTGGTGGCGACCGATGGTGTTGAACGTCAACGTGGGCGCATCGGGCGTGGCGTCGACGATGTCGCCGTAGGGCACCAGGCCGAGCTTGATCAGGGCCTGGAAGCCGTTGCAGATGCCCAGCATCAGGCCATCGCGGGCCTTGAGCAGGTCGCGGACTGCCTCGGTGACCTCGGGAGCGCGGAAGAACGCCGTGATGAACTTGGCAGAGCCGTCGGGCTCGTCGCCGCCCGAGAAGCCGCCGGGGATCATAACGATCTGGCTTGCACGGATGCGGCGGGCAAGCTCGTGGGTGCTCTCGGCGACGGCCTCGGGCGTGAGGTTGTTGATCACGAAGGTGTCGGCCTCGGCACCGGCGGCACGGAAGGCGCGGGCGCTGTCGTACTCGCAGTTGTTGCCGGGGAACACGGGGATGATCACGCGCGGGCGGGCGATCTTGGCGCCGCCGTACACGTGGATATCCTTGGCGCGGAAGTCGATGGTCTCGACCTCGGGGGTCTCGCCGGCGCTGCGGTAGGCGAAGACGCCCTCGATGCCGCTCTCCCAGGCCTCCTGGAGCTCGGCGAGCTCGATGACCTCGGAGCCGGTGTCGATGACATAGCCCTCGACGGTGGTGCCCAGGGGCTCGACGACAACGCCGTCGGCGACCTCGGGCAGCTCGGCGTCCTCGGCGAGCTCGACGATAAAACTGCCGTAGAGCGGGGTGAAGAGGCTCTCCACGTCTACATCCTCGGCAAGCTCGATACCGATCTGGTTACCGACGCACATCTTAAAGAGGCTCTCGGCGCCGCAGCCGTAGCCGGGCGTGGATATGGCCAGGGCGTTGCCGGTAGCAGTGAGCGCCTCGACGGCGTCAAACGCGGCGAGCAACTGCTGGGCGTCGGGACGGTAGTCCTCGCCATAGGTGGCGGGGGCGATGCGGACGACGCGGTGCGTGAGGCCCTTGAACTCGGGCGAGACGGCGCGGGCGGCCTTGCCCACGGCGACGGCGAAGCTGATCAGGGTCGGCGGAACGTTGAGCTCGCCGGTCTCGTCCTCAAACGAACCGCTCATGGAGTCCTTGCCGCCGATGGCGCCGGCGCCCAGGTCGACTTGGGCCATGAGGGCGCCCAGGACGGCTGCCGTGGGCTTGCCCCAGCGCTCGGCCTCGGTGCGCAGACGCTCGAAGTACTCCTGGAAGGAGAGATAGGCGCGCTTGTGCTCAAAGCCGGCAGCCACGAGCTTGGCGATGGACTCGACCACGGACAGGTAGGCGCCCGCAAACTGGTCGGCCTCCATCAGATAGGGGTTGAAGCCCCATGCCATGGCACTCGCCGTGGTGGTCTCGCCGCCCACGGGGAACTTGGCGACCATGGCCGAGCTGGGGGTGAGCTGCGTCTTGCCGCCAAAGGGCATGAGCACGGTCGCGGCGCCGATGGTGGAGTCGAAGCGCTCGGAAAGGCCCTTGTTGGAAGCGACGTTGAGGTCGGTGACAAGCGAGGTCATGCGCTCGGCAAGCGTGGTGCCGGCCCAGCTGGGCTGCCACACGCTGCGGGCGCACACGTGGGCGACCTGGTGCTTGGGCGCGCCGTTGGAGTTAAGGAACTCGCGGGATAGGTCGACGATGGCGACACCGTTCCAGGCCATGCGCATGCGCGGCTCGGCGGTAACCTCGGCGATAACGGTCGCCTCCAGGTTCTCCTCGGCGGCGTAGCCCATGAACTCCTCGACGTCACCATCGGCGACGGCGCAGGCCATACGCTCCTGGGACTCGGAGATGGCGAGCTCGGTGCCGTCCAGGCCGTCGTACTTTTTGGTCACGGTGTCTAGGTCGACATACAGGCCGTCGGCAAGTTCGCCTACGGCGACCGAGACGCCGCCGGCGCCAAAGTCGTTGCAGCGCTTGATCAGGCGGCAGGCGTCGCCGCGGCGGAACAGACGCTGCAGCTTGCGCTCGACCGGGGCGTTGCCCTTCTGGACCTCGGCGCCCGAGGTTTCGATGGACTCGGTGTTCTGGGTCTTGGAGGAGCCGGTGGCACCGCCGATGCCGTCACGGCCGGTGCGGCCGCCCAGCAGAATGATCTTGTCGGTGGGGGCGGGGCACTCGCGACGCACGTGGCTTGCCGGGGTAGCGCCCACGACGGCGCCGACCTCCATGCGCTTGGCCACGTAGCCGGGATGATAGAGCTCATTGACCTGACCGGTGGCAAGGCCGATCTGGTTGCCGTAGCTGGAGTAGCCGGCGGCGGCAGTGGTCACGAGCTTGCGCTGCGGCAGCTTGCCCTCGAGCGTCTCGGAAACCGGGACGGTGGGGTCACCGGCGCCGGTGACACGCATGGCCTGGTACACGTAGCTGCGGCCCGAGAGCGGGTCGCGGATGGCGCCGCCCACGCAGGTGGCGGCACCGCCGAAGGGCTCGATCTCGGTCGGGTGGTTGTGGGTCTCGTTCTTAAACAGGAACAGCCAGTCCTGGTCCTCGCCGTCGACATCGACCTTCACCTTGACGGTGCAGGCGTTGATCTCCTCGGACTCGTCGACATCGGTCATGACGCCGGTCTTCTTAAGGTACTTGGCGCCGATGGTGCCCATGTCCATGAGGCAGACGGGCTTGGCGTCGCGGCCGAGTTCGTGGCGCATCTCCATGTAGCGGTCGAAGGCTTGCTGCACCACGGCGTCGTCGATCGTCACGTCGTCCAGGACGGTGCCGAAGGTGGTGTGGCGGCAGTGGTCGGACCAGTAGGTGTCGATCACGCGGATCTCGGTGATGGTGGGGTCGCGGTCCTCATCGCGGAAGTACTGCTGGCAGAAGGCGATGTCTGCCTCGTCCATGGCAAGGCCGCGATCGGCGATAAAGGCGGCAAGGCCGGCCTCGTCGAGCTCGCGGAAGCCGTCGAGCACCTCGACGGGCTGGGGCTCGGGGGTCTCCATGCACAGCGTCTCGGGCAGGTCGAGCGAGGCGATGCGAGCCTCGACGGGGTTCACCACGTAGTGCTTGATGGCATCGATGGCGGCCTCGTCCAGAGCGCCCGAGATCATATAGACCTTGGCGGAGCGCACGGCGGGGCGCTCACCCTGGCTGATGAGCTGCACGCACTCGCTGGCGGAGTCGGCGCGCTGGTCAAACTGGCCAGGCAGGAACTCGACGGCAAAGACGGCGCCATCGCTTGCGGGGAGTTCGTCGTAGGTCACATCGACCTGGGGCTCGCTAAAGACGGTCGGCACGCAGGAGCGGAAAAGCTCCTCGTCGATGCCCTCGACGTCGTAGCGGTTGATGATCCTCAGGGCCTCGATGCCCTTGATGCCGAGAATTTCGGTCAGCTCGCCCTTGAGCTGCTGAGCCTCGACGTCGAACCCGGGTTTCTTCTCCACGTAGATACGAGAGACCATTGGTTCCTGCCTTCCTGATCGGTTGGGCGTACGGTACGGTATGCGGCAGCGGTCGGTTTGCGGGGTCTGCCCTGCGGTCGCCTTGAGCCACATGTTTGTAAACCTCACTATGATACGACAGCTCGCGGCGCGTTGAGGACGGCGAGGGTGCTACAGTGAAGCGCAAACAAGAGAAAGGCATCACATGGCATTCGTTTCGCTCGCCATCATCGCACTCGTGGCCTTTGCGAGTCCTTTTATCGCCTCGGCGATTCCCGGAAAACCCGTTCCCGAGACGGTCTTTTTGCTCGTGCTCGGCGCGGTGCTGGGACCCCATATGCTCGGCGTCATCCATGTAGATGCTGAGGTCTCGCTTGTGTCCGAGCTGGGCCTGGCCTTTTTGTTCCTGCTTGCCGGCTTTGAGATCGACCCCAAGAGCATCACGGGCGTCGAGGGGCGCTACGGCTTGGCGACGTGGGTCGTCACGTTTGGTATCGCCTGGCTTGCCGTGCGCTTTACCCCGTGGTTCTCAGTCAGTCATTTCGACGGTATCGCCGTGACGCTTGCCCTCACTTCGACGGCGCTCGGTACGCTCGTGCCCATTATGCGTGAGCGCTCGCTCACCGGCACGCGCGTGGGCGACTCGATTCTCGCGTATGGCACTTGGGGCGAGCTCGGTCCCGTGCTCGCCATGTCGGTGCTGTTGTCTGCCCGCACTGGCATCCAAACGCTCGTTATCCTTGGCTTGTTTGCGGTGGTTTGCGTGTTGCTGGCCGTGGTCCCGAGCCGCTCCAAGCGCGTCGGCAGCCGCTTCTTTGCGTTTGTTGAGGAGCGCGCCGATACCACGTCGCAGACCTTCGTGCGCCTGACGGTGCTCATCCTGGTCACGCTCGTGGCATTCTCGGCTGTCTTTGATCTCGACATCGTGTTGGGTTCTTTTGCCGCCGGCTTTGTCCTGCGCTATATCATCCCCGAGGGCAACCATACGCTCGAGACCAAGCTCGACGGTCTGGCCTACGGTTTTTTGATTCCGGTGTTCTTTACCGTATCGGGCGCAAAGATCGATCTGACGGCCGTGGCGTCGCGCCCGGGTCTGCTCGTGGGCTTTATCGTGGCGTTGTTGATTATTCGTGCCGTGCCCATTCTTATTTCCATGAGCATTTGTCCTGCGACGCGCGATGTGTCGGCGTATGGTCGCATTACCGTGGCCCTGTACTGCACCACGGCGCTGCCGATCATCGTTGCCGTGACGAGCGTTGCCGTCAACGCGGGCGCGCTGTCGCAAGACGTCGCATCGGTTATGGTCGCTGCCGGCGCCATCACGGTGTTCTTGATGCCGCTGCTCGCGCAGCTCTTCTACCGCGTGGTCGATGCAGCGCCGGTCACCGCCGTGGCAGAGGTTGCCGAGCATCCATCCGATGCGCTCGACATCCTGCGCGCCCACCACGACCTAGCGAGCTTGCTCGCACGCGAGCATGAGCTGCTGACTTCGCATGGCCATGGTCGCGTATTCGAGGGACTGCCTACGCTCGATACGATTGCCGAGCGTCTTTCCGCCGAGGCGGCGAGCGGCCACATCGATGCCCGCATCGTGGACGCGGCGCACCTGCTTGCCGATAAGACCTATGGAGACGAGGTCGACCCGTCCAAACTGACTCCGCGCGAGCGTCGCCGCCTGGAGCGCGCCAAGCTCGCCGTGCGCGAATACCGCCGCCGCATGCTGGAGCTCTATGCAAGAGAAGAAGCCGAGGACGACGACGGCAAGTAGTCGATACTCTCTCGGGGAAGCCGCGTCCTGCTTTGAAGGCTCGGAACGGGATGTGGTTTCCGAAACGGGGGCCGTTGGGAAACTGTGTCCCGGAATGGGCGCTCAGAGTGGGATGCAGTTTCCGCGAGAGACCCGTTGCGGAAACGGTATCCCAGAATCGGCGTTCAAAACGGGGCGCTCTTTCCGAAACATGGCCCTGAGGGAAGCTGCGTCCCGGTCTGAGTCGGAATTCCGGGACACAGCTTCCCTTTCAAACAGAAGAAGGCGCGCTGCCTGCAGTTGATGCAGACGGCGCGCCTTCTTTGTTGGACTATGTTGAGGCTGGGAGCTGAGGCTTGTGGTCCCTTAAGAGCGGGCGGCTCCGTCGACGGGGAGCACGGCGCCCGTGACATAGGAGGACATGTTGCTCGCTAGGAAAACGAAGGCGTTGGCGACGTCCTCGGGCTCACCCATGCGGCCGAGAGGGATAGTGGCGATGATGGGTTTGATGACCTCTTCGGGCAGGTTGGCGACCATGTCAGTCTTAGTCACGCCAGGGGCAACGGCGTTGACGCGAATACCCATAGGGGCGAGCTCGCGCGAGAGTGACTGGACCATACCGTTGACGGCAAACTTGGACGTGGGGTAACCGACGCCGGAGGGCTGGCCGTACTTGGCGACCATCGAGCTTGTGGTAGTGATGGTGCCGCCGTGGCCGGCCTCGGTCATGATCTTGGCGGCAGCCTGGTGGCCATTAAAGACGGCGACGACGTTAAGGTCCATGACCTTTGCGAACTCCTCGGCCGTGTAGTCCAAGAGGGGTGAACGCTGGGAGATACCGGCATTGTTGACGACCGTGTCCAAGCCGCCCATGTCGGATGCAGCCTGGGTAAAGGCCTCGGTCACGGCTTCGAGTGAGGTGAGGTCGCAGGAGCGGCCCCAGACCTTGGCGTCGGGATAGGCGGCTGTCAGCTTCTCAACGGCCGCATCGGCGGTCTCTTGACGCGAGCCAAAGACAGTGACGGAGGCGCCCTCCTCGATAAAACGGCAGGCGATGGCATAGCCGATACCGCGCGTGCCTCCGGTGATGATTGCTTTCTTGCCCTCGAGCAACATGGTATTTCCTCTCATCGCGGGCGGACATTCGCAGCACAGCGTAGCCGTAACCGGAATCGGCCGTGTTTGCATATCGGTGAACGGTAGCCCGCGTTACCGATGAGCGGCTCGCGCAAATGTGCCCTGTCGTTGTGCTTAGGGCAGGAGACAAAAAGGCTCCCATCCCACATCGGACGGGAGCCCTTCGAGCAAATGCGTTGTGGGGTGTAAACCGAACTAGTTGGCCATGACGCCTTCGGTCCAAGCCTCAACGTCCTCGATGCGCAGGACGTTGGCGACCTCGGCCACACAGCCGACGTTGGCAAGCTCGGCCGCGGCAGCCTGGACGTCCTTCTCGAGCGCGCGATGCGTCAGGAAGATGACCGAGCAGGCATCGTTGACGCCCGACTTGCCGTCCTCGACCTGGTTGATGAGCGAGATCGAGATGTTGTGCTTGGCAAAGATGTCGACCGTCTCGGACAGGGCGCCCACGCGGTCGGCGACCTTCAGGCGCACATAGTACTTGGTCTGGAGCTCGTCCATGGGCTTAAAGGCGAGGTTGTGACCATAGGGCTCAATCTCGGGCAGCGGAGCCACGCCGCGGCTGATCTGCTCGGAGAGCGACAGGATGTCGCCCACGACGGCGCTCGCGGTGGGGAAGGAGCCTGCGCCGGCACCGTAGAACATGGTCTCGCCCACGGCGTCGCCTACCACGTAGACAGCGTTCATGGCGCCGTTGACCTTGGCAAGCATGTGGTCGGCGGGGATCAGCGTGGGATGCACGCGGACGTCGACGCCGGCGTCGGTATTGCGGGCGATGCCGAGCAGCTTAATGGTGTAGCCGAGCTCGCGAGCCTGGGCGATGTCCTCGGCGCCGATGGTACGGATACCCTGCTGGTAAACATCGTCGGTGGTAACGCGGGTGCCAAAACCGATGGAGGCGAGGATTGCCGTCTTGCTGGCGGCATCGAAGCCGTCGACGTCGGCGGACGGGTCGGCCTCGGCATAGCCCTTTGCCTGGGCGTCGGCGAGCACGTCAGCGTAATCGGCGCCCTCGGCGTCCATGCGCGACAGGATGTAGTTGGTGGTGCCGTTGAGAATGCCAGCGATGGTCAGGATCTTGTTGCCCACCAGGTCGTGCTCGAGCGTGCTGACAATGGGGATGCCACCGCCGCAGCTGGCCTCGCACTTAATCTGCACGCCGCACGCGCGCGCCTTCTCGGCGAGCGTCTCGACATGACGGCCCAGCAGGGCCTTGTTGGCAGAGACGACGTGCTTGCCGTTCTCGAAGGCGGTGGTGAAGATTTCGGTCGCGGGGTGCTCGCCGCCGATGAGCTCGACGACGATATCGACGGCGGGGTCGGTGACGACGTCGTGCCAGTCGCTCGTAAAGGCCTCGCGCTCAATACCGGCAGCTTCGGCCTGCTCCCAGGCAAGCGCGCAGGCGCGGGTCAGCTTAAGGTCGATGCCGTAGGCGGCCAGGTACTCATCGTGGTGGCTCTTGATCAGACGGGCCACGCCGCCGCCGACGGTTCCAAGACCGATCAGACCGACGTTCACGGTGCGCAGGGGTTCGCTCATAGATAGCTCCTTCGTGCATCTTATGGATGGATTAACCGCTTAAAGGTTGAGTGCATTCTAGCGTGAACCGAGGGCGCATGCTCGCCAGGCAACAGGAGTCGCACAAAACGGCACCCCCGAAACGCTGCGGAAACATTGGAAACATGCTCGCTACAAACGGAACTCCGTAACAAACTGTCAACGTTTGCACCATAAGGTTTGCCCTGTACCGCAAGACGGCCGCACCGCGGCCAGCGAAAAGGGGGACACCATGTTTAGCATCAACAACGTACTTAACCGCAGGAGTTTCTTGGCTGGCGCCGCGGCGCTCGGTGGCACCGCGGCGCTCGCTGGTTGCTCGTCGGGTGGCTCGGACGGCGGCTCCGCCGATGACGGCAAGACCTTCAAGATCGGTGTCATCGGCCCTCTGACCGGCGCCGCGGCAACCTATGGCGTTTCGGCCGAGAAGGGTGCCAAGCTCGCCGCCAAGGATTTCTCGACCAAGGACCTCAAACTCTCGCTTAAGTCCGAGGATGACGTCGCTGACGGCGAGAAGGCTATCAACGCCTTCAATACCCTGTGTGACTGGGGCATGCAGGCGCTCGTCGGTCCGGTCACCACCGGTGCTGCCGTCGCTGTCTCGGGCGAGATTGCCGACGACATGCTCATGGTCACGCCCTCGGCCTCGTCTCTCGACGTCACCAAGGATAAGACCACGGTCTTTCAGGTTTGCTTCACCGATCCCACCATGGGCGCCAGCGCCGCGAAGTTCTTGGCCGAGAAGTACGCGGACGCCAAGATCGCCCTGTTCTACAACTCCGGCGATACGTACAGCTCGGGTGTTGCCGATGCCTTTGCCGAGCAGGCCAAGGAGTCCAAACTTGATATCGTCGATACCGAGACCTTTAAGGACGATTCCTCCACGAGCTTTACCAACCAGCTCACCAAGGCCAAGGAGGCCGGCGCCACGCTCATCTTTGCGCCGATCTACTACACGCCGGCGTCCGTTTTGCTCAAGAACGCCAAGGACATGGGCTACGACATGACGCTCATGGGTACCGACGGCATGGACGGCCTGCTCTCTGTGGAAGGCTTCGATACCTCTCTTGCCGAGGGCGTGCTGCTTATGACCCCGTTCTCTGCCGACGACGAGAAGAATGCCGACTTCGTCAAGGCATATAAGGACGCCTACGACGAGACGCCTAACCAGTTTGCCGCCGACGCCTACGATTGCGTCCACGCCATCGTCGAGGCCATCGACAAGGCAGACATCGACATTACGGCCGACGGCGCCGACATTGCCGGCGACCTTGCCAAGGCCATGCGCAAGATCAAGATCGACGGCCTGACCGGCGAGCTAACGTGGAATGACGAAGGTCAGGTCGAAAAGCCTGCTACGGCCTATGTGATTCAGGACGGTAAGTACATCGCCGCCTAAGTGCATATACATCGAGACCGGCGGGCCGTTTTATTCAGGGCAAGGACGCCTGTAACAGAACGGAAACATTACTTTCACACAATAAAGTGGCATTACTGCATAAAATAATAGAAATACGCAGAATTATGGATAAATGAACAAATCCAAAGAAAAGTTGAAATAATCGCCACTTTCCTTAACTAAAGCGTCTAGTATTTTGCGAACGCCGAACACGGCGAAGGATGGCCTGTCGGGTAACCGAAACCCGACGAGATTTGAGAGGAGAGCCGCATGTCGAGCCTCACCGGTAAGTCATTGAACCCTGTTATGAATCGCAGGAGCGTTATCGCGAGCGCAGCAGGTCTGGGGGCGATGTCCATTCTAGCCGGCTGCTCCTCCAACGGCGGCGATAGCGGTTCCGCTTCGGGCGACGCTTCGTTTAAGATCGGCACCATCGGCCCGCTGACCGGCGCCAACGCGTCCTACGGCAAGTCCGTTACCCAGGGTGTCGAGCTTGGCTGCAAGGATTTCTCGACCAAGGAGCTGCCGCTTGCCAGCAAGGCCGAGGATGACCAGGCCGACGGCGAGAAGGCCGTCAACGCCTTCAATACCCTGCTCGACTGGGGCATGCAGGCCCTCGTCGGCCCGACCACCACGGGTGCGTCGGTTGCCGTTGCCGCAGAGTGTGGTAACGACCCCAAGACGTTCATGATCACCCCGTCCGCGTCCTCCGAGGACGTCACCGACGGCAAGGATTGCGTCTTCCAGGTTTGCTTCACCGACCCCAACCAGGGTGTCAACGCTGCCAAGTTCCTGGCGCAGAAGTATGCGGACGAGAAGTTCGTGCTGTTCTATAACTCCGGCGACGCCTATTCTTCGGGCATCGCAGATTCCTTTAAGGCCCAGGCCGCTGAGTCCAAGCTCGAGATTGTCGACGAGGAGACCTTTAAGGACGACTCCGCCACGAGCTTTACCAACCAGCTGACCAAGGCCAAGCAGGCCGGCGCCACCATGATCTTTGCGCCGATCTACTACACGCCGGCGTCCGTTTTGCTCAAGAACGCCAAGGACATGGGCTACGACGTCAAGATGATGGGCTGCGACGGCATGGACGGCATCCTGGGCGTTGAGGGCTTCGACACCTCTCTGGCCGAGGGTCTGCTGCTCATGACCCCGTTCTCCGCCGATGACGAGAAGAACGCCGACTTCGTCAATGCCTATAAGGATAAGTACGGCGATACCCCCGACCAGTTTGCCGCCGACGCCTACGACGGCGTGCACGCGGTGGCCGAGGCCGTCAAGGAGGCCGGTCTTGGTGTCGACGCCGACCCGACCGAGGTCGCCGAGAAGCTGTCCAAGGCTATGCTCAAGATTACCGTTGACGGTCTGACCGGCAAGCTCACCTGGAACGATAAGGGCCAGGTCCAGAAGGAGCCCACGGCGTACGTCATCACCGACGGCAAGTACGTACAGGCCTAATAGGCCGCCTTACATAGAGCGGTTTTGATCCCAAGCAGGGGAGGTTTTGGCCTTCCCTGCTTGCTTGGTATCTAGGGACGATGTAACGTCCCTGTTTCATACATTAACTGGAAACCTATTCGAAAGGGGGATGTGGAACATGACGGTCTTTATCCAATACCTGGTCAACGGCCTGTCCATGGGCAGCGTCTACGCCATCATCGCGTTGGGCTACACCATGGTCTACGGTATCGCCAAGATGCTGAACTTCGCTCACGGCGACGTTATCATGGTCGGTGCCTATGTCTCGTTCTGCGCCACGTCGTATCTCGGCCTCCCGGGCTGGGCATCTGTAGTTCTCTCTTGTGTGGTCTGTACCGTTCTCGGTGTTCTCATCGAGGGTCTGGCATACAAGCCACTGCGCCAGGCAGGCCCGCTGGCCGTTCTGATCACGGCTATCGGCGTGTCTTACTTCCTGCAGAACGCCGCGCAGCTTCTGTGGGGCGCCACGCCCAAGAACTTCACTTCGCTCGTCACCTTCCAGGTGCCGGAGTTCTTGGCCAAGTTCAACGTAAGCGCCGTCTCGCTCGTCACCATCGTCGCCTGCCTGGTTATCATGGCCGGCCTGATGTTCTTTACAGGCAAGACCAAGATGGGCAAAGCTATGCGCGCCGTGTCCGAGGACAAGGCTGCCGCTCAGCTCATGGGCATCAACGTCAACCGCACCATCTCGATGACGTTTGCCATCGGCTCTGCCCTTGCCGCCATCGCCGGCGTGCTCCTGTGCTCCTACTCGCCGGTGCTGCAGCCTACGACGGGTGCCATGCCTGGCATCAAGGCCTTCGACGCCGCCGTCTTCGGTGGCATCGGCTCCATCCCCGGCGCCTTTGTCGGTGGCATTCTCATCGGCATCATCGAGGCGATGGCGCAGGCCTACATTTCCACGAGTCTTGCCAACTCCATCGTCTTTGGTGTTCTGATCATCGTCCTGCTCGTCAAGCCTGCCGGCCTCTTGGGCAAGTACGTCCCCGAGAAGGTGTAGGTGAGCGGTATGAAGTTTCTTAAAGACAAGCAGACGCGTCACGATTTTGTCACGTACGCAATGTGCATCGTGGCCTTCGCCATCGTGTTCTTTATGCAGTCCAACCATATGATCCCGCGCATGATCGCCGGTCAGTTGGTTCCCATTACGGCCTATATTGTCATGGCCATTTCCCTCAACCTCGTCGTCGGCATCGCGGGCGACCTGTCGCTGGGCCATGCGGGCTTTATGAGCGTCGGCGCCTATACGGGAATCGTTACCGCCGTCGCGCTGGAGAGCGCCGTTCCCTCCGATCCGGTGCGCCTTGTCATCAGCATCGTGGTCGGTGCTATCGCCGCTGCCGTCTTGGGCTTCTTGATCGGTATCCCGGTCCTGCGCCTGAGCGGCGACTATCTGGCCATCGTGACCCTGGCTTTTGGCGAGATCATCAAAGAGATCGTCACTTGCCTTATCGTGGGTGTCGACTCGCGCGGCCTGCACGTGATCTTTAACATCACGGGCAACTCTACGATCGACGACCTGCACCTGCTCGAGGACGGCACCGCCATCATCAAGGGCGCCCAGGGCGCCTCGGGCGTGTCGACGTACTCGACCTTCCTCGCCGGTGCCATCCTGGTCATGGTCGCACTCGTGATTGTGCTCAACCTGGTTCGCAGCCGTACCGGCCGTGCCATTATGGCCGTGCGCGATAACAAGATTGCAGCCGAGTCCGTAGGCATCTCCGTCACCGAGTACCGCATGATCGCCTTCGTGGTTTCCGCTGCCCTCGCCGGTGCTGCCGGAGCTCTCTTCGGCGGTAACTTCTCGCAGCTCTCCGCCACCAAGTTCGACTTCAACACGTCCATTCTCATCCTGGTGTTCGTGGTCCTGGGCGGTCTGGGCAATATGCGCGGCTCCGTCATCGCGGCGGCGCTGCTCACGGTGCTTCCCGAGCTGCTCCGTCAGTTCTCGGACTACCGCATGCTCATCTACGCCATCGTGCTGATCCTGGTCATGATTTTTACCAACAACCCGCAGCTCAAGGCGTTCTTCGGTCGCGTCAAGGACCGCTTTGCTTCCAAGAAGGAGGTGGCAGCCGATGCCCAGTAAATTTGAGTTCAAGAAGGGCAAGATGGTCCCGTATCCTTCTGGCGCCATCGTTCCCGACCGCGATCTGGGCGAGCGCCCGGCACTCGAGTGCATCCACCTGGGCATTGAATTCGGCGGCCTTAAGGCAGTCGACGACTTTAGCCTGACCATCGGCAAGACCGAGATCGCCGGTCTCATCGGCCCCAACGGGGCCGGTAAGACCACGGTCTTCAACCTGCTCACCAAGGTGTACCAGCCCACGCACGGCACCATCCTGCTCGACGGCGAGGACACCTCGGGCAAGTCGGTCTACCAGGTCAACCGCATGGGTATTGCCCGTACCTTCCAGAACATTCGCCTGTTCAACACCATGACGGTGGAGGATAACGTTAAGGTCGGCCTGCATAACCAGGAGCGTTACTCCGGCTTTGAGGGCGTGCTGCGCCTGCCGACGTATTGGAAGCACGAGAAGGCTGCTCACGAGCGCGCCATGGAGCTGCTGTCCATCTTTGATATGGAGCATCTGGCAAACGAGCAGGCCGGATCGCTGCCTTACGGCGCTCAGCGTCGTCTGGAGATCGTCCGCGCGCTTGCCACCAACCCCAAACTGCTGCTGCTCGACGAGCCTGCCGCCGGCATGAACCCGTCCGAGACCGCAGAGCTCATGGCGAACATCGTCAAGATTCGCGACACCTTCGGCATCGCCATCATGCTTATCGAGCATGATATGTCGCTCGTCATGAACATTTGCGAGGGCATCTGCGTGCTTAACTTTGGCAAGGTTATCGCCAAGGGTACGGCGGAGGAAATCCAGAACAACGACGCCGTTATCGAGGCGTATCTGGGTAAGCAGGATAAGGGGGAGAACTAAATGGCAGAGCCGATGCTTTCCGTCTACAACATCAACGTCTGGTACGGCGCCATCCACGCCATCAAGGACATCTCCTTTAACGTTAACGAGGGCGAGATCGTGGCCTTGATTGGTGCCAACGGTGCCGGCAAGTCCACAACGCTCAAGACCGTCTCGGGCCTGCTGCGCTCCAAGACCGGCTCCATCAAGTTTATGGGCGAGGACATTACCCATACGCCCGCTGATAAGCTGGTTGGTAAGGGCCTGGCTCAGGTTCCCGAGGGTCGTCGCGCCTTTTTGCAGATGACGGTCGAGGAGAACCTGGAGATGGGCGCCTATACACAGCCCAAGTCCACAATTGCTCCGGGCCTGGAGCGCGTCTACGAGCAGTTCCCGCGCCTGAAGGAACGTCGTCGCCAGGTCGCCGGCACCCTTTCAGGCGGCGAGCAGCAGATGCTCGTTATGGGGCGCGCCCTTATGAGTAACCCCAAACTGCTTATGCTCGACGAACCTTCCATGGGTCTGGCACCGATTCTGATCGAACAGATCTTCCAGATTGTCGAGGACCTGCACAAGGCCGGCACCACGGTGCTTCTGGTTGAGCAAAACGCGCAGATGGCGCTTTCCATCGCCACGCGCGGCTACGTGCTCGAGACCGGCAAGATCACCATGACCGGTACCGGCCAAGAGCTCCTGCACGACGACAACGTCCGCAAGGCCTATCTGGGCGGTTAATCCATTCAACAAAGGGGGCGCTGACCAACCCGGTCAGCGCCCCCTTTTAAGTTGCGGTGAAATAGGGACTGAATACGGGCTCCAGAGGCCAAATGAGTCCCTATTCCACCGCAACTTCATGGGGATGTGTGACAATGCCCGTCGGAAAACATCTGCTGTCTTTGGGGGTCTATCTATGCTGTACGAGTTTTGTGCCGAGAACTTTGAGCGGGTGCCGGCGGCTATCGATGCCGGTGCAAGGCGTATCGAGCTGTGCGACAACCTTGCCGTTGGTGGCACCACGCCTTCGGCCGGCGTTATCAGCGCTACGACCAACTATGCACACGAGCACGATGCGCGGGTGATGTGCATGATTCGCTCGCGTGGCGGCGACTTTCACTACAACCAGGACGAGTTGCGTATGATGGAGATGGACCTGGGCCTTGCCGTGAGCGCCGGCGTTGACGGCTTGGTCTTTGGCTGCTGCAAGCCCTGCGCTGGCGGATGGGCACTCGACGAGCTTACGTTGGGCGCTCTCGTGATGGCCGCGGGCTGCGCGACCGAGGAATGCAAGCGTGAGCCCATCGACATCACCTTCCACATGGCGTTTGATCAGCTCTCGCCCGAGGCTCAGCTCGACGCGATTGACATACTCGCCGACTGCGGCATCACACGCATCCTGACGCATGGTGGCGCTGCCGGTACGCCGATCGAGGACAACTTCGAAAACCTGGCCCGCTTGATCGAGTATGCGGGCGACCGCTTGACCATCCTTCCCGGCGGCGGCATTTCCACGGTCAACCGCGATACCGTGGCGGCGGCACTGGGCGTCTCCGAGCTCCATGGCACCAAGATTGTGCCGCTGGAGGTATAACCCGTGACGCTGGTATTTAACGTTCAGCAGGCGAACGGTAAGCCCGACGACAACCGTCGTCCCGGCACCGCGTGCCCCTTTTGCGATACAGAAGGGCTCACCGACATCATTCGCCGTGATGGCGATTGCATTTGGCTCGAGAATAAGTTCAAGACCCTGCGCGCCACCTGTCAAACCGTGCTGATCGAGTCGGCCGATCACGATGCCGACCTGGTGACCTATGAGCCGGATGAACTCCACCATGTGATGCGGTTTGCCCTGGGTTGCTGGCAGCAGATGATCGATTCACAGCAGTATCGAAGCGTGCTCATGTACAAGAACAAGGGTCCGCTCTCGGGCGGTAGCCTCGTTCATCCGCACATACAGATTGTGGGTTTGGAGCAGGAAGACGGCTATGCTTCGCTGGCTTCCGCCAATTTCGAAGGTATCAATGTCTGGCAACAGGGGAGGATCTCGGCCAACATCTCAACCGAACCCATCATGGGGTTCTTTGAGATCAACGTTTCAGCCCCGCAGGGAATCGCCGCCAGCGATGACACGAGAGATCAAGCCGAGGCGGATCTCTTCGCCGATGCAATCCAGGTAGCTCTGCGCTATATCCTGAACGAGCACCACGGTGGTCGCGCAGAGTCGTATAACCTGTTCTTCTATCACCTGGGCGGTCGGACCATTGCCAAGGCGCTGCCGCGTTGGGTGGTTTCGCCCTACTTTGTCGGCTATCGTTTGGCCCAGGTCAATGCTGAGACAACGCTCGATATCGATGCTGAGCGCCTGCGTGCGCATCTGGAAACGCTCGTATAGCAAGACTAACACCCGCGTAATGCGGACAGTCTAGCGTGCCATGGCGTCGCGGCCGGCTTCGACGCGCTTGCGCTGGGCGGCGCGCTCCTCGCCGGTCAGACGCTCAAAGAGATGCCCGATAAGCGAGGCGAGTACCTGCTGAAACAGCGTTCCGCACATGACGGGAAACACGACTTCGCCCGGAAAGTACTGCGTGGCGATGACGGCGCCCGAAGAGATGTTACGCATGCCGCAGGTAAAGCACATGGTGGTCGTCTCGCTATATGGCAGATGCAGCGCATGGGCGACCAGAAAACCGACGACAAAGCCACTGATGGCGAAGACCAAAATAAAGAGGGCGACTTCCAAGCGCACCGCGTTCATGTGCAGCACGTACTCGCTCATGGCGGTGGAGTTGGAGGCGATAACGCCCATCATCATGAATTTGCAGGCGGGCGAGAGCACGGGGGAGAGCTTCTCGTGTCCCCATCCACGCGTGAGCTCGTTGATCACGATGCCGAGCACGGCGGGGATGGCGATCATAAAGGCCATGTCTTGCATCATGCTCGGCACATCGATCGAGACGGTGGCACCCAGCAAGAGCTTAAGCGTGAGCGGAATCGTCACAGGGGAGATAACCGAGGACGTCAGGATGATGGTGAGCGCGAGCGGGCCGTTGCCGCCGAACATGCTGATCCACATAAAAGCGGTGACGGCCACGGGCACGCTGTACTCGAGCACGATGCCGCAGACAAGGTTGGGGTTGGAGCCAAAGAAGAGTGACCCTATGGCATACGCCGCGATGGGAATAAGCACTGCCGAGACCAGCAGCGCCAGAATCAGGTGCAGCGGACGGTGGAACACCTCGGCTACCTGGTGAAAAGTGTTGCTGAGCGCGCCCTGAAACGTCATAAAGGCGAAGAGGGCGGGAACAATGGGCTTGAGCACGCCGATCTGCTGGGGAAAGAGCACGCCGAGCGCCACGCAAATCGGAACGATGATCTGCATATGCCCCGCGAGGAACTTTCCCAGTCCAGCCCATTGCTTCATATGTCCCGTGACTCCCTTTATCCGCGAACTCGTTTGTATGGATATGCTAGACGCTCGTATGCGTCCGTGCGGCTGAAACGCTCGATTATTTCGAGACCATTACCGCCATCGTTTGCCGAAACCGCGGCGCACCGCGGCGTTTTGCGTCCGCGCTGCACGGTATAATAAATCCGTTCAACAGATCTGCCTGCCGAAGCGGGCACACACAGAGGACTCATCGCTATGAACCGTGAGAGGTATCGCGGCGACCTGCCCCTATCAGGGGTGGGTGCCTATGTCATCGCTTAAGACGACGCATCGCTGGGCGGTCGCTCAGCAAAACCCCGAGCTCGAAAAGGAACTTTCGGCTGGTCTGGGCATTCCCGGGCTGGTGGCGCGCATTATGGTCGCGCACGGCATTGACTCCATCAAAGAGGGCCAATTGTTTTTGACGCCTTCGCTTGATCGCGACTGGGCCGACCCACTCATTATCCCGGGCATGTCGGTCGTTGCCGACCGCGTCGAGCGTGCTATTCGCAACCACGAGCACATTGCAGTCTTTGGCGATTTTGACGTTGACGGTATTACGTCGACCTGCCTGTTGACCGAGGCGCTGCGCACGTTTGGCGCCGATGTCACGCCGTTTATTCCGCATCGCTTTGATGAGGGCTACGGTCTTTCGCGCGCGGCACTCGATCGCATTAACGAGCTCGCTCGCCCCCAGCTGATCGTGACCGTCGATAACGGCATTGCCGCCAAGGAAGAGGTTTCCTATTTGGAGGACCTGGGGATCGATTTGGTGGTCACGGACCATCACGAGCCCTCCGACCAGGTGCCGCAGGGTGTGCCCCTGACCGACCCCAAGCTCGAGGACGAGGGCCCCTCGCGCGAGCTTGCCGGTGCTGGTGTGGCGCTCAAGCTGGTGCAAGTCCTGGGTGAGCGCCTGGGCAAGCCGTCGTATTGGCGTTCGCTAATCGAGGTCGCGGCGCTGGGCACCGTGTCCGACATGATGCCGCTCACGCCCGAGAACCGCGCGCTGGTTGCCGAGGGCATCCAGCAGATGCGCGTAACCGCTCGCCCCGGCTATATCGCGCTTGCCGCGCTTGCCAAGGCGGACCTTTCGAGCATTACGGCGGATGGCCTGTCATTCTCGCTCATTCCCCGCTTAAACGCTGCCGGCCGCATGGCCGATCCCAAGCTGGCGCTCGACCTGCTGCTTGCCCGCAATCCCATCGAAGCAAGCGCGCTGGCGGCTGAGCTCGAGGAAATCAACCGCCAGCGCCGTGAGATCGAGGCGGAGCTCACGCGCGATGCCATGGCAAAGGTCGAGGAGACCTATGACGGCGGGCGCGCGATCGTTGTGGGCGGCGAAGGCTGGCACGAGGGCGTCAAGGGCATCGTGGCAAGCCGTCTGACCAACCGCTATCACGTGCCGGCGCTGCTGTTCTCGATCGAGGACGGTATCGCGCGCGGCTCTGGTCGCTCGGTGGGCAAAGTTAACCTGTTTGACGCCGTCGAGCGCTGTTCCGACCTGCTGATTCGTCGCGGCGGACATGCCGGTGCGGTGGGTGTGACCATCGAGGCATCCAAGCTCGATGAATTCCGTCGTCGCCTTTCCGCCGTGCTATCGGAGATTCCCGCTGAGGACTTTGAGGACACCGACGAGGTTGCCGCCACGGTCGACCTTTCCGAATTGAATATCGAGACCATCGAGCAGATTTCCCGCCTTGAGCCGTTTGGCCAGGGTAATAAGGTGCCGCTGCTGGCTGCCGAGGGCGTGACGATGTGTGATCGCGCCGTGGTGGGTAAGACCGGCGAGCACATGCGCTTTGTGGCGACCGATGGCGCCGCGAGTGTGCCGGCTATTATGTTCCGCGTGCCGCAAATCGATAAGCTCATCAACTGCGATAGCGCTGTCGACTTGGTGTTCGAGGCCGTTGCCGAGCATTGGCAGGGTCGTGTGAAGCCCAAGCTCATGGTCAAGGATGTTCTGGTCCGCGATACCACGCTGCCCAGCGTCGACGATCCGGCATGCGAGCTTCGTCGTGGCGTGCAGCCGGCGGATTCCGGCCTGCGCTTGGAGTCGCGCAAGCGCGAGACGCTCGCCCAGCTTTCCTATACCGAGCTCACGCGCTCGCTTATCCATAGCTTTATCGGCTCGAACCAGCCACATCGCGCGCAGGTCGAGGCGCTCGATGCCCTGGCCGATCACCAAAGTGTTCTGGCCGTTATGGGAACGGGGCGCGGCAAGTCGCTCATCTTCCATGTGCATGCCGCGCGTGAGGCGGTGCTTCGCGGACGTTCGAGCATCTTTGTCTATCCGCTGCGTGCGCTCGTTGCCGACCAGGCCTATCACCTCTCGTCGACGATGGCAGCGCTCGGTATTGGTGTTGGCGTGCTGACCGGCGAGACCGTGGAGGCCGCACGCGATGATGTGTTCGCCGGCCTAGCTTCGGGCCGCACCGGTATCGTGCTCACGACGCCCGAGTTCCTATCTATCCACCGTGACCGCTTCGCACGTTCGGGCCGCATCGGCTTTGTCGTTATCGACGAGGCGCACCACGCCGGCCTTGCCAAGGGCGGCGACCGCAGCGCCTATCTCGACATGCCCGATATCCTCAAAGCCCTGGGCGACCCGGTCGTTATGGCTGCGACGGCCACCGCGACGGCTCCGGTCGTGGCCGAGCTTGCCCGCATGCTGCCGATCACTCGCACGGTGGTCGACGAGACGGTGCGCGAGAACCTGCGGCTCGAGGACGACCGTGATCTTGCAAGTCGCGAGAACCGTTTGGTGTCGATTGTGGCGACGGGGGAAAAGACCGTCATCTACGTCAATTCGCGCGACCAGTCCGTGGCGCTCGCCAAGACGTTGCGCAAGCGTGTGCCCGATTGCGCAACCCATATCGCGTTCTATAACGCGGGGCTTGCGCGTTCCGATCGCCGTCGCGTGGAGGAAGCATTCCGAGACGGAAGCCTCAGCTGCATCGTCTCGACATCTGCCTTTGGCGAGGGCGTCAACCTTCCCGATATTCGCCATGTCGTGCTCTATCACATGCCGTTTGGCGGCATTGAGTTTAACCAGATGAGCGGCCGTGCCGGTCGCGATGGCCAGCCCGCCGTGATCCATCTGCTCTATTCGTCGCGCGACGCCCGCATTAACGAGCGCCTACTCGACTGCTATGCGCCCGAGCGCGACGAGCTCGTCACGCTCTATCGCGCGCTGCAGACCATGTGGCGCTCCAACCGCGGCAAAACCGGGGACGATTCCTTTAGCGCGAGCGATATCGACATCGCACAGATGTGCCTTGCCATCGATGCTCGCACGCCGGTCGACGAGCGTTCGGTGGAAAGCGGCCTGGGAATCTTCGAAGAGCTTGGTTTTTGTCGAGTTTCGGGGTTTGACGACACCCGTCGCATCGCGATGGCCGAAAACCCCGGCCGCGTGCAATTGAGTAGGTCAATTCGCTATTTGGAGGGCTTGCGCTCGCGCATGGAGTTTTCGGCTTTCCGGAGCTGGGCGCTCGATTCGTGCGCTTCTGATATGCTAGCCAAAGTTAACCGCCCGATCGTACCGCGGGCCTAGGGGAAGGGGACCTCGATGGATGCCGCAGCCCGTACCGCCCATGATTCCACCCTCCAGCCGTTTTCGGAGATGGAGCACTATAAGCATGCCGATGAGCTGCCGCCCGAGATTGTGGCGGACAGCTACGACAAGCTGGAGCGCCTGTGCCTCAAATATATGAATGAGGACGACTTCTCCAAGGTGGAGCAGGCCTACTGCTTTGCCGCCGAGAAGCACTGCAACCAAAAGCGCCGCTCGGGCGAGATGTACATTAACCATCCCGTCGAGGTTGCCATCATTTTGGCCGATCTCAAGATGGACTGCGATGTGGTGTGCGCCGCGCTGCTGCACGATACCGTTGAGGATACAGAGACCTCGCTTGCCGATGTTTCCGGCCTGTTTGGCGATACGGTGGCCGAGCTCGTCGATGGCGTGACCAAGCTCACCAACATCGAAGTCGACAGCATGGACGAGAAGCAGGCCCTCACGCTGCGCAAGATGTTCCTCGCCATGTCCAAGGACATCCGCGTCATCATCGTTAAACTTGCCGACCGTCTGCACAACATGCGAACGCTGGCAGCCCTGCGCGAGGATCGTCGCCTGTTTAAGGCTCGCGAGACCATGGACGTGTATGCGCCCCTGGCCGACCGCCTGGGCATGAGTTCTATTAAGTGGGAGCTCGAGGACCTGTCTTTCTTCTACCTGGAGCCCGATGCCTACCAGCGCATCGCGCGCATGGTGGCTGAGTCGCGCGAGGTCCGCGAGCGCTACCTTGCCGAGACCATCAAGACGCTTACCGATGAGCTCAACCGCATTGGTCTGGAGGACTTCCAGATCAACGGCCGCTCCAAGCACTATTGGTCCATCTACCAAAAGATGAAGCGCAAGGGCAAGGAGTTCTCCGAGATCTACGACCTGGTGGCGCTGCGCGTTATTACCCATTCGGTGCGCGATTGCTACTCCACGCTCGGTGCGGTGCATACGCTGTGGCACCCCATGCCTGGTCGCTTTAAAGACTATATCGCCATGCCCAAGGTCAATAACTACCAGTCGCTCCACACGACGGTCATCGGCCCTACGGCTCGTCCGCTCGAGATTCAGATTCGAACCTACGAGATGCATGAGCAGGCCGAGTACGGCATTGCCGCCCACTGGCTCTATAAGAAGTCGGGCGGATCGTCTGCTTCCAAGACCAATGACGCTCAACGTTTGGACGACCAGATCAACTGGCTCAAGCATTCGCTCGATTGGGCTGCGTCTGATGAGATCACCGACGCCAAGGAATACCTGCATTCGCTGAAGGTCGACCTCTTCGATCAGGAGATCTTCGTCTTTACGCCCAAGGGCGAGGTCATGGCGCTTCGTGCCGGCTCCACGCCGCTCGACTTTGCCTATGCCGTTCACACCGAGGTGGGAAACCATTGCGTCGGCGCCAAAATCAACGGTGCGGTGGCTCCGCTCACGCACGAGATTAAGACGGGTGACCGTGTCGAGATCCTGACTAACAAGAGTTCCAAGCCGTCGCGTGATTGGCTCAAGATCGTTAAGACGCCTTCCGCCAAGTCAAAGATCCGCCGCTATTTTGCCGCTGCGACCAAGGACGACGACGCTGCCGCCGGTCGCGATATACTGGCCAAGGACCTGCGCAAGCGCGGGTATGGCATCTCTACGCCGCGATCCACGCGTGCGCTCAACGCCGTGGCGGAGCAGTTTAACTACAAGCAGCTCGAGGACTTGTTTGCCGCCGTCGGCGCCGGCAAAGTTGCCCCGCGCGCTGTGGGTAACAAGGTCGAGCAGATTTTGGACCCCAAGCCCGAGGAGCAGCTCACCAAGGCCGATGCTATCGCCGAGGTCGTGAAGCAGCCGGCCCGAGGCTCCAACCGCAAGCCGCAAAAGCGCGGCAAGAGCGCCAGCAACGGCATTATCGTCAAGGGCGAGAGCAACAGCGGCCTGCTGGTTCGTCTGGCCCATTGCTGCAATCCCGTGACGGGCGACGACATCGTCGGCTTCATCACGCGCGGTCGTGGCGTTTCGGTGCATCGCGCCAACTGCCCCAACGTCAAGGGTCTTATGGAGCATCCCGAGCGCATGATCGATGTGGAGTGGGACGGTGCTGCCGACACTCTCTTCCAGGTCGAGATCGTGGTCGAGTGCCTGGACCGCATGGGCCTGCTCAAGGATGTCACCATTGCCATTGGCGATGCGGGCGGCAATATCCTTTCTGCCGCTACGTCGACCAACCGCGAGGGTATTGCAACCCTGCGCTTTATGGTCGAGATCTCGGACGCGAGCGGTCTGGATCCGCTGCTGGCCTCTATCAGCAGCGTTGACTCGGTCTACGACGCGCGCCGTCTTATGCCCGGCGAGGGCGGAGCGCAACTCAAGCGCCGTGTGTAGGTGCGAGAGCCTCTCAGCATCATAGATATTGGTTACGTTCGAGGCATCGTTTGGTGCCTCGAACGTATTTTAGAAGGAGGGTATGCGCATGGACGATATGACTTTGGACCTGACACCCCGAGGCGCGGCTTCGATTGAGGCGCTCGTCAACGGCCCGATTCAGACTAACAGCTACGCCGTGATTTCGAATGACGAGTGCTTAATCGTCGATCCGGCGTGGGAGGGCGAGCGTCTTGTGGAGCATATCCGCACCGCGCATCCCGAGGTGCGCGTACTCGGCTCTGTCTGCACGCACGGTCATGCCGACCATGTTGGCGGGGTTGCCGGGGTTCGAGCTGTCGTTGGCGACAGCGCGCTATATGAGTTGTGCGCTAAGGACGTGACGGTACCTCGCGCAAATATCGAGGAGCAGCGCGCCATGTGGGGTATCGAGACACCCGATCCGGGTGAGCCGACGCGTTTGCTTGCCGAGGGCGATACAATCGAGGTGGGCGACGTCTGCCTGCAGGTGATCGAGACGCCGGGGCATACGCCGGGCGGCATCGTCCTGTTCGCCGCGACCGAGCAGGGGAACATCGCCTTTGTGGGCGACACGCTTTTCCCGGGCAGCCACGGTCGTACCGATCTTTCCGGCGGTGACGAGGCGGCGATCATGCGCTCGCTCTCCAAACTTGCCAAGATGCTTCCGCCCGATACCGTTTGCTTGACGGGCCATGGCGATTCGACCACGATGGCGCGCGAACTTATGCAGAACCCGTTTATGCAGATGTAGGCTCGAAGCCGTCTTCCGAACCACGAAGACCGCTCAATCGTCAAGCTATTTTCCCCAGCGGGTCGATTCTGTGGGGCAAACGGTCAAAATTTGTCCAATCGGATGGTATTCGTGAACAAACGAACGTTTATGCTCGGGTATGTCGTGGTAAAATCTCAGGCGTTATCGGAGCAACCTTACAGGAGGTTTCTTTTATGCTCGTCAACGCAGCAGACATGCTCAAGAAGGCCGAGGCCGGCAAGTACGGTCTCGGTGCCTTCAACACCAACAACCTCGAGTGGACCCTGGCTATTCTCCAGGCCGCCGAGGAGGCCAAGTCTCCGCTGATCCTTCAGTGCACCGCTGGTGCCGCTAAGTGGATGGGCGGTTTCAAGGTCTGCGCCGACATGGTCAAGGCTGCCGTCGAGGCCACGGGCGTTACCGTTCCCGTCGCCCTTCACCTCGATCACGGTTCTTACGAGGACTGCTTCAAGTGCATCGAGGCCGGCTTCACGTCCATCATGTATGACGGCTCTCACGAGGAGACCTTCCAGCTTAACCTCGACCGCACCAAGGAGCTCGTTGAGCTTGCCCACTCCAAGGGCATGTCCATCGAGGCCGAGGTCGGCGGCATCGGCGGCACCGAGGACGGCGTGACCTCCAGCGGCGAGCTCGCTGATCCTGCTGAGTGCAAGCAGATTGCTGACCTGGGCGTCGACTTCCTCGCATGCGGTATCGGCAACATCCACGGCGTGTACCCTGCTGACTGGGCTGGCCTTTCCTTCGAGCGCCTGGGCGAGATCAAGGCTCAGACCGGCGACCTGCCCCTCGTCCTGCACGGTGGCACCGGCATCCCCGAGGATCAGATCAAGAAGGCCATCTCCCTGGGTATCTCCAAGATCAACGTCAACACCGACCTGCAGCTCGTCTTCGCCAAGGGCGTTCGCGAGTACATCGAGGCTGGCAAGGATCAGCAGGGCAAGGGCTTTGACCCCCGCAAGCTCCTCAAGCCTGGTCGCGACAACATCGTTGCCCGCACCAAGGAGCTCATGGAGGAGTTTGGCTCCGTCAACAAGGCGTAAGCGTCGCTAAACTTCCCACCGGAAGCCCCGTCTCCCTACACTGTTTCCTTTGCGCTCACCTGGCTTCGCCAGAAGTCGCGCCAAGGAAACAGTTCCGGGAGACGGGGCTTCCTTCGTTTAACGCCGCAGGGTTACGAGCCTGAATTAAGGTGGCTACTGGCTTCGCCAGAAGTCGCGCGACGGAATCAGCTCCGGGTGAACGGGGCCTCCTTTGTTAACTCGCTACAGGGTTACTGGGCTGAATTCATTTTTAGAGGTACCGTTTATCGGTGTTGAGGGTTCCTTTATTGGGGCTTGGGGGTGCGGACGATTTCTTGGACCGCGCCTAGGCGTATCCAAGCTTCCTGCG